>JBLHGI010000045.1:0-25410 GCA_047616505.1 Planctomycetota bacterium
AGAACGAGACTGGAACCACAAACAAATCCGCCAGATTGCACATATCCGCCAGCAGCTAGGTTTTGACCAAGTTCCAGCCGAGCAAGCGCTGCGTTCGACGCGCCAACTCGAAGAGGGTCTAACCCTCATGGTCTGGTGCGAAGCGCAAGAGATCGAAAACTTTTACCCATGGGTCTTAGTGCGGCGCGAGGAACGCGCACTCGTGTTGGCCCCCTTGTTACAAGAGGACTTTGCCCGCTATGGCACCTTAGCGCACGACCAACCTTTAGCCGTGCGCTTCTGGCGCAGTGCCGACACGGAATATCGCTTCGAGTCAGCTATCTATTCAGCCGACCCCAGTACAAACACCATCGTCCTACACCACAGCGATACGATTGAGCGCCTACAGCAACGAGATTTTCATCGCATCTATACCCACTTTGCCATCCGTTTTTTTTTAGTGAAAGAGTCTGCTTTAGCCCTTGAAGGGAAAACACCGGAAGAAGGAGCTGAAACGAAGTCGCTGCCAGCCGCTGCAGCAACGAGCAATACGATACGCAGTGGACGGCGCATCGAGGCAACCGTCCTCGACTTAAGCGCCGGCGGCCTAAGTATCGAGACCCAAGCCACTGGCCCCATTGAAGGCATCCTAATAGTAGACCCAGATTTTGAGGAACCATTTCCCCTTGCCGAATTGTCCTGTCAGATCGTCCACCAGACCCGCGTGGGCTCAGCCAATCGCCTGCAGCTGCGCTTTGACTCCATGCCCGCGGCCCGCGAAGCCGAGCTGGTTCGCTGCGTGTATGAACACCAATTGCGCCAGGCGTAGCGAGCGGAACAATAAGCCAGGGATCAGCGCAACAATACGGCGCTACGCACTTGTTGGAATTGGGCTACGCGCAGACGAAACCAATAAAGCCCCGATGCCAGCGACTGCCCCGTCTCATCGCGGCCGTCCCAGATGGCCCGCTGTGAACCGCTCGCCATTGGCCCGCGCAGCAGCGTGCGAACCTTCTGACCCAGCACATTAAAGATCTCCAGAGATACAGACTCGTTGGCGCCCTGCAGATCAAAGGGCACCACAACGCTGGCATTGAAGGGGTTTGGGAAAACGCGACCCAGTGCATAGAAATCTGGCACGCTAGCGGCACTTTCTTCCACCACCGTTATATCACCCGCAGTTTCCACCCATACGGGAGCAAATCCGGCAGCAAGATCTAAGGTGCCTTCCCCGTCGCCAACAAAGACTTCTAAAGCATATTCCCCAGCCACTGGCACCGATAGAATCTCGTCGAACTGACGGTCAATAATATCTATGGTAAAGCGCAGCGTGTCGGCCCCTGCAAAACGAAAGAGCAGCGACGCAATACTCGGATCCACTACTCGGCCACTCGCACGGTACTGCCCCCCAGCGATTAATACGGCGGGCAGCGCGCTGTCAAAGTGTAGCCCTGGCACATAGTCCGGCGGCATCTGGGCACGGTTGACAAAACCATCGCGAAGCGGCATAGCCACTACGCCCAGCTGAGCGGCTGGATCCGCTTCTATCAGCAGTCGCTCTGCCGTCCCGCCGCGCACGCGCACATAGGCTATGCCACGTGCCGCGACCGCACCGCGCACCGCTTGAGCGCCCACGGTATATCTGCGCTCAGCCGGCAGCGGCAAACCGCGCCCGCTCCCAGACTGCAGCAAAGAAGAGTTAAAATTGAAGAAAGGGTGGACGTTAATTCCCTGCCCACTGGCGTAGAGCTGTGCCCCCCAAAAGGCCAGCAGCTCATCCATCGTCTGTCCAGCCGCCTCTTCGACATTGTCGCGCCCGGCCAAACCCGTTGCCACCAAACGCTGGATAACACCCGCTCCCAAGCGGTCGCGCAGACCGCGCACAAATAGATATGCCGCTCCGCGCTTAGCCGAAGAACCACCCGCATCGCCTATGAGACCCGTCACCTCTGGATCGCGCAAATAGGCGGAGATATTGTCATCGTGCCCCGACTCGCTATACCCTGCCACTAAATCTTCTGAAAGGTGCGAAAGCCCCTCGTTGAGCCAACTTTCTTCCCCCTCGCCGCGGCGCACGAGCACATGTTCGTTAAAATTGATCAAATGTTGGAATTCGTGCACCAACAACGAGCGATAAAAGTCTACACTCTGCGTAGGCGAGATAAATATCAAGTCGCTCAAATTTCCGTCGCCACCCACCCCCTCAGGTAGCACCGAAGAAGCGTCGTAGAAGCCTACCAACCCGTCCTCGTCGTCGACCCAATGCGTAAAAAGGAAGGCGATGCGGCCATCGCCATCGATATCGGATGCCCGGCCAAAAAACGTCGACACCAACTCGAAGTCCTCGCGACTAAATTGTTCTACGGCAGCGATAACCTGCTCGCGGCTAAGATTGTCGACAGAAGGCCGCATATCGTCCTGTATCCATGCAACGGCGCGCTCACCGACATAAACGGCGGTCGCGTCGACGGCAATAGGATTGCCGCCATCGACAAAACCCGCGTAGGCAAAGCGGCGACGATCGCCAATCTCGGTCTTAATTGCCATTCGTTTTGCACTAGGACCCACATAATTGCGATAGCCCTCTGCCAGTCTGCGTTCGCGCGCACGCAGAAAAGACTCACCCGCAAGGGGCGCAGATTCACCCGCGACGGGCGCTATTTCACGCTGTTTAGCCAAACGGGCAGCCGGCAGCGAAGCGCCGACAGAGTATGCAAAGTGGGCGTCCTCATCTACACCCGCTACAGCGGCGCTATACAGCACCAGCAAATAATCACTTCGCGTCAGGTCAACATCGAGAGCGAGTATGCCATCGGCCCCGGCGCGCTGAGTCAAAAAGGGCAGCGCACTATCTGCACTAGATAGGCCATTGAGGGCGACCTGCTGCTCAGGTCGGCGCGGATCGTCGCTATAGATATGTAATAGACCACTTTCTCCACCGCTGCCCGCATAACCGAGATGCAGCAGCGCCTGTGCTCCTGGCTCTAATTCGCCTATATCCCCGACGATAGAAAATGGCCCCTCGACCTCATAGCGGATTTTCCGTAACCGAGCAGTGCCAACATTAGTCAAAGCTAGCGTTTCTGTTTCGCCTACACGCGGGCTCAACGACAAGGCCCCCACCTGGAGCTGGCCTGTTGGCGGCGCGAGCACGGCTTGCAGCGGCGCCTCCCCACCGTTCGTCCAGCGGCCGTCTTCTCCCTGCTGGAGCAGGCGCAATACTACTTCGCCACGGGCGGCTTCATCGAGATATAGGCGCAGGCGGAAGCGCCCATCGACCACGCCAATTTCACGTTCGACAGCAACGGCTTCCCCCTCGAGTTCTACGCGTACGGCAGCGATACCTCGCCCGACGCTGCCCTCGACCCACCGATCGCGGCCAGCGGGCCAGTCGATCTCTAACGGTTCGTCGAGCGTGATGCCGCGAAAATAATTGGCCGGAATAGACACGAGACCGCTGCCAGCAGCGATCTGGATGGAAAAGCCATCCAGATACTGCAACGAGGAATCCTCTGGGCCCCCGAGATAGACCTTGAGTTCATACGACCCCTCGCTGCCAGGCTGGAACAAATAACCCCGGTTAAAATCGACCCCTTCGAGGTCGACATACACCGATATTTCTTCTCCCCCCTCGTCTGCGATAAAGTTGAAGAGGATTTGTCCGTTGGCCTTGCTCTCATCCAACACGCGCCCCATGAGAGAAATCCCCTCTCCGCTGCGGATCGAAGATGAAAAAGGCGCTGCGAGCAGTAGACCAGAAAAATAATCGGTGGGCAATAGCGTCGGGCCACTGCCGGCAACTATGCGCAGTGTAGAAAAGCTACCGACAAAGGCCAGCGACTCGTCGGCAGCTCCGCCGCTAAAAAATTCAACTTCGTAGCTACCAGCCGCCTCGTGTGGAAAAATGTAGTAGCGGCGAAAATCGGTCCCCGTCAAATTGGCAAAGACTCGTATAACCTCGCCACTTTCCGCTGTAAAGCGCAGCAGAACCTGCCCGTCGGCTTTGCTCTCGTCCTCTATATTCCCGCTGAGTAATACGGCCGTCCCCGTAGTATATTCATCTTGCAAAGAGGGTGAAAAACGCACACCGGGAAACGCGGTTTCCGGTATCGGCACCGCAAGGGCAAACGCCGGAACAAAGAGCAACAACCACAGCGCAACCATGTGCTCTGCCTTTCTTCTTAGATGGGCATATATTGCAACTCAAAGACGCGTTCGATGAACCAACCGACGCCGAAGATCAAGATAATAGCGGACACCCCCCAGACGACTTTTCTTTGATACACCTGCCGGTTGAGCCATAAAATGAGGGGAAAGAGCAAAGCGACGATGGCAATCTGCCCGATTTCCACTCCAATATTAAAAGAGAGCAGCGATGTTATAAGCCCCTTCGTCGGCAGGCCTAACTCGCGCAACACGTTGGCAAAACCAAAGCCGTGCACCAACCCAAAAACAAAGGTCAGCATCCAGCGGTGATCCGTGCGGCGCAGCCAGAAATTTTCCAACGCCACATAGACGATGCTCAAAGCGATGCCCGCTTCAATCCACTGCGACGGCAGTGTGACAATTTCAAGAGCCGCTAGGCACAGCGTGATACTATGGGCGATGGTGAAAGCCGAAACGATCTTTATTAGGCTGCGCAGGCGTCCGCCCACGGCGATCAGCGCCAACAAGAACATGATGTGGTCGTAGCCGAGAAAAATGTGTTCCACACCCAACCAAGTAAATGCTATGGCCTGTTCGAATACCGATTTTTCTCGGTGCGCATAAAAAATCTGCCGCGATGTATCGGCGGCAAAGACGGCCTGCTCTAGCGATTTCCCCGGCAATAGCACCTTGGCAATGCACTTGTGTTCATCGCCAAAGGTATCAAAAAAATCTACGTGCACTTCGACTTCCTCGGGCGGTTCGGACAAAGCGGCACCAAAGTAGAGCGAGGCAAATGTATTGCCTTTATTGTCGGGATCTATACCGGCTGCTCCCGCGCTAAGAGCGACGGCTTCACCATCTACTTGCACCCGCAATTGCCGGGCGACAAAGTCCGTAATCTGCGGTAAACCAGCCTGCATTTCTTCGTAAAAAAGCGTGCTGTCGCCGTTGGTATCGAGCCCCATCTGCGCCATGTCAAAATCGTCGATGCGCACGCGTAGCATCAGCGTATCGGCGCGAACCACTAAGTTGGCATAACTCGTGTTTAGCTTGTGAGCAAAAGCAGAATTGGTCCATATAAGCACAACGAGAAGCAATAAAAACCCGACTCGGTTTAGTCGATTCTTACCTAGCCTATCCAACATAAAAAAATCACTCCTCCATCAAGGTTTTTTCTGCAAATCGACAATATAACGCGCTATTTCCAGGCGATCAGCCTCTGCGATATGAGCAAAGGCCGGCATGCTCGTACCGGCGAGCCCCTTGCCAATCGTCCGCGCAATATCAGCGCTGGCAGCACCTTTCTTATAGGCGGCTACATCTCTAAAGTCACGCGGGGGCGGTTTCAGGGTAGCGGCGAGGCGTCCATCGCCACGCCCCTCGTCGCCATGGCAAACGGCGCAGCCATTGCGCAAGTAGAGCTGTTGTCCCTTGGCAGTAGGGGCCGCCGTTTCGACTTGCGTTTCTTCCCCACAGGCAACCAAGAGCAATAGGCACACGGCGGTCTTTAAGGTCGCGGCGCACGCGCCGCATATTAGTTTATTCATAGTGCTTATAATAAAGGGATTTACAGCAAGAGACGGAAGAGGAAATACCTTTTCAAACGCAGCTAAAGGATAGGCTAAAAGTCGTGCCCTCTCCCAATTGGCTCTGCACTAAAACTCTTTCCCCGTGCGCTTCGACAACATGGCGCACAATGGCCAGCCCCAAACCCGTCCCCCCCATGGCGCGCGAACGACCTTTATCGACGCGGTAGAAACGCTCAAAAACGCGTCCGAGATCTTCGGAGGGAATGCCTATACCCGTATCGACGACATCGAGCCACAGGCGCGAAGATTCAATACGCGTAAAGACGCGCACTTCGCCGCCTTCCGCCGTGTATTTTATAGCATTATCCAGCAAGTTGATCAGAGCTTGTTCAATTAGCTTGGGATCACAGCTTACTTCAATATCCGCGGCAACTTCGCTTGAGATCGCAATGTTCTTTTTCTCAGAAGCGGCGGCGACTGAAGCCGAACCCACCTCGACTAAACTGCGCAGGTTGCACGGCGTCTTGTCCACCTGCAACTGATCGGACTCCAGACGCGACAAATCGAGCAAATCGTCGAGCAAGCGATTGAGGCGATCGGCATGCGAAGAAATTATAGCAATAAAACGCCCCGCCGCCTCGCGGTCTTCAAGCGCGCCGTCGGTCAAGGTCTCAGCGTAGCCCTTGATCGCCGTCAACGGCGTGCGCAACTCGTGAGAGACATTGGCGACAAAGTCTCGCCGCAGGCGCTCTAGTTGGCGCAGGCGCGTAATATCGTAAAAGACCGAAACGACGCCGACACATTCATTACCCCGGCGAATGGGCTCCACGTGCATATCCAAATGGCGCGCGATACTCCCCGTCATCTCCACTTCCAACGAGCGGCTAGTACCGTGCTCTAAGCTATAACAAATGGCATCTTGAATAGAGGCTTGGCGAACCACCTCGGCCGTTGGCCGCCCTTCTAATGGCATATTAAGGGCAAACAATCGCCCCAGCGCGGTGTTGGCCATCACGACGCGGCCATCGCGGCCGATCACCAAAATGCCCTCAGCGATACTTTCAATAGTGACCTCAAGGCGAGTCTTCTCCGTGCGCAGAAGAGTTATGCGATCCCTATACTTCGTTATCACATCGACCAAAGGCCGCTCTATTTCGATCAAATCGGGCAGCGATACCACAAAGTCATCCGCAGGCTCTATGCTCACACTACGCAGCTTTTGCCCCACCTCCCCCAGCATTGAACGCACCCTGCATAATGCCACGGCTGTTGCTATTCCAGCACCGATAAACACGAGTAAAATGAGTAGAGGATCCGTCACCACCTCGCCAAGCCCACCGCCCATACGCAGAGAGATACCCCAAGCGACTAGTATAGCCAGTGCCAGGTGAATTAACAGCAGTCGCCAACGCAGCTTCATTTCAACTCGGCGCGCGACTGAATCGGTAGCCCACCCCTCGCACCGTCTCCACCATATCGGCGACCCCACCTATTTTCTCGCGCAGTCGTCGCACGTGCGTATCTACCGTGCGACTATAACCACTGTATTCGTATCCCCACACCACATTGAGCAACTCCTCGCGCGACTGCACGCGCCCACGGCGCTGTACTAAGGTGAGTAATAGGCGAAATTCCGTCGCCGTTAGCTCCACATATTCGTCGCCTATCTGCACTCTGTGCCCCACGGGATCAATAAACAAAGTTCCGATTTGGATATGACCGCCTTCTTCCGCGGCGTCCCCGTGGGCACGGCGCAATATCGCGCGAATGCGCAGCACGAGTTCGCGCGGCGAGAACGGTTTTACTAAATAATCGTCTGCACCCAATTCCAAACCGACGATGCGATCGACCTCTTCGGTGCGCGCCGTCAGCATGAGCACGGGGATATTCTGGCTTTCGACCCGTTGTTTGAGCAGTCTACACACTTCTAAACCATCGATACCCGGCAGCATAAGATCGAGCACGATCAGGGCCAATTTTTCGCGTTCAGCGACCACGAGCGCTTCTTCGCCCGTCTCCACCGGCACGACGGAGAAACCTGCCTGCTTTAAATTATAGCTGACTAAATCGAGAATATCGGGCTCATCCTCAACGACCAGTATTTTTTCACCCATTGCAGCCTTTCTCCAGAAAAAGAAGACCTAAACCGATTCGCCCTCTGCGCCTTCTTCCCACCAGTGCTCCTTTTGATGGCGCACAATACGTCCTTCAACCAAGTAGGCGACATTCTCGGCAATATTAGAGGAGTTGTCGCCGACTCGCTCTAGGTGCCGGGCCACCAAAATCAAGTAAATAGCCCGATCGATCGTATCGGCCTGCCCGACGGCATCGTGCATATAGGTCAGAAGCTCGCGGAAAATCTGGTCGCGCAGTTGGTCGAGTTGGTCGTCGCGCCTTCCCACGTCTTTGGCCAGATTTACATCTAGACGGACAAAAGCATCCAACGAGTCCTTGACCATACTCTGCGCCAATTCCGACATGCGCGGAATATCGATGAGCGGCTTTAGCAGCGGCATCGTGTTGAGCACCTGCGCTCGCTGCGCAATATTGACGGCCTGATCGTTGATGCGCTCCAGATCGTCATTCATTTTCAAGATCGTAGTTAGCAGGCGCAAATCGCTGGCAACAGGACCCTGCGTAGCCATCAACGTTAGGCATTCCTCTTCGATCTTTATTTCCCAATCGTCGATGCGTTTGCCTCCCGCAATCACCTCCTGGACCAAGGCATCATCGCGGTCGACCAAGGCTTTTACGGCCTGTGCAATCGACTCTTCTACCGCCCCGCCCATCTTGAGTATTTCCTGCTTTAAATCGTCCAATTGCTGGTCGAATTTTCTCTCCATAAAAAACCTCGTTAGCCAGTGCGGTTGCCATACCGCGCTCTTCGTGAATGAGCTTTTATGAGCGAATTTAGCCGAAGCGGCCGGTCACGTAATCCTCGGTTTGTTTCAGACCCGGCTTGGTAAACATTTGCTGCGTCTCGCTGTATTCGATCAGTTTTCCCAAATAGAAAAATGCCGTACGGTCCGATATGCGCGCAGCCTGCTGCAAATTGTGGGTGACGATGACGATCGTGTAGTCTTTTTTTAATTCGGTAATCGTCTCTTCGATGCGCACCGTGGCGATCGGATCGAGCGCCGAACAAGGCTCATCCATCAGCACCACCTCGGGTTCGACGGCTAACGTGCGCGCAATGCATAAACGCTGCTGCTGGCCGCCAGATAGCCCGAGTGCATTGCCCTTTAAACGGTCTTTCACTTCCTCCCAAAGGGCGGCCGCTTTTAAACTGCGCTCCACCGCATCGTCGAGCACTGAACGGCTATTCTCACCGGCGATGCGCAGCCCGTAGGCCACGTTCTCATAAATAGATTTGGGAAATGGGTTGGATTTCTGAAAGACCATGCCGACGCGACGACGCAAATCAATAACGTCAAAATCCGGCGTGTATATATCTTCGCCACCGACGCGCACTTGCCCCTCGATACGCGCCGATTCGACCAAGTCATTGAGCCGATTCAAACTGCGCAGCAGAGTCGACGTGCCGCAACCAGAAGGTCCTATAAAGGCCGTAACTTGGCGCTCGGGAATGCCCATTATTATATTGAAAAGCGCCTGCGCCTCACCATAGAACATGTTCACCTTATCAACTTCGACGATCGGGTTGTCGACCGCTTCTACTGCGGTCTCTAACTCCATATCTCCCACCAATTTTACATCGCTCATATCTCGTTCAACTTTCCCGTCTAAAATGCCGAAGTAGCATAGCGGCGACGCAGCTTATTGCGCACGATAATAGCCGTCAGGTTCAACATCAATACGATCAACAAAAGCAGTAGCGCCGTCGTGTAGACCATCGGGCGAGCCGCTTCTACATTGGGCGACTGGAAACCCACGTCGTAGATATGAAAACCCAGGTGCATAAACTTTCGCTCCAAGTGAAAGAACGGCCAGTAGCTATCCACTGGAAGGTCCGGAGCCAACTTAACTACACCGGTGATCATCAGTGGAGCCACTTCGCCGGCTCCGCGTGCCGTAGCCAGTATGACGCCCGTCAATATGCCCGGCAATGCGCTGGGCAGCACCACACTCCAAATCATCTGGAACTTAGTAGACCCCAGCGCCAAAGACCCCTCGCGCAGCTCGCGCGGCACGGATGCCAGTGCCTCTTCCGTCGCTACGATCACGACGGGAACCGTCAACAGAGCCAACGTCAGTGAAGCCCAGAGAATCCCTCCGGTACCATAGGTCGGCGTCGGCAGCGTCTCGGCATAGAACAGACGGTCTATACTACCCCCCACGCCATAGACAAAAAACCCCAAGCCGAACATACCAAAAACGATCGACGGCACACCGGCCAAATTATTGACGGCGATCCGCACTAGCCGCACTAAAAAGCCTTGGCGCGCATATTCGCGCAAATACAGCGCGGCTAAGATGCCAAAGGGCACGGCGGCCAAACTCATCAGCATCACCATCATAACCGTGCCAAACAGGGCGGGAAAAACGCCGCCCTCCGTATTGGATTCGCGCGGCTGTCCGGCGAGAAACTCCCAGCCCTTAGACAAATAAACGGCTATTTTCCCCCCCGTGCTCAGATCGTTGGGCCGGTAGGCGCGCACGATATCGGCAACCTTTATGCGGCGCTGCTGACCATCGGCGAGTTCAACCGCCACTTCTGTGCGTTCGTTCTCTTCGCGCAGTCGAACCAAGCGTTCGGATAACTCTTCGTATTCCCGCCACAGCTCAGCACTCTGTTCTTGGGCGGCCGCCCTTTGCTCAGCCGGTGCATTTTCCAGCTGCTGGCGCCGCAGCTCCAAACGCAGGTCTTCCATGCGGTAATTTAGCTCGCCGATCTCACCGCGCTCCAATTCCTCAATGCGCTGCCAACGCTCCTCGGAAACCTCAAGCAGCGACTGTAGCGCACTCCAACCCTCTTCCCCTGCGCCCGCCAAGCGCTTGTCCCCCTCATATATCTCTTTTATAAAGGCATAGGCATCGCCCCACTCCAGACGTTCAAAAACAACGGCCCCAGTAGGCATTTCGCGCGCCGTAATCAACTCTTCATCCACCCAGCGAAAATCGAGACCATAGGCATCGCGATTGCCTAACTTGAGCTGCAAGCGGAATTTTCCGTCACTTTCTGGTATGACCTGGCGGTCGTTCTGACGCCCCATAACGACCTCGCCTGTGCGCAGACGCAGCAACTCGATGTCCTTGGGCCAGAACACACCCAAGCCATTATACATAATGATTGACACCAGGCCAGTAATCATCAAAAGACAGAGGGCGAGGGCGCTTCCCGTCAGCCAAATAAAGGGTTCGCCAGCACGCCAAAATTTAAAACTCATAGTCGATTGTACCTATCTCGCAAACGCTGACGCACGATCTCTGCCAGCGTATTAATAGCAAATGTCGAGACAAAGAGTAACAAGCCGCTGAGAAAGAGCACGCGGTAGAGCGTTCCCCGATGGGGCGCCTCTGGCAATTCCACGGCGATATTGGCTGCAATCGTGCGCATGCCGTTAAAAATATTCCAATCCATTACCGGCGTATTCCCCGTGGCCATGAGCACGATCATCGTCTCGCCAATAGCGCGTCCAAAACCGATCATCGCAGCAGAAAAAATACCAGGCAGTGCCATCGGCAGCACCACGCGCACGGCCGTCTGCCAACGCGTAGCCCCTAGGGCCAACGACCCCGCGCGCAAATGGCTGGGAACACTCGATAAGGCGTCTTCACAAATCGTAAAAATAAGCGGCACGACGGCAAATCCCATCGCAAACCCAACCACCAAGCAGTTGCGCTGGTCATAGGCCATATCGAGGTCTTGGCGCAGCCAGCCGAGAAAGCTACCCGCAAAGGCCATGTCCTCAAAGGCCGGCCCCAGCACAAAGGCCAGCCAGGAACTCAGTAATGTAACGACGACGAGCAGATAGATTTCCCAACGCCCCGTTGCCCGGCGCACAAAATGAGCGGGCAATTGTTGCCAGCACCAGGCGCCCAATATGACCCCCGTGGGAACCAGGGGAAAGAGCAGCAGTGTGCCAATGAGCCGAGTTTCTAAAAGTGGTGCCAACCATAACCCCGCGAGAAAACCGAGTATTACACTGGGTAGCGAGGCCATTACCTCCACCATGGGTTTGACGATGGCACGCACGCGCGGATTGGCAAATTCAGCCGTATATATAGCGGCCAGGACCGCCAAGGGCAGGGCGAAAAGCAGGGCATAGAGCGTGCCTTTGACGGTGCCAAAGAGCAGCGGTATCAGACTAATCTTGGGTTCGAACTCGTCGGTTCCCCCCGTCGACTGCCAGACGAATTCCTCTTGGCTATAGCCCTCGTACCAAACCGGACCAAAGAGCACGCCCAGCGTTATTTCTGGATGCGGATTTGTTATTTTATAGTGAGTGAGATGGCCATCTTCGCCGATGCGCACAAAACCGTCGGCCTTGGGCGCCATAATTAAATCGCCAATCGGTCCATCGCCCTCTAACGTGAGGAATGTCTGTTCAGACGTCATGTGGTGTAGGGCTATATTCCCGCTGGCATCGGCGCTTAGAAACTGTTTATCGCGCAAAGAGGAGGCCAGCTTCACCACGGCATCAGCATGCGCAGGTAACTCGTGCATCAGAGTAAAAATGCGCCGACCATCCCTCTCGACCTTTGCCCACGTGCGCACGTTACCATCGGCATCGCCGACGATAATAGAAACATCACCCAACACGTGATCCAGCGCCGTAATAGCTGTTTTAGAAGCGGCAAAAACTCCTTGGTATTGGGGTATATCATCAACTTCTCCCAACTTCCATTCGGCGATCTCGCCATTGTCCATGCCGACTAATAGGCGGCGCAAGCGACGGTCCAAAAGCAATGTGCGCGGCAAAGCCTCTAAATCGGACGTTAGTTCATAAGCGGCTTCGACAAGTTCCCCCGGCCCCAATAGACCTTGCTGTTCTTGGCGAACGAGCAATAACAAACGCCCCGAAGCTGAAATGCCGGCCACAGCTGCGCGCCCTTCCCCTTCGTCTTGGTAGGCCAAGTGCTCTATCGCTTCGCCACGAGCATCCAAAACGACTAGGTCACCCGCGTTATACTGCGGTTGTATATAGCGTTCGTCGTTGCTGTAGTCGAGTTTAAAATCGATACGCGACAAAAGCACGCGCCCATCGTCCAAACCCCAGGCAAGACCGCCGTCGCGCAGAGAGCGAGTAGCCGAGACAGCGCGTCCTCCCTCTAGTGCCTTGGGGCGCTCGCGACTATCCACTCGCCCATCGTCTAGACGCAGAAAATCGACTCCTTCATCAGAGGCGATATAGGCCACGGCGTGATAGGGGTCCATGCCAATAGCCAGTGCTCTTTCGGCGCGCAGCGTGGCTGTTTTGAACAGATCCGGAGACTGGAAGAGCGGATAGGCCTCAAAGAGAATAAAGAGTAGGATCCCCATAACGGCAGCGATAATGCCAATGCCGCCGATAGAGATGAGGTGACGGCCGACCTGGTCTATAATCCGGGCCCGCGCCGTCACTCCGCGTATGGTGCGTTTTTTTTGCACTGAGCGATTCTCTTAGTCTGCTAACTTGGCCAATTCAGCCTGGACCACTTCGTAGGGCACGGGCATATAACCGTCCTTGATGACGATCTCCTGCCCTTGTTTGGAAAAGATATACTTGCAAAACTCGCGCACCATCGGATCGATCGGCTTGTTCGGTGCGTTATTTATATAGAGGTATAGGAAACGGCCCAAGGGATAGGAGCCGTCGAGCACGTTGGCCAAAGTTCCCTCTTTAAACTCGCCACCCTCTTTTTTGGCCAAAGGAACGATGCGAACGCCCGAGGTGATATAGCCAATACCACTATAACCGATGCCAAAGCGATCCGACGTTATTCCCTGGACGACCGAAGCCGACCCCGGCTGCTCTTTGACTTCGTCTTTGTAGTCCCCTTTGAATAGCGCGTTCTTTTTAAAGAAACCGTAGGTCCCCGAAGCCGAGTTGCGACCGTATAGGCTGACGCGAGCACTAACCCATGACCCTTGCAATCCCAACTGTCCCCAAGATGAAATGTCGCCTGCATACTCGCCGCGGCGGGTCTTAGAAAAGATGGCATCGACCTGCGGTAAGCTCAGCCCTTCAATCGGATTGTCTTTGTTGACAAAAACGGCCAACGCATCAAGTGAAGTGCGCATGGACGTAGATTTGTAACCAAACTGCTGCTCGAACTTGTCTTCCTCCGTCGACTTCATAGCCCGCGACATGGGACCGAACTGAGCCGTACCCTCGATAAGCGCCGGCGGCGCCGTGCTCGAGCCCTTGCCTTCGATTTGGATCTTTACGTTGGGATAAAACTTGCGAAACCCCTCTAACCACAGCGCCATCAGGTTGTTCATAGTATCCGAACCTATGCTACTGGCATTGCCGGAAATGCCCCTGACCTTCTCATAAGGTTTAATGCGTTCGTCGACAGACAATTGCTGCGCGTCGACTGCCGCCGTTACGAGCAGTGCAACCCATGCTGCTGCTATTATACGTGCGTGTTTCATTCTACTTTCCTTACCTGCGTTTTAGGGTGTCGTGTAACACTTTCTTAAGTGTGCACACACACTGTTACGAAAGCGTTACACGACGATGAAGCCTTTGTTACATCGTCCCTAAAACTTGTAATAGAAAGTCAAACGCCCCTGGATGGAGGGATCGGGACCGTCCGGCAACTGCACGTAGATATTCGGCATCAGGTGGACATTCTTAGTCGGGCTGTGGTCGACGCCGGCTATGATCAGCATGTCAGTCGTATCTTTATCGTCGTTGCTGACGGCATCCAGACGACCAAAACCCTTCAGGCTATCGCCTAAGGGCAGCGTGGCAAAGAGCGAGACACCAGAAATCGTCACATCGTCACCAGCTTGTTTAGCGACACCAGCCGCCTTGTTGACGCGACTAAATGCTTCGACTCCGCCGCTCAACCCTTCGCCTTGGTAGCCGGCAAAGACCTTCAATGTCATCTGGTCCTGCTCGCCAGGCAGCATATTAAAATCGGCGTATCCCTCTATCGTAAGCGCCTCGCTGGCGGCAAAGCTCAGCGAACCATAAATCTTTTTGCCGTTGTCATTCTCGGGTTTCTTCCCCGGACCATTGCCCACCATCGCCGTATAGGCCAACTTGCCCGACTTGCCCTTGAGGGCAACGCCTAGGTCGGCGGACGAACCGATCTTATTGAGATCAAGCACCGTCTTCTCTACAGACCGATAGCCCCAAAATTTTTCCGAGAGTGCCCAAGTCGGCGTGCCAGAAAGCCCCAAATACACATCGGCTCCCCCTACGGCTTTGCTCCATTTGATATAGGCGTGCTTGACAAAGGGTTCCATATTAGAACCTTTGCCAAAGCCGGCGTCGTTGGCCTCCAGGCGAAAACGCGTCGACACCCCCTCGTCTATTTCCTTGTCGTAGTTAAAATACACGCGACGCAGTTGAAACGCATTCTGCTTTTCGGACAACTTGGCCGCATCGTCCGCCGCTGCTACATAATAGTAGTCGCCAAACATATAACCCGAGACCTTGCCATCGGCGGCATGGGCTGCCGGTATGGCGGCTGCCAAGAGTAATGCCGCTGAGAAAAAGATCGATTTTTTCATCTTTGTTACGCCTCCCTAAGAAGTTTATAAGTAGATGGCAGATACGAGAAGAATCGGAATTTGCCATCTTAATTGTAACGAACCTTCCAATAGTAGCCCTATTCCATGTCGCCCTTGTTACGCAATTGTTACAAATAGATTACGATGGCCCTTTACCCTGCTATATCGCAATATAACTCTAATAAAATAAACCGTCTTTTACGCATACAAAAAAAGCGGGGCAGACCCGTAGTGGCCCGCCCCGCGTTGTTGTAATTATCGTGAATTATATAATCGTGCCCGAATTTATAATGGCGTCCTTGGGCACGACGACAATGCCGTCGCGAATATAATAATTATCGCCATCCGCTTCGCGCACTCCCTCTGCGTTATCGATAATAACGCGCTCGCCAATACGCGCATTCTTGTCAATGATCGCCCGGTTTATCGAGGCGTTGGCGCCAATGCCGACATTGGGTATCCCCCTAGCCGAGTTTCGCTCGATATCGATAGGGGTCTCGTAGAAGTCCGCCCCCATCATGATCGAATTAAACAACTTCGCACCGGGGCCGATCACGCTGCGGATGCCAACGATTGAACGTTGGATCTGGGCATCACTGATATAGGACCCCTCAGCGACGATGCCTTTCTCGATCCGACAACTCTCCATGCGGGCTCCTGCCAAGAAACGCGCGTGCGTATAGACGGGGGCGTCGGGCACATAGAAGTCGAAAGCGGGACGCGCATCCGTCAACGCCAAATTGGCTTCATAAAAAGACCTGATAGTACCGATATCCGCCCAATAGCCGTCAAATGTATGACCATATACCCCCACCTTGTGGATGGCTTCGGGGATTATGTGTTTACCAAAATCTTCGCGGTCGTCCCCCACCAACAGACTGATCATCACCTGCGGCTCAAAAATGTAAATGCCCATCGATGCCATATAGAGTTCATCGGGATTATCACTGGGAGATTCGGGTAAGCGCAAGGCCTCTAACTCTTCGTCCGTCTGTGGTTTTTCCACAAAGTCGACGATGCGCCCATCCTCATCGACTTTGAGAATACCCAATCCCGGCGCCTCTTCACGCGTAACGGGTTTGACCGCAATCGATACGTCTGCACCCCGCTCCCTGTGCTCGGCTATAAATTTGCTATAGTCCATGCGGTAGAGATGGTCGCCGGAGAGAATGAGGATTTGTTCGGCATGCCGGGAAAGGATTCGGCGCATCTGGCGGCGCACCGCATCGGCCGTGCCCTGATACCAATCCCTACTCTCCTGCGTCTGTTCGGCAGCGAGAATCTCCACATAGCCGTCGGAGAAGTGGTCAAAGCGATACGTCGTGCTGATATGCCTGTGCAATGAGGCCGAATTGAACTGCGTCAGCACAAACATGCGGTTGAGCCCCGAATGGATGCAGTTGCTAATGGGAATATCGATGAGCCGATACTTACCGCCGATAGGCACGGCCGGTTTAGAGCGGTACTGCGTTAAGGGAAAGAGACGCGCACCCTGCCCGCCCCCGAGAATGAGTCCAACGACATTCTTCATGTTACCCTGTGCTAACATGGTTTTCTCCCCTTGTCTTTCCCGTGCAATTCATTGTAGCCAATATGAAAAAATAAGCACCTGAACACAAACCCAAAGCTCATTTTCTCGCCAGTGCTCGCCGCATCAACGCGTCGCTTTGATAGGCGTCTTCGCGCAATTGCAGCAAACCATCGTCTCCAACCCAAGCCGTCCAATATAGCATAAAAACGGGCAGCGATCGCTCGAGTGCAAACTCGCGGTTCTGCCCACTCTCGACAAACTCTTCCACTTGACTCCGCGTCCAACCATCGAGCAGCAGGGCAGCCAAACCCACGCTGTCCTCGACCCGGATGCAGCCATGACTAAACGCCCGTTTCTCACGCTCAAAAAGTGCGTGGTTAGGCGTATCGTGCAAATAAATATTATGTGGATTGGGAAAGAGAAACTTCACCTGCCCCAGTGGGTTAGCCCCCCCTGGTATCTGAGCAAAATTATAGGCAAATTCGTCCGCGCCTACTTTTGTCCAGTCGACTTCGGCTGGATCGACTGCGACCACCGCTAGATCTTGTCCTACACTGACGCGAAAACCGTTGCGCTGTAAATAGCCTGCATCGCGCTGCAGCAAAGGCAAGATTTCTCCGACGGCAATACTGCGCGGCACATACCAATAGGGGTTTATAACTAAGTGCGTCATCACGGCGCTAAAGATCGGCGTACGCCAGAATTCCTTGCCAACGATCACGCGTGCGGTGCGCTTCTTCTCTCCCGCTAACACGACATCGAGTTCGTAGTCGTCCAAACGCACGAGCACATAGCGCGCATCGGCGGCATGGGGCAACCAGCGCCAGCGCTCCATATTGAGTTCTATTTGCGCAATGACATCTTCTATCGGCCGATTGAGAGCAACCAGGGTCTCGGCATCGATGCGCCCACTGGCCGACAGACCGTGTCGGCGCTGAAAGCGCTCAATCCCTTCGCCCACGGTGAGCCCTGCCTCTAAGTCTCCACTAACGGTAAGGCGCGCCTCTAAAACTTTCCCCCGTCCTTCGACTTTTTGCCAACCACCGGTAGCGGCCATAGCGCGATACTGCATCAGGATAGCGCGCAGGCGCGCGTAGCCCAACTGGGGAGGTCGCAGACCGTCCAGTGCCTCTCGTATTCGATTTAAATCCAACGCCGTCTGCAACAAGCTCCCTAGCCCCCCCTTAACATAAGGGGCTGCCCAGTGCTCGTGGATTCGGCGTGGATCTATGCGTCCACGCTGCAAGTGGTTTCCATAGCGCAGAAAGGCATTGCTGAGCAACAGGTCGATCTCGACGATTGTCGCCATCCCCGGTCGCGGCCCCGTGGGCTTACGCCAGGCCTTTAGCGCCGCTTTGATTTGGCTATAGTGATACTCCTCAGGGGCTAGCCCGTCGTTTTCTGCCTGCAACAGTGCCTGCAGCAATCGATCCGCCTGCACACGGGGTCCAGAGGGAGTGCACCAGGCGGGATGGTCGCTGCGATGTAAATAAAACGCAGACAGCTGTGAAGCCACCTCCACCCCCTCGCCCCCAATGTACATATATCCCCCGCGCAATCGCGCCCGCAGCTCGTGCGATGCCCTTTCGCTCCAGCTAATGGCAGCAGTGCCAACAGAACCAGCGCACCCTACTAGGGTCAAACATAGGACCATCCATCGGATGCTCGCCAACTCTCTTATACTCATCCCCAATTGGCCAAGAGCACGCTGGCAATAGTAAAGTATATGCCCAGCGAAATCCCGTCATTGAGGGTGGTAATTAACGGCCCAGAAGCCACGGCTGGGTCCACACCCATACCGCGGAAAACGATGGGTACTAATGCCCCCAAAAAAGCGGAGAACACAACGGCTGAAACCATAGCTAAACCAACGCAGCTGGCGACGATCCAATTGCCCGTCCACAGCTGTGATACAGCGAAGGCCAAGAGCCCCAGGGCACTGCCCATCATCAGCGCAATGCGCATCTCACGCACAATAGATTTGAGCACGGCGCCTTTCTGCAGTTCGCCCGTTGCCAAATTGCGAATGGTCACGGTCGATGTCTGAATACCAGCATTGCCTCCCATGGCCATAATCGCCGGCATAAAAAACAGCAGCGCGGTCAAACTGGATAGGCTCTCCTGAAAGGCATCGATCATCGCTCCAGCCATAAGCGTGCCCGCTAAGCAGACCAAGAGCCAGGGAATGCGGCGGCGCACGACGCCGAAGGTCGAGCGCTCCTCGCGCTCCTCCGAACTGGTCGCCGCCATCACATACATATCTTCCGTCGCCTCTTCGTCTATGACCGCAACGATATCGTCCACCGTCACTTCACCAATCAAGTGACCATCATCATCGACAACCGGCAGCGCCACGAGATCGTAATCGCGAAAGAGATCGGCGATTCCTTCTTGGTCCATATCGGCGGCCACCGCGATAGGATCGCGCTGTGTTATGGCGCTTATTGGCGCATCGGGTTGTGCCAATATCAAAGAGCGCAGCGAAACGACCCCGCTCAGGCGCCCCTCTGCATCGAGGGCATAGATATTAAAGACCTGGTCTTCGACCGCCCACTCGCGCAGATAGTTGATGGCCCTATCGACACTCAGATCCTCGCGCACCGTAAGCAGACGCGAGGTCATGATGCCGCCGCCGGTATCCTCTTCGTGGGTCAACAGCTCGCGAACTTCGTCGGCTTCTTCGCGGTCCATCAGCCCGAGAACCGTTTCGCTTTCCTCCTGCGAAAGTTCTCCGAGCACATCGGCCGCATCGTCTGGTGCCATTTCGCCGACGAGTTCGGACAGCTGCTCGGCACCGATATATTCCGCCACACCGAGCATCGTCGGTATATCTAGCTCTGACAAGACGCCAGCCGCTACAGATTCCGCCAAACATTCGAATAATTGTTGCTGTTCGTCGTCGTCGTCGTCGTACTGATGCATCAAATCGGCTAGGTCGGCCGGGTGCTGACTATTGAGAATGAGCCGCAAGCCGCGTTTGTCTCCCGTAGAATATAGCTCGGCGACCGTTTCGTGTAATACGCTGCGACGCTCTTCTATACTCGCCTTAGTCAGACCTTCTGTCATTGAATTTTCGGCCACAACAACCCTCCCCTCTCTGGATATTTTCCACCTCAACTACTATTGATATATCTCCGTAGCCACTCTGTAAATATAATACTTGCCGCCCCTATCAATAGACCTTAACTTGCCAATCCTTCCCCTATACACCCCGCTATTATCATGGAGCATATCTGCCTTGGCTTGGCTCTTTCCCGTCGTCCTACTCAACTTCGGCTTCGGTCAACTATTCAAGTGGTCTCAGCGCAGGGGCTACAGTGCCCCCATCGTCGTGACCACCAACTATCTCGTTCTATCTTCTGCGCTCTGCATCTTCTTCATCTTCAGCACCCCATCGTGGCCTCCCCTAAGCGCCCCCGCCCTCTTAGGAGGCATCACGGGACTCTGTTTTATCGTCTCCATGCTTACGATGACACACGCATTGACGCGTATCAATGCTTCCTCGACGCTGACTTCCTTTCGCCTCTCCATCATCGTGCCCATCGCCGTCGGCACCTGGGTTTGGGGCGAAGTAATCACCCCCTTGCAGACAGCGGGCATTGCCCTGGCGCTTGGTAGCCTCTGCCTGCTCACCTGGAGACGCTCTCCGACCTCTACGGACCGCAAAAGCCCTCTCGTCCTGCTGGTCTTTGTATTACAGGGCATATGCCTGTGCTGTATACACTGGGTCCACCACGCCGGTTTAGACGAACTCCGCCTCTACGTGCTGATGTTTACGGCCTTGACAGCCGGAATACTCGGAGCCCTTTTTATTGTCTGGCGCCGTCTACCTTTGGTACGCGATGCGCTCTGGGCAGGAGCCGGCATTGGCCTTTTTAACTTAGTCGCCCTCTCTGTAACGCTGACGGCATTGGCCAATATTCAGGGCACAGTCTTTTTTCCTTTAAGTGGCTGCGGCGTTGTCATACTAGACAATTTATTTGCTCAATTTATCTGGAAAGAACCGCTAGGCCGCATGGGCATCGCCGGCGCCGCTTTAGGTGCCTTCGCCATGTTGTTAATAGTATAAATATGGAGAACAATTATGACGGGAAGATTACGCGATAAAACGGCTCTTATCACCGGAGCCGGTCGCGGTATCGGCGCTGCGATAGCCCAAGTATTTGCACGCGAAGGAGCACGCATTGCCGCCGCCGACATTGATACCACCGCAGCACAGAGCACGATCGCCAAGCTACCAACGGAAGGCCTAGCGCTGACGATGGATATCACAGACCGCCAAGCCATTCACAGCGGCGTCGAGCAGACCATCGCCCATTTTGGCCAGCTCGACATCTTAATAAACAACGCCGGCTACGTGACGTTTTCCAGCTTTGATGACTGCAGTGAAGAGGTTTGGGACCGCATAATCGACATCAACCTCAAAGGCACCTTTCTCTGCGCCCAGGCCGTGCTACCCCACATGAAAGCGAGAAATACCGGGGTCATCATCAGCATGAGTTCACTCGCCGCCAAAACAGGGGGCGTCGCCGCCGGCCCGCCCTATGCCGCTGCCAAGGCCGGCGTCAGTGCGCTGACGATCAACCTGGCCCGCACCATGGCCGCATACGGCGTGCGCGCCAACGCCATTTCCCCCGGCGTCATCGACACCGCCATGACCGCCTCGCCCGCACACGATCCAGTCAAGGCACAGATCCCTCTCGGCCACGTAGGGCAACCCGAAGACGTGGCCAACTGCGCGCTCTTTTTAGCCTCGGAGGAGGCCAAACATATCACGGGTGAGATCGTCGATGTCAACGGCGGGCTCTTTATGGATTGAGCCTCGTGATCGGCTAATGCGCTTTGCATAAAAAACTGTGTATAGCACAAGGACGCACAAGTTGGTTATTTTACCCATGAGCTTTACAAGCGATCAAATGGCCTGATAGGAGCGCGCACCATGGATATTTTTCCTCGCACCACCGTTGGCGGCATAAGCCTACCCCGTCTGCTCATTGGCACTAATTGGTTCTTGGGTTATTCGCATACGAGCCAGGCCAAGAGCCAGTTTATAAAAGATTTTCAGACGGCCCAGCGCATTGCCGAAGTGATCGAGGTCTTTGTCCGCGCCGATATCGACGCCGTACTCGGCCCCTGTTCCCCCCTTCTTGAAGAGGGCATCAAACGCGCCGAAGACAGCACGGGGCGCGCAATCATCCGCATTCTGACGCCGAGCTTTAATATCGTGCCCGGAGGCCCTCCCGAGCAGGAGCCAGAGCGCGTCTTTGACTATACAAAAGAATTAGGTGCCACCTTCTGCCTGCCGCACCAGTGCGTAACGGACGCGTTGCTCGATCGCATGAGCAAAGAAATTCGCCATCTCGACCGCTATACGCAGATGATCCGCGAGCGCGATATGATACCGGGCCTTTCCACCCATATGCCCGAATCTGTTATCTATGCCGACCGCCAGGGCGCCGATGTCGAAACGTATATACAGATTTACAACGCCGCCGGTTTTCTGATGCAGGTGGAAGTAGACTGGATTATGCAGGTCATTCAAAAGGCGAAAAAACCCGTTATGACGATCAAACCGCTGGCCGCCGGTAAACTCCTGCCCGTCGTCGGCATGACCTATGTGTGGAATACGATTCGCGACCAGGATATGGTCACCATAGGCTGCACTACGCCGGACGAGGCGAAAGAGATTATCGACCTCTCGCTCGACCTGCTCAACCGACGCGTGCCCGAGCAAGACCTACAGGCCACGCGCAGCAAGGCATCGCTAGTTTAAATTGCACGCTCAGCGAATTTCACATGAGTACGCCCGTGGGGTGCCGCTAGCCGAGGTGTCTACCTATTCCAGATGTGCCCGTTCCCGAGCAAGGCTTTTTAGTGCCTTCGGAGGCGCCGGGTCTTGGCATGGAGATCAATGAGCAGTGGATACGACCCTGGGAACACGGACAGGTTAAGACAGCGGGCGGTGAGGTCGTGTTATAATATTCGAATGATTTGCAGGACTAACTTCTAACATAGAGAGCGATCATGGTTAAGAAAATAGGTACCCTCTTTTTACTCAGTCTTATCACCGTGCTTCCCGCCAAAGCGCAGAGCGATCTCGGCGAAGGCATGTATGCCCAAATGCAGACCAATAAAGGCCTTATTCTGCTAAAGCTATTCTACGACAAAACACCGCGCACCGTCGCCAACTTTGTCGGACTGGCCGAAGGCAGCAAAGAATGGCGCAATCCAGATACTCAGGAGCTAAAGAAATCGAAGTTTTACGACGGCCTCAAATTCCACCGCGTCCTTAAAGATTTTATGATCCAGGGCGGAGATCCACTCGGCACGGGTTCCGGGGGCCCCGGTTATAAGTTTCGCGATGAGTTCCACCCGCAGTTAAAACACAATAAGCCCGGCATCTTATCGATGGCCAATTCCGGGCCCAATACCAATGGCAGCCAATTTTTTATCACTCACGTGGCAACGCCTTGGTTGAACAAAAAACACTCTGTATTCGGCGAAGTCGAGCAAGGTATGAATGTCGTCAACAACATCGCCCAGGGCGATATTATTCTATCGTTAAAGATTTTACGCGTGGGTGCTAAAGCTGAGAGTTTTGACGTGGCCACCTTGGAAAAAAATGCCGAGATAGGAGCCCAAAAGCTAGCGCAGAAAAATAAAAAGGAAGTGCCCACTCTTACGGGAAAAGCAGACCCCAGTCGCATTCCGCAACCGGGGCAAGTCGCCGATGAAAATGTAGCGGTCGACCTGATGGTTATCGCCTATAAGGGATCGCAAACCCCCAAAGAAAACATCTATTACGATAAGGCGGGGGCACTCGAGATCGCACAAGCCTTAGTCGAGGTTGCACGGCAAGAAGGGGTCGACTTTGCAGAAATCAACAGCCGGTTTACCGATTTCCCGCAGCAAACCTCGCTGCCCGTCCTACAGCAATCGGACCCTAAGCTGCCGCCCTTCTTAAAGTCGGCTCTTCACCTAAAAGTCGGGCAGATTAGCGACCCCATTGATTCTCCCATGGGATTCCTAATACTTAGAAGGAAAGAAGGCCCTTGATCTAGTTTATTTTTGGCACTAAGTGAGAACTAAATAGTAAGGGGTTACGCCCATGACGGCGTAACCCCTCGTTATCTAGTCATATAGTAGTGGGCAAAGGTCTACCTCATACCAGTGCCCCCGACTTCCAAAACGGATGCTCCTGCCCGTATTAAAGCCTTCCTACCCTCGCCCAGCCACCAAATCCTTGAGCAACGCCGCATAGGCCGCTTCCCCCTCCTGCTCCCACACTCGCAATAACTCCGAACCGACGATGCCGATCTCGGCCTTGCCCTGCAAGCGCTCTAAATCAGCCCCGCACGTCAGACCAAAACCCACGGCCAGCGGCACGTCCGTCACCTGTTTGCAGCGCTCAATAAAGGCGTAGATCTCCTGGTCGATATCCGTCTTGCTGCCCGTCACGCCGCGCCGCGCCACCACGTAGGCAAAACCGCGCGCGTGTTGGCCCAGCATCGCCAGGCGCGCGTCCGTATTGGTCGGCGTCATCAGTTGAATCGGGTGCAATTCGTTTTCGTCGCTCAAAGCAAACAGCGATTCCGCTTCTTCCAACGGCAAATCGGGTAGAATAAAACCGACGGCTCCGCACTCTTTTAGCTTCTGGCAATACGCCACATCGCCCATACGAAAGGCCGTGTTATAATAGCCCATCATTAAGTGGGGAAAATCAAAGGTCGAGGTCGAACGCTGCAGCAGAGTAAAATACTGCGCTAAGGTCGTGCCCTTTTCCAAGGAAGCTTGGTTGGCGCGCGCGAAAGTCGGTCCGTCGGCCATCGGTTCGCTGAAGGGCATCTGCAGTTCGACCAAATCGACGCCGACCTCGCCCATAATCTCCAGCATGCGCCAATTTTCTTCTAAAGAAGGATATCCCGCAATCAGATGCGTCATCAACAGCACCTTGCGCTCTGTTAAGCGCTCTTCGATATAGCGCTGCAAGTTCATAGCTGCGCCGCCTTTGCCCGCAGGAATTCCTTCCACTTCTCATCGCCCAAGGCATCGGCGATCGTAAAGATATCTTTGTCGCCGCGCCCCGAAAGGTTGACTAAAACCGTCTGTTCTTTATCCATCTTCGCCGCCTCGCGCATGGCCCCGGCCAAACCGTGGCAGCTCTCTAAGGCGCCAATGATGCCCTCAGTGCGCATCAGTATCTTGAGCGCGTCAATGACCTCAACATCCGTTGCTGTTTCAGCGCGCATGCGGCCGATTTCGTGCCAATGCGCCAGAATCGGGCTGATGCCGATATAATCGAGCCCGGCCGAAACGGAGTGCGTGTGCTGCATCTGGCCTTCGTCGTTCTGCAGAAAAACCGTCTTGTAACCCTGCGCCACGCCCACGTGACCGTCATTACCTGCCAAGCGCGAGGCGTGTTGCCCCGTATCGAGCCCAAGCCCACCGGCTTCAATGCCGATTAACTCGACCTCTTTATCGTCGACAAAGCCGAGAAAAATCCCCGTGGCATTCGAACCACCACCTACACAGGCGTAGACGCGATCGGGCAAACGCCCGGGACACGCCAACATCTGCTCGCGAGATTCTAAACC
>JBLHGI010000046.1:0-25288 GCA_047616505.1 Planctomycetota bacterium
CGGTATTTGGATTCTCTTCTGTCAAGATGTTATACTAATCTCTCTTATGGAGAGGATGATGAAAAGGCCACCGCGCGTTTCCGTGTTAATGCCCGTCTATAACGCTAGCTCTACGCTTGATGAGGCGCTTGAGAGCGTGGTCGCGCAGAGATTGGAAGAGTGGGAGCTCGTGGCTGTGGACGATGGATCCACGGACGACAGTGGCGAAATTTTGCGTCGTTGGGCAAAACTCGATGCGCGCGTGCTACCTATTTTTTCCAAACATAGCGGTGTGGTTGGGGCGCCTAATATAGGTTTGGCTTCCTGTCGTGGTGAATACGTGGCGCGTATGGATGCCGATGATCGCATGCATCCAGAACGCCTACAAAAACAGGCGGCTTTACTCGCAACAGATTCGCGCTTGAGCGTAGTCAGTTCTTTGGTGGAAACCTTTGCCAGCGCGGAAGTGGGCGAGGGGATGCGTATCTATGAACAGTGGCTCAATAGCTTAGTGGGGCACGAGGATATTGTGCGCGAAATATTTATAGAAAGCCCGATTGCCAATCCGACATCGATGATGCGACGCGCTGAACTACTGGCATTCGGTGGTTACCAAGATCGTGGTTGGCCGGAAGATTACGATTTGTGGTTGCGCTATTTTCTAGCGGGGAAGCGTTTTGCCAAGGTGCCGGAGGTACTTTTTTATTGGCGCGAACACGAGCGCCGCATCACGCATACAGATAGTCGTTATTCGGTAGAGAACTTTCTGCGCACCAAGGCGCATTATTTGATAGAAGGTCCGCTTAGAGGGCGTGATGGGCTCATCGTATGGGGGGCGGGTAAAACGGGGCGGCGCCTGACTAAACACCTGCAGCGCGGCGGGGCACAGCCCGATGTCTTTATCGATATTACACCCAAAAAGATCGGTGGGCAGATGCGCGGTGCACCAGTGGTGGGGCCCGATGATTTATTGTCGTGGTGGCGCCGCTTTGAACGGCCGGTGCTTTTGTCGGCAGTGGCTTCGCGTGGAGCGCGCGCATTGATACGCAAGCAGCTGAGGGAATGGGATATGGTGGAGGGAGAGGATTTTTGGTGCGTGGCTTGAAGACTGGCGCGACGGTACTCGGGGGCGAGCTATTGAAGTGCAGGCATATACAGTGTTTAGCGAATTACGGATACTAGAAAGGAAAACGATGGCTAAAATAGAATACTGTTTAAATAGTTCGACGATTCGCCCGGCTAGTCTAATGGAGAAGATTCGCATTGCCGGCGCGGCGGGATACAAGGCGATCGAGTTGTGGAACAGCGACCTGACTGAGCATGAGGTTGCCGGTGGTTCGCTGCTTGATGTGGTGCAGGCGTTGGCAGACCACGGCTTAAAGGTGCCGACCGTCATTGCCGTGCACGGCTGGTTAGGGTCTGAGGGCGAGGCACATGCACAAGCATTGGAAGAGGTCAAGCGCTGCATGCAACAGGCGGTGGACGTAGGGGCTGAATACATTATTGCCAGCCCGCCGATGGAGCCGTTCGATTTGAGCCGGGGCGGGGCCGACTACAGAGAGCTATTGGAGATTGGTGCGCAGATTGGCGTCAAGCCGGCAATGGAGTATCTGGGCTTTATGAAGAGTGTCTACACCATTGAGCAGGGGTGGCAGATCGCCGTCGACGCCGACCGGGAAGATGCGTCGCTGATTATGGATCCGTTTCATATCTTGCGCGGCGGCGGTCCGATCGAGAGCATTGCCATGGTGCCTGCTGAGAAAGTAGCTATCTGGCATTGGAACGACGCGCCAGGTGACAAACCCTTTGCCGAGCAGTCGGATGCCGATCGCGTCATGCCGGGCGATGGCGTCGGGCCGTTAAAGGAAATTGAGCGTCTGGCGCTGGCCCAAGGCTACGAGGGGTATGTGTCGCTGGAATTGTTCAATCCGGCGCTGTGGGAGCAAGACCCAATGGAGGTAGCCAAGGTGGGCATGGAGAAAATGCAGGTGTATTTTGCCGACTGACCCATTGAACAGGGCCATCGGGCGTTGGCGGCAAAGTAGCGAGCAGCGCCCGCTCTACATCGGCATGGGGGGCGGTAGCGCCTCGGGCAAGAGCACGCTGGCGGTACACGTGGCAGAACGGCTCGCGCCGCTGCGGGTAGAGGTCGTGGGGCAAGATCGCTTTTTTAAAAAACCGCAGGATATGCCCCAGTACCATTCGCAACTCAACGACGATTACCGGCCCGCTTATAATGAGCCCGATTCGTATAGGCAGCAGGAGATGTTTGTCGCGTGTCGCCAACTTAAAGAAGCGGATGCCGACGTCGTCATTTTGGAGGGCATCCTAGTGCTTTTTTTTGCCGAGTTGCGCGAGTTGATGGATCTGAAACTCTATGTAAAAGCGGATGCCGACGAGCGCATCATTCGCCGCATTCGCCGCAATATGAAGTCGTTGGAAGACTACGATAATATTACGCATTACTATTTGGAGTCAGTGCGCGGACAGCATGAGCAGTTCAACGCACCGACGGAACAGTACGCCGACCTCGTCGTGCCAGGGGGAATGGCAGAAACGGCGGCACGAGAGGAAATCGTGGCGGTGCTGTGTGAAGCGATAGCGGGCAAGTGAGAATGTTGGCGCTGGGATTTCGGGCTAGGAGTGGAACTATTTTTTTGCCGCGAGGTGTTTAGGGATTCTCTCGTCGTTTTAAAAAATCGGCGTGTTCTTCGTCGCTGAGATGTCCCTTGCCCTTGCACAATTCGCAGCGGGGAAAGAGGAACATACTGTCGTCGGGGGCGTGCAGAGGCTGCGGTGCGCAGCCTGACCCCTCGCACTCGGGACAGATGTGTGTAGCCTTCATAAGAAGACTTCCAAGGTAAGAGTAAGAACGTTAAAAAGCTACTTGAAAAAGGTATAGATTCCGCCTTAACATTGTCGGGTATCTATACCTTGTCAAGCGAGTGGCAATTGAACGTTTTTACGCGCATCGAAATAGTATTTTCTGGCCGCTTGGAAAGAGTAGGTAGCTCGCGGAGAGGGAACAGGTCTCGCCGCCGGCGCGTTTCTTACTCCACGCAGGTCGCTACATGAATAAAGATGTGTTATTGGGTAAAAGAGGACAAGAAAGCGTTTTTACACGCCACTTGCCCACAATGTTCCGCTGTGACACTTATGGCCCAATTGGAGCTAACTCTCGGTTTTTGGCAGGGATAAGAAAAGGTCTGCAGCACTGGCCGCCCATTTGCTAAAACAAATCATACACAAACGGAAGGATCGTATCTACGTGTTGTACCTCATGTGCTAAGAACTCCCTTCGCAAAGGAGCAGTCATGCAAGATACAGACTATATCGATCTAAACAGTGGCGAACGCGAGAAGATGTTTTTTTATATGCTCAACGCCTACCTGTGTTCGCGGTTGGACACAGAGTGTGAATCGAACGAAGACGAAGAAGTCAATGTCTACATGGCCCACCTGCTGCATTCACTGGTGGATGGTTCTTTTTATACGGAGAATGTCGAGGTCCTAGCCAATACGCCGATGGACGTCTACAACAAGGTTGAGGAGGGCGGCGATCGGCATAAGATGAAGGTCTATCGGACGAATGCCGATCACCGTTTGGTCGCCTTTGGTCTTTTTGAGGGGCTCAGCGGACACCAGGGACTTTACCGCAAAGCGATGACACCACCGGCTGCTTATTTGGAGCAGGCTCAGCAATACTACGGTTGGGCCGCTAGTTTTTCGCAGCGCTTGCCCAAGAAATACGCGGGGCTTTCTTCAGCGCTGCACAAATTGGCGCGCGACTTTGAGACCTATCACTCCGTACTCAATCACATGGGTGCCAACTATATGGGCATTATGGCGCGGCTGTCGCCGGGCGAAGTTTTTCACCTGCAGCGCGAGGCGCATGAGGGAGCGCGACCTGCTTTGCGCGAACAGGCGCTCGACAAGATGCTCGATGCTTTTGGGCATTGGCGCCGAGAGCCCAACCGAGAGCACCGCCGGGCTTTTCAAGAAGCCTGTGCCCTCTATAAAGAGATGGACCCGAACTTTGACGAAAGATCTTGGCGAGACGACCAAGTTCACTGAGTGGATGGAAGTATGTCGGTCGAATATAAAGACTGCGATAGATAGATAAAAGCGGTTCGCTGGAGACATCGGCGAACCGCTTTTATATGAGAGATTAGTTATCGTTGGTCGTGCATTTGCGTTCACTGAGTCGGCGTTTTGACATGGAGTCTTTGCCGAGAGTGCGCGTTTATAGCATTGCGCTTAAATGATATGAAGAAGGGGGGCGCAAAGACTCAAAGCCCTAGGATTTCGCGGATGCGCTGGGGCAGTGAGGGCCAGTCCTCTACTATGTAGCGGTTGCCATCGACGTCCTCGATAATGGCGCGGTTATTAGAAAGCATGCGCACATTTTGGCGAAAGCCGCGGATCTCTAACGGACGCGGTCCGCTCGTCGTTTCGATCTCTCCGCGCAGCACGCCAAATTCCTCGTCGAGGCTATTAAAGGCCGTAATGCGTGGGCGGAAGTAAATCTTATCTAGCTCTGCCAGCAATTCTCGACGGCTGTTTTCCTCTAATTCGCTCGGGTCTTCGAGCAAGCCCAACTCGGATCGGTCGCTGGTGAAAAAACCGATATAGCGGTCGCCTTTCTCCAATGGAAAGGCGCGGCGGATATTGAGATCGTTGTAGGTCTCGCCGTCCAAATGCAAAATGAGATTGCCGTTCTCCGAGCGACTGAAGCTCATTTTAGTCGCGTCGAGCAAAAAGTCGGAATAGGCGTAGCCGCCTTTGTCTTTCACATTTTTAGTCATTATAAAGCCCTCACTTTCGCCATCTCCGATTGCATATTCACCAGGTTGCGATACACGCCCTCCTCTTTAGCTAAGAGCTCTTCGTGCGTGCCGACTTCGACGATGCGCCCGCGATCGAGTACGAGCAGACGGTCGGCATTTTTGAGCGTGGAGAGGCGATGGGCGATAGCAAAGGTGGTCCGCCCTGACACCAGCCTTTCGAGCGCTTCTTGTATCTCGTACTCCGTCTGCGTATCGACCGAGGCCGTCGCTTCGTCGAGAATGAGGATACGCGGGTTGCCGATCAGCGCGCGGGCAATGGAGATGCGCTGGCGCTCGCCGCCTGAGAGGCGCCCGCCGCGCTCGCCGACCTGTGTGTCATAGCCATCGGGAAACTGCATGATAAAATTGTGGGCGTTGGCTGCGCGCGCCGATTCAATGATTTCTTCGCGCGTAGCATTTGGAGAGCCGTAGGCGATGTTTTTGGAGATGGAACCTTGGAAGAGCAGCGGCTCTTGTAGCACGACGCCGATCTGTGCGCGCAGGCGCTGCTGCTTGATGGACGTGATGGCGTGGCCATCGATATAGATCTGGCCGTCGTTGACATCGTAGAAACGCGATATCAGGTTGACCAGTGTCGACTTGCCCGATCCCGAGTGGCCGACGATGCCAATCATTTCACCTGGCTCGATCTTGCAGTTGATACGGTCTAAGATGCGCGCCGAGCCGTCGTAGGTAAAAGAGACGTTGCGAAATTCGACCGAACCTTCGATCTGGCCGGGGTCGATGGAGTCGATGTGGTCCTGCACCTCGGCCTCGGTGTCGAGAATTTCAAAGACGCGCTCGGCCGTTGTCGCCGCGCTTTCGAGCTGCTCGGTCAGCGTGCAGAGCGCGCGCACCGGCGCGTAGAACATCATCATATAGGATATAAAGGCCTGTAATTCACCCAGCGTCATCGTGTTGGAGAGCACGCGGTTGCCGCCAAACCACCAGAGGATGATCGAACCGACGGAAGTGGTAAAAGCAATTGTGGGTAAAAAGATGGCGCGCATTTTGATCGAGGCCATCTGCGACTCGCGCAAGTCTGTGTTGTGCGCGTCGAAGCGCTCCAACTCGCGGTCTTCCTGCGCGAAAGCCTTGACGACTTTGACGCCGGGAATGCTGTCGGCGAGCATGGAGTTGAGCGTGGCAACGCGGCGCCATATGCGGTGATAAACCCAGTGGATGCGCGTGCGGTAGAAAAGGGTGCCGATGATCATGAAGGGGATGGGGATCATGGCTAAGAGCGTCAACTCCCAGTTCATCCACAGCATCAGCAGACAGATGCCCACTAGGGTCAGGATATTGATGACGATATCCTGAAAACCAGAGGTGATAAAGTTGCGCATGCGCTCCGTGTCGCTGGTGACACGGGTCATGATGCGGCCGGTGCTGAGGGTGTTGTAGAAGGTGAGCGAGAGCAGCTGTAAATGTTTAAAGAGCTGGATCTGTATATCAAAGACGATATGCTGGCCCAGCCAGCCCAGCATATGGGTGCGTGCGGCGTTGGTCAGGCCGCGTCCAATAAAGACGCCGAGTAGGCCTATGACGACCCAGACCAAGGTCTCGACGGCGACATCCGGTGGCGTTTGCGGGGCTTCGGGTGTCAGAACCTGGCGCGGGATGCCATCGACCATTTGCATGTAGGGAGCCGTAGCTGGCAAGATAACATGGTCGATGAGAATCAGGTTGAGCTGCGGTGGCAGCAGGCCAATGATAGTTAGGATGATGGTCAGAGCAAAACCAACGAGAGCCTTGCTCTTATAGGGTTTGATATAGGAGAACAGGCGCCAGAAGGTCTCGGTTTTCTGCAAGCACTGTGGGCAGACTTTTGTACCGGGGCGATAGGCGCGCCCGCACGTTGGGCAATGCTCGACTACTTTGACGGGGGGTGCCTCGTCGATCTCCCGCTCTTTTTCTTCTTCGACGATGCCCGCGGCTTCTACTGCTTGGGGCACGCTGGAAAACTTGAAATAGGCGCTGGGCGAAAACCGCACCAACTCGACCGTTTCGTTTGCCAATTCGACGAGTAGAGCCCCACTGCCCACGTAGTTGCGCACTTGGATGTGCTCTATTTGGTCGAGGGCAATATGCGAAATGTCTATTTCGTCGCCGGTTTTGGGCTGGAAGACGATCAGACGCTCGTCCGTCAGAGCGAACCACGAATCGCCGTATTGACCGTCCGCGCGTATGTCGGCGGAAAGCAGTATCATCAACAATTCGCCGCGTTTGAGTTCGGCGCGTATATGTGGCGCGAGTTTTTCCGGGATAGCTTCTACTAAGTCCACGGATATTCCTATCTATTTGTTTTTATTGTGCTTCGGGTTTTTTTGTGGGATTTTTTAGAGAATTACAGGGAGGGACCCCTCGTAAGTATAGGTTATATCTAAATTAACATCTTTTTCTCAGAGGGCAATGAGTTTGCTCCCTGTCCTGCTCTTGTCCTCTAAATTGCTATTATCTAACTTGCTTTTAACGAAAGACTTATGGAGGGATCTATAATTTGTTGAATACGGCGTCTGACACGTTAAGAGAACGCCTTAATGCGCTGCCTAGGTTGTCTCTGGCGACTCTGCCCACGCCGCTGCAGACGCTAGACAATCTAAGCGCTTTCTTAGAGGGCCCCGACCTCTATATAAAGCGCGAAGATTTGACGGGGATGGCGATGGGCGGCAATAAAATTCGCGAGTTTGAATATCAGATTGCCCAAGCGGTGGAAAGGGGATGTGATGTGCTGGTGCACTCGGCCGGGGCGCAGTCCAACCAGTCGCGTGTGACGGCGGCGGTGGCGGCGAAGCTGGGTTTAAAGGCGGTTATCATCGGCCGCCGCGACGCCCACGCCCAGCGTCAGGGCAACCTGCTCTTGACGCATCTCTTTGGTGCCGAGGTGCATCTGTCTGAGATCGAGACCCAAGCCGAGGCGGTGGCGGCAAAGATGGAACAACTGCGCGCTGCAGGGCACAGACCATTTCACACCAGCACCGATGCGCGCGCCTATCGCGCCATCGCCTATGTCGACGGTGCGCTGGAGTTGCTCGCGCAGATGGAGGCGCAAAATTTAAAACCGGATGCGCTCTATTTATGTTCGGGGGCGTATACGCACGTGGGATTGGTGTTGGCCTTTAAGGCACTGGACATTAATCTGCGCGTGGTAGGTATTAGTCCCTCGCCGCGCGACGATGCTCAAGCGGCAGCCGGTCACGTCGAATTGGCGCAGGAGTGTGCACAGATCCTAGATTTGCCATTGCACTTTGCGCCGGAAGATTTCGAGAGCTATGCGAGCTTTGTCGGTGCCGATTACGGTGTTGTAACAGAGGGAAGCCGCGAGGCGATACACCTGTTGGCACGCCGGGAGGGGCTGCTACTCGACCCTTCCTATACGGGCAAGGCCATGTCGGGACTGTTGGCGCATATACGCGCTGGCTGGTGGCAAAAAGGGCAGACGCTTATTTTCGTGCATACGGGGGGGACACCGGCGCTCTTTGCTTACGCCGATGAGTTGGGGTTGGATTGAAGCGCTCACATTTTATGTCAATAAGGCCTATATGAATTTTCCGGAGCCCGTGCCCGAGCGTTTAGCGCGCCGTGGCGAGTTGTTAAAAAAGTTGCGCGAGGTGTTGCGCGAAAACCAGCTCGTACACAGCGACGAAGACCTCGTCGCCTACGAGTGCGATGCGCTGTCGGCCTATCGCCAACGCCCTATGCTAGTTGCATTGCCCGAAGATACGTTAGAAGTGGCTGCGGTATTAAAGATATGTTCGGCGCTAGATATCCCCATTGTGCCGTGGGGAGCGGGCACTGGCTTATCGGGGGGGGCGCTACCGCGTCCAGACGGCGTGGTGTTGAGCACCGCTCGCATGCGCGAGATACTCGATATCGACGTCGAGAACAGGACGATCACCGTGCAGCCCGGTGTAACGAATAAGGCCGTTAGCGAGGCGGTTGCGGGGCAAGGTTTTTATTATGCGCCCGATCCATCGAGCCAGATTGCCTGTTCAATTGGCGGCAATATTGCCGAGAATTCCGGCGGAGTGCACTGCCTCAAATACGGCACGACGACCAATAACTTGCTGGGCCTAGAAGTCGTGCTGGCCGACGGTGAGGTGGTGCGCGTTGGCGGTAAGGGCATGGATCAAGCCGGTTGCGATCTATTGGGGCTGCTCACGGGCTCGGAGGGCTTGTTGGCCGTAACGACGGAGGCGACGCTGCGCATTTTGCCCAAGCCCGAACTGGCGCGAGCCATGATGGCGGTATTTAACTCTATTGAGCAGGCTGGACAGGCGGTGGCGGAGGTCATTGCTGCGGGCATGGTGCCGGCGGGTATGGAGATTATGGACCGGCTGTCTATCGAGGCCGTTGAGAGTTTTATCGGCGCCGGTTATCCGCTGGGCGTCGAGGCACTGCTCTTGGTCGAGTTGGACGGCCCGCGCAGCGAAGTCGAGCATCAAATTGAGATACTGAAAAACTTGCTGCAGAAGGGGGGAGCGGGGGAGATACGCGTCGCCCAGAACGAAGAGGAGCGGCTCAAGCTATGGGCCGGGCGCAAGGCGGCCTTTCCCGCTATGGGGCGCATCAGCCCCGATTACTATTGCATGGACGGCACGATTCCGCGCGGACAGTTGCCCTTCGTGCTAAAGCGCATCGGCGAATTCTCGGAGCATTTTGGGCTGGCTGTGGCCAATGTATTTCACGCCGGTGACGGCAATTTACATCCCTTAGTGCTCTACGATAGCAACCGAGAAGGCGACCTGGAAAAAGCCGAGGAGCTAGGTGCCGAGATTCTCAAGCTCTGCGTCTCCGTCGGCGGCGTGCTCAGCGGCGAGCACGGCATTGGCATCGAGAAACGCGACCTGATGCCGTGCATGTTCAAAGACGTCGATTTGGACACGCAGGAGCGCATTAAGGATAGTTTTGATAGCGGGCAGATACTCAATCCCGGCAAGGTCTTTCCGGTGCTTCGGCGCTGTGTCGAGGGCGGGGCGATGCACGTGCATGCGGGGGACGAGAAGTTTCCCGATCTGGAGCTTTTCTAAATGGGGGAATTCACCAACGCGATGGATTCCGCGCTTGCCGTGCAGGAACGCGTGCGCGAAGCGCTCGCTGCCGACGAGCCGCTGGATATATACGCCGGCTCGACCAAAGGGGAGTTGGGGCGTCAGGTGCGCGGTACGCCTTTCGACGTTTCGCGCGTAGAGGGTGTGGTCAGCTACGAGCCGGGTGAACTGATTTTGGTGGCACGTCCGGGTACGGCGCTGCGAGAAGTTGAAGGGATGTTGGCAAGTGAAAACCAATACTTTGCCTTTGAGCCGCCTGCTTGGGGTGAAGGAGCGACGATAGGGGGCACCGTGGCGTGTAACCTCTCCGGCTCGCGTCGTTTTAAGATGGGGGCTCTGCGCGATCATATTTTGGGCATCGAGATGGTCGACGGCAGCGGTGAACTGATTCGCGCCGGTGGCAAGGTCGTCAAGAATGTTACGGGTTACGATCTGTCCAAGGCATTGGCGGGTTCGTTTGGCATACTCGGTGCGTTGACGGAAGTATGTCTAAAAGTCTGGCCGCGTCCAGAGACCGAACAGACGCTCAAGGTCTATGGGCTAAAACCGCCCGAAGCATTGGTGCGGATTTTGGATTGGGCAGCGCGTCCGCTGGAGATTACGGGGTTGGCTTATGATAGTCGCGCTAGCGCGCTACTGGCGCGAGTAGAGGGGCCGGCACCCGCAGTGTTACAGCAGATAGAGGCGCTGCCTGTAGATGGTTTGGAGGCGGAAGTTTTAGAAGAAAAAGCCTCGCAGGACTTTTGGCGTCAGTGGCGCGAGTTGGAATGGTTAGTGCCCAAAGCGGGGGAGCAGCGCTGGCGTTTTTCCGGTCCGCCAACGCGCATGGTGCGCTTGATGGAAGCACTCAAGGCCGAGGGCTTGAGTCAGTGGGGTTTGGATTGGGCGGGGGGCCTGTTGTGGGCCGTGCTGCCGGTGGCTACGGGCGTTGGTCTAGTGCACCGCACGGCGGTGCGTCACCAGGCTCTGGCCTGGCGTTTTGCCGCGCAGGCGGGCGGGCGCAACGAAGAGGCCTTTACACCGCCGAATGCCGGTGTCTTTCGGATGAACCAGATGTTAAAAAAGGCGATGGATCCGAAGGGCATCTTCAATCCGGGCAAGATGTACGCGCTGGACGAGGTGAGGGCTTAAATAAGCTGGTAGAACGTCGCGTTTATTCAGAAGAGATACCGCGCTGTTCGGCGCGAAAAAAGGAGCTGGCATGAGTTTGACTTCGTCCCAATTAGAGCAGTTCCAGCGCGATGGTTATATCGTCGTGCCCGACGTGTTTTCGGCCGATGAGATGGATGCCGCGCTGGCGGTGATGGACCAGACCTTCTACGGCAAATCTTTTGCTGCATGGTTAGAGGATTTTGACGCGGGGCAGACGGCGGGTGTATCCGACGGTTTTACTACGAGCCACGACCACGAGCAGGGCCGTTCGCAATTTGCCACCGGAGCCGATGCGTTGGATCGGCTCATCGAAAACGAGACCTATCTCGATATTTTCGAGCAGTGCCTAGGGGCCGAGGCCAGCTATTGCAACGCGCATTTGTTTCTGCGCTCGGGGCCGACGGACAAACGCTACTCCGAGCATCCGTGGCAGGGCTATCATATCGACCATCATACAAATTGTTTGTTGCCGCCCTTTGGCCAGACGGGTCTTTACGACTACGTCAATTCGGGCGTTTACCTGCACGATGTCTTAGATGACGGTGCGCCGATGATGATGATACCGGGCTCGCACAAGCTGGCGCAAGAGGTTTTTCTCAACGCCTTTGCCACGGGCAATGCCGAAGGAGGCTCGCTAAAAGACCTGCGCTTGGCAGCGAACTTGGCCGAGCCGATGCCAGCTACGGGTTCGCGTGGCTCGGCCGCTTTCTATTCGTCCTATTTAATCCACGCGGCACAGCCCTTTGCCAACAAACGCGTGCAGCGCGCGTTGTGGACCTTGTCGATGTGTCGACAAGACAACGATCGCTGGACGCGTTTTGCCAATCCCTTTATCTACGGCGAGCGCGAGCATATGTTGCCCTTCTTTGTCAGCACCCATCCCAGGGTGCGCTCGCTCTTTGGTTTTCCCGAGCCCGGTCACGCCTATTATACAGAGGAAACGCTCGCACTCTTGCATTATGCGATGCCGGAGATCGACCTGACGCCCTATCGGCAAGCGCTCTAGGTGGCGTTGGCATCTCCAGTATCCTGAAACGATCAGAACACCTGCCCGGCGCGATACTCCGGCGGCGGCGTCTCCTCGTCGCTGAGCCACAGCGCCCGCCCCTGTCGCGGCGCAAAATACTGAAAATCATAGCTCGGATCGGGATCGCTGATATTGCCATGCGACGGGTGTTTGGCGATTTCGTCCTCGACAATATCGATGCCCAAACCCGGTGCATCGGGCACGATGATATGGCTGTCGACTATTTCTGGCTGTCCCGTCATCACCGTATAGCGCTGCGGAACGTCGGTGGCCAGGTGCTCCAAAATTAGAAAATTGGGGATTGTCGCCATCAGGTGTACCGCCGCCATTTCGGCTACCGGCCCCAGCGAGCCGTCGTGCGGGGCCATCGTGCAGTAGTGCGCCTCGGCCATGGCGGCCATTTTTTTCATTTGCATCAGACCGCCGGCCCGGCCCGTATCGGGTTGGACTACGTCGATAATTTCTCGCTCTATCAGCTCGCGCACGCCCCAGATATGGGCGTGGCGTTCGCCGGCGGCAATCGGTAAGTCCACGGCTTCGGAGACGCGGGCAATGGCCTCGATATGCTCGGGGGCCACGGGGTCTTCGTAGAACAGCAAATCGTATTCCTCTAAGCGGCGGCCCAGCGCGATGGCGTCGCGCGTGCTCAGCCAGGGTGGCCCATGTACGTCGGCCATCAGATCTATTTCTAAGCCAACGGCGTCGCGGATGGCCTTGACGCTCTCGATACAATTGTTGATGCCGCCGGTCTTGATGGCGTTATAACCGTCGTCGACCAATTTACGCGCCTGATCGGCCGAGTGGGCGTGGGCGTAGATGCGCACCTTGTCGCGCATTTTGCCGCCGAAGAGGTTCCAGACGGGCTGCTCTAGGGTCTTGCCTTTGAGATCCCACAGCGCCATTTCGATGCCTGTCATAGCGCCGGCACCGACGACGCCCGTCATGCCGTGGCCCATGATGGAAGCCATCATTTTGTGCCATAGACGTTCGATGTGGAAGGGGTCTTCGCCGATTAAGAGCGGTGTCAGGTCGTGGATCGCCGTTTCGACTACGCGCGGCCACCCCGAAGCCTCACCGATGCCGTAGGTGCCCTCGTCGGTGCAGACTTTGACAAAGAGCCAGTTGCGCGCCGACCAGCCGCCCTTTTCGTTTTTGTTGGTCACGCGGTTGTACTGCGGCCAGCCTGCATCCATTAGATAGGTCTTGATCTCGGTTATTTTCACAGTGAGCTCTCTCTATTTGTAAGTTTGCTTGTATCGCAGCGGCAAGTATAGTAAATGGGGGCTAGTAGGGGCAATGGGTGGGATGACCGTGCGTTTGACAGCTATATATATAGTGTTTAATTTCTTTACTTTTCGCTATTTAGAGACAAAATCGCACATGGACCCGTTTAAAGGCCTAATAGATAAAGAGCTCGTGCGTTTTGAAGAGCGGCTCGATGCCGCACTCAACGCCGATGTAGATCTGGTGCACGAGATTGCCCGCTATATGTCGACGCTCAAGGGCAAGCGTCTGCGGCCTGCTTTGGCGCTCTTGAGCGCGCAGGCAACGGGGGCCGATTGGAACGAGAAAGTAGTGGATGCGGCGGTGGCGGTGGAGATGATCCACGCGGCGACGATGGTCCATGACGACGTAGTCGACTCGGCGACGATGCGGCGGGGGCGCGAGTCTGTCAACGAGGTGTGGAGTGGCCAGGTGGCGGTGCTGATGGGTGATTTTTTGCTGGCGCGCGCGCTGTGTATGCTTGTCGAGTTGGGCGATTTGCAGGCTTTGGCCGTAGTTTCGCGTGCAACCGAACGCTTGAGCATGGGCGAGATTTTTGAAATACAGATCGGTCAGCAGCGCGACACGCGCGAGGCGTCCTATTTTTCCATGGTAAGCGACAAGACTGGCTCGCTCATTTCGGCGGCCGCGCGTTTGGGACCGATTTTTGCCGGGGCGGATCAGAGCGTGATCGATTCGATGGGTCGCTATGGCGAGCTGCTAGGCAAGGCGTTCCAGATCGCCGACGATATCCTCGATTTTACGGGCGATGCGACGACGATGGGCAAACCCGTAGGACACGATCTGCGCGAAGGCAAGATTACGTTACCGCTGATTCGGGCGTTGGAGAAAGCGCCAGAGGCGGCGCGCAGCTCTATGGAAGTGCTGATGGCGCGCACCGACAAAGACGAGGCCGAGTGGGGGCAAATCGTCTCCTTTGTCGAAGAACACGGCGGCGTCGAAGCGGCGGCTGAAACGGCGCGTGAATACAGCGCCCAGGCGCACGAGTGCCTGAGTGTGTTGCCCGAGTCGCCAGCGCGCCAAGCGCTCGAATTGGCTGTGCGCTTGGTCGTAGAGCGCAACAGCTAACGCGGCTCCGGGAGCCGTGTAGGTGGGCGCCATTATAAAGAGAGTTCTCTTTGCCCTTGTGGCGCTGGCACTGGTGTTGTGGCTCATGCCCAGCCCCGAACCGGTGCCGCCCGTGCGCGAAGATCGCATGGCGCTGGGCACACTAGTAACGATTAAGCTCTACGGCGACGAAAATAAAATACGCCCGCTCTTTGCTGGTGCGTACGCCGAGTTTGAGCGTGTCGATTCGCTGATGAGCCGCTATCGCACAGACGGCGATGTGGCGCGGATTGAAAGTGCGGAACTAGGACGGGTTGTAGCGTGTTCGCCTGAGCTGCTGCAGGTCTTGCAGCGCTCGCTCTATTGGGCGCGAGAAAGCGCCGGGGCCTTTGATCCGACGATTGGGGCGTTGACGCGGCTATGGGACTTCCCCGATGTTGAGGTAGTTCCCGATTCGGCCTCGATTGTCGCTGCGCTGGCGCAGGTGGGATATAGGGCGCTCCATATAGAAGATGGGGGAGCGCGTCTTGGGCGCGCGGGTATCCATCTCGATTTGGGAGCAGCGGCAAAAGGGTTTGCCGTGGATCGCGCCGTGGCTTATTTACAGGCGGCAGGGGTTGGGGCGGGGTTGATTGAAGCGGGGGGTGATATCCGCTATTGGGGCGAAAAGCCCGATGGCAGCGTTTGGCGCTTTGGCGTGCAGCACCCGCGCAACCCGCAAAAGTATTTCGAGGTTGAAGATATTGGTATAGTGGCTATCGCCACATCTGGCGACTATGAACAGTATTTTGAACAAGATGGTATGCGCTACCATCATATCCTCGATCCGGCGAGTGGTTGGCCGGCCGTGGGCACTGTTAGCGCCACTATTTGGGCGCAAACGGCGATGGATGCCGATATTTTGGCGACGGCCGTTTTCGTATTAGGGCCGGAGCGTGGCTTAGAACTGGCAGAACAATGGCCAGAAGTCGAGGCGCTTATTTTTACCGAAGGGACCGACGGGCTGCAGAGCCGGGCCACTAGCGGCATACAAAGTCGCTTTCGTTTTGTCGAATAGCTGTCTATTTTAAAAAAGTTTGTGGTAATTTTGCCCCAAAATGGGGTCTACAAGGTATAGTAAGGACGAGCCATGAAACGCAACTGGAGAATAATACTGATTCTGGCGCTAATTGCCGCTGGAGTCTATTACCTGCTTCCGAGTATTAATTTTTACGGCATGTCGAGCGAAGAGCGCGCCCAGATGGATCTGAGTGCGCCGGAGCAGTTGGCCGATTTGCATACGAACTCTCTGAATTTGGGGCTGGATTTGCAGGGGGGTATCCACCTCGTGCTCGAAGTGCAGACCGAGGGCTTAACGCCTGAAGACGCGCAGGATGCCGTGGCGCGCGCGCAGGAGATTATCCGCAACCGCATCGACCAGTTCGGCGTGGCCGAGCCGACGATCCAGCGCCAGGGCGAGAACCGCATCATCATCGAGTTGCCCGGCGTGCAAGACGTGCAGCGTGCCAAGGACCTCGTGGGGCAGACGGCGCTCCTGGAGTTCCAACTCTTAGAGCCGGATGAAGACCGCAATCGCCTGCTGCAGCGTATTAATGCGCTTACGAGCAAGGCCACTGGCGACAGCGCGCAGGTAGAAGAGGTAGTAGAGGAAGCGACTAGTCTCTTTGAAGAGGGGGGGGAAGAACCGGAGATAAGCAACGCGGATCGCAGTTTGGTCTCGATGCTCATTCCCTTGGGTAACGGCGATCTGGCCGTGGGCGCCCGAGATCTGCAGCGCGTCAAAAAGATTATACACTCCCCAGAGGCAAAAGCTCTCGTGCCCAGCGATGTCGAATTTGTGTTCTCGAGCAAACCCGAGGGCATCGAGGGCAATTCGTATTACCTCGTATACTTAGTGCGTTCGCGGCCGGAAATGACCGGTGATATGCTACAGGACGCCTATGTGTCGATTGGCCAGAATGTAGAATATTTGGGGCAGCCCATCGTCAACTTTGCGACGTCGGACGAGGGCGTGCGTCAATTTTCGCGCATTACCGGCGCCCATATTGGCGATCGCATGGCCATCGTGCTCGACGAAGCCGTCTATTCGGCGCCGACGATCCAGAGCAAGATTAGCGAGGGACGCGGTATCATCACGGGTAGCGGCGACCAGGAAGAGGCCAAGGACTTGGCCATCGTGCTGCGCGCCGGCGCACTGCCGGCCGAAGTCGAAATCATCGAGGATCGCACCGTCGGCCCATCGCTGGGTCGCGACTCGATCGAACAGGGCAAGACCGCGGCGCTCTACAGCATGATATTGGTTGCGATCTTTATGCTGCTCTACTATCGCACGGCGGGTGTCATTGCCGACCTGGCGTTGGTGCTCAACATGTTTTTTATCATGTCGGTGTTGGCTGGCTTTCACGCGACGCTGACGCTGCCGGGCATTGCCGGTATAATCCTTACTATCGGCATGGCGGTCGATGCCAACGTGCTCATCTTTGAGCGCATTCGCGAGGAGCTGCGCGCCGGCAAGACGGTGCGCGCGGCTATCGACAGTGGTTATAATCACGCGCTCTCGGCCATTATCGATGCCAACGTTACCACCTTTCTCGTCGGTATCGTGCTTTATCAGTTTGGCACCGGCCCGATTCGCGGTTTCGCGCTGACGCTATGCATCGGTATCATCTGCAGTTTGTTTACGGCTTTCTTCGTTACGCGCACGGTCTTGGACCTGTTGACGCGCGGCAGCGGTGCGCAGTCTTTGAGCATTGGCCCCGTGGGCTTTTTGGCCAACTCGCGCATCGCCTTTTTGGCCAAGCGCAATATGGGTTTTGCCATCTCGGCCGCTGTGCTGGCATTGGGTTTGGTTTCGGTGGTGGCCATCAATGGTTTGCGGCCGGGCATCGACTTTGCCGGTGGCACATTGTTAGAGCTGCATTTTGAGCCGGCGCTGAAGATCGAGGATGTGCGCGGTACGCTTGCGCAAGTGCCGGTCGGCGACAAGACGATGGACCTGAGCAAGAGTGAGATCAAGCAGTTTGGGTCGCCCAACGACCTTCTCATCCGCGTCAGCGAAGAAGAAGAGGGGACCGAAGTCGCCGAGGGCATTATGAAGTCGCTACAGTCGAGTTTCCCCAATAGCATTCAGGACGTCGATTGGATTCGGCGTCAGGAAAAGGTTGGGCCGAAGATCGGCGAAGAGCTCAGCGGTGCCGCCGTGCGTGCCGTGCTGGTGGCACTGGGGCTGATTATGCTCTATATGGCTTGGCGCTTCCACCGCTTTCTCTACGGTATCGCCGCGGTCGCCGCACTCTTTCACGACGTGCTCATTACGCTGGGCTTGCTCTCGCTCTTTGGGGTGGATATCACGCTGGCCGTCGTAGCTGGTTTGTTGGCGATTGTCGGTTATTCGCTCAACGATACAATCGTTGTCTTTGACCGTATCCGCGAGAATTTGCACCTGGTGCGTCGCCAGGGCTTTGCGAGCATAATCGACATGAGTATCAACGAGTGTCTGAGCCGCACATTGGTCACCTCGTTGACGACGCTGGTCGCCGTACTCGTATTGATGGCCTTTGGTGGCGAAGTAAACCGCGACTTTACGATAACGCTGTTAATCGGCGTGGTCGTAGGTACCTATTCGTCGGTCTTTGTCGCCAGCCCGGTCCTCTATATTGGACAGCAGCGCAGCGAGGCTAAAGAGAAGAAGAGTTAAACTCGAGCTGAGCATTTTGTCCGCTGTTTTCTTTGAGGAGGGGTAGTCGAATGCGGCTGCCCCTCCGTTTTTTTGTTGGCTTATGAAAGATCTGGTCGTCGCAGTCATTGCCTTGTTGCTGGGTGCATTTGGCCCACAGCGCTATCAGTCTACCCTTTTTGACCCACTATGGATGCTGGGGTTGGTAGTACTGGTGGCCTACTCGTGTGGTCAGATGGCCCGTGGGCTGCGTCTGCCTTCTATGGTCGGTTGGATCGCAGCGGGTCTGATTCTCGGGTCTAGTGGCATGCAGTTGGCCCTGCCCGAAGAGAATCGCATTCTGCACTTAGTGCGCGATGCGGCGGCCGTGTGGATTGCCTTCCAAATCGGTTTAAATGCTTGGCCTTTGGTTTGGCTTGATTGGAAGCGCGCTGGCGTGTTGCTGGCTTCTACGCTGGGTATTGGCATTGCCGTGGCTTTGGGGATCGCTCTTTGGTTGGAGCCGCCCTGGTGGTTGGCTTTGCTGTTGGGGGCCTTGTCCTGTCTTTGGGGACCTTTTACCGGTGTGCCGACGACGCGTCGTCGCCAAGCCGTGCAGGTGGGCACCGTAGGGGCTGCCTTTAGTCTCGTCGTGCTGAGTGCGGTGCTCTTGCTCTTGGAAGCGGATGGTTTACTGGCGCCCGCAACTACGGGTTTTGTCGGACGCTTATGGTTGTCGCTCATACTCGGAGCTGTTTGCGCGGGGTTTATACGTCTACTCTCCCTCTTGCCGAAGACGATAAACGGTCTGCTTTTTGGTCTCTTCGGCGTTTCCTTTTTATTCGCCGCACTGTTCGACATTCTGCAAATGCATGCACTGCCCTTTGGTTTTGCCGCAGGAGTAGTGCTGGCACAGCGGCCGGCGTGGGGTCGGCGTTTGCGCTATCTATTGCATCGGGTAGGTCCCATACCCTATCTATTCTATTTTGCTCTATTGGCCGCCGCTCTCGACGTGCGTTTATTTTGGCCCGTCGCCGTCGGACTGCTGCCTGCCTTGTTAGTGGCCATCAGTGCCTTGCTCCTGCTGCGCGGTGTATTCTCCGCCATCTATCTGCGTTTCGCGCCTGGTAGAGCTCAGCGCGACTTGGGGGGACATTTATTACCGCGTGGTGTGCTACTTTTCGAGTTGTGTTATGCGTCTGGTTTTGGTTTGCTCGATGCGCTGTCGGGATCGCATGCGCTCTTGCTGCGTCAGTTTGTATTGGGGGATATTTTGGTTTCTGCACTGTTATATGTGACGCTGGCGCGAATCGTTCAGTACGCGGTCGGCCGCATGCAGGTCAGAGCCGCTGCTAAACCGTAAGAATTGTGTGTAAACATAGCAGAGCTTATATTTAAAGATTGTGTTTTTATGGAACATATACGCGAAAATTGGTTGCTCTTGGCCGAGCGCATCGCGCGCGCTGCTGAGCGCGTCGGCCGGGCGGCTGATGCGATTGAGGTGGTAGCGGTGAGTAAAACGCGCAGCGCCGAAGAAGTAGAAGCAGCCTGTCGCTGTGGTCTGCGCGTGTTGGGAGAAAATCGCGTCCAGGAAGCGGAAGGGAAAAAACCTGCCGTCGGGGAAGAAGCGGTTTGGCATCTGATTGGCCATTTACAGAGCAACAAGGCCGGTAAAGCCGTCGAACTCTTTGATATGGTACAGTCGGTTGATCGTCTGAGCTTGGCTTCTGCGCTGGCGCGCCGAGCGGCCGTTATGGGCCGCCGTCTCGATATTTTAGTGCAGGTCAATACGGCTGGCAGCCAGAGCCAATACGGTGTAAGACCGGAGGCGGCGGTGGACTTGGTTGGGCAAATCGCCGAACTGCCGTCTTTGCAAGTGCGCGGTTTGATGACGATTGGCGCCCACGCGGAGGATGAGGTTGTCGTGCGCGCCAGTTTTGCCCGTCTGCGCCTTTTGCACGAGAGTATTGCAGAGGCTGGTTTGGGCGTGCCCATGGATTATTTATCCATGGGGATGAGTGGTGACTTTGAGTGTGCCATTGCCGAAGGGGCCAATCTCTTGCGTTTGGGGACGGCTATTTTCGGGGCGCGCAGTTGAGCGCGTAAGCTAGGCCGTGCTTTATATAGGCCGCGTTTTATTTTTTCAAGTTGCACTGGTTATAAATAAAAGTTGATGAACAATAAACGATGGAGCAAAACGTGTTCGACTTTAGTGGTTTCTCCAACGGTATAATCGGCATAATCATCTCTTTGCTGAGCCTCTATAAATGGGTCATTGTCATTCGCGTGTTGATCTCGTGGATCAACCCCGACCCCTATAACCCCATCGTGCAGTTTCTGCGCAGTGTGACCGATCCCGCCATTGAGGGGGTGCGGCGCATCGTGCCTAGTTTTCTCTGGTCTACCGGACTGGATTTTACGCCGTTGATTCTGATTCTACTGCTGCAAGTAATCATTCTCTTCCTTGAGAACCTCAGTATCTGATCGCCATGGAAAATAAAGAGAAAAATGCAGTGAAATATTTTGCCGAAGTGCCGGCGCAGGTCAATTTCCCGGCGCAGGAAGAACAGCTGCTCGAGTTTTGGCAGAAGGAAAATGTTTTTCAGCGCTCGGTCGACGAGCGCAGCGAAGAGAAGACTTTCACGTTCTACGATGGTCCGCCCTTTGCCAGCGGGCTACCGCATTACGGGCATCTCTTGGCATCCATTGTCAAGGATGTAGTGCCGCGCTACTGGACGATGCGGGGCTATCGCGTCGAGCGCCGCTTCGGTTGGGATTGTCACGGCCTACCGGTTGAGAATGAAGTAGAGCAGCAGCTGGGCTTAAAGTCGCGTCCGGATATTCTCGACTACGGCATTGGCAACTTCAACGAGGCTTGCCGCGATGTGGTACTGCGTTATGCCACCGAGTGGGAGCATTTTATTACCCGCGTTGGGCGCTGGGTCGATTGGTCCGACCAGTACCGCACGATGGACGTCGAATTTATGGAATCCGTGTGGTGGGTTTTTAAGACGCTGTGGGACAAGGGGCTAGTCTACGAGGGCTACAAGTCGTTGGCTTACTGTCCGCGCTGCGCCACGCCGCTGTCCAATTTTGAAGTCAACCAAGGCTATCAGCAGACACAGGATCCATCGGTCACCGTGCGCTTCAAGGTACGTGGTCAAGAGAAGCTGTCGATTCTGGCTTGGACGACGACGCCGTGGACGCTGCCTTCTAATATGGGTCTGGCCATTGGCGGCGATATCGAGTACGTACGCGTTACGCGCAAAGACGGCGAACAGCTCATTTTGGCGAAGGCTCGCCTCAAAGATGTATTTAAACGCGACGAGGATGATATCGAGCGCGTCGACCCACAGCCGGTCGAAGAATTACTAGGTCTGCACTACGAACCGCTCTTTCCCTATTTTGCCGAATTGGCTGAAGAAGGTGCTTTCCGCGTGCTGCAGGCGGATTTTGTCTCGACGGAAAACGGCACGGGCATCGTGCATATTGCACCGGGGTTTGGCGAGGATGACTACCTGTTGGGTCAGCGCGAAGGGCTACCGACGGTGACTCCTATCGACGAGGATTGCCACTTCACGGAAGAGGTCGCCGATTATCAAGGCCGCTTCGTCAAAGAAGCCGATCGCGATATTATCCGCTCGCTGCGCGATAGCGGCAACCTTTTGACCGAAAGCACCATTGAGCACAGCTATCCCTTCTGTTGGCGCTGTGATTCGCCGCTTATTTATCGCGCCGTTTCTACTTGGTATGTCAATGTCGAGAAGGTCAAAGACAGCATGCTCAATGCCAATGCACAGATTTGGTGGGTGCCCGAACACATAAAAGACGGGCGTTTTGGCCATTGGTTAGAGGGCGCGCGCGATTGGGCCATTAGTCGCAATCGCTATTGGGGCACGCCGCTGCCGATCTGGCGCAACGAGGATACGGGCGAGATTATTTGTATTGGCAGTCGCGAGGAGTTGGAAAAGCTCAGCGGCCAGAAAGTCGACGATTTACACAAGCACGTCATCGACGAGATTGAAATAGACAGCCCGACGGGTAAAGCTACGCTGCGTCGCGTGCCGGAGGTCCTCGATTGCTGGTTTGAGTCCGGGTCCATGCCCTATGCACAGAACCACTATCCGTTTGAGAACAAAGAAAAAGTCGACGCTAATTTCCCGGCCGATTTTATCTCTGAGGGTCTCGATCAGACGCGTGGTTGGTTTTATACGCTGACGGTGTTGGCCGCTGCACTCTTCGATAAACCTGCTTTTAAAAATTGCATTGTCTCGGGCATGCTGCTGGCTGATGACGGCCGTAAAATGAGTAAGCGGCTCAAGAACTACCCCGAGCCGACGGCGATGATCGATCGATACGGGGCCGATGCCTTGCGCCTTTACCTGCTCAATTCGCCGGCGCTCAAGTCGGAAGAGTTGCGCCTGACAGAAGATGGGATCAAGGATAGCCTGCGCTCGGTGATCATACCGCTTTGGAATGCCTATAGCTTCTTTGTGACTTATGCCCATATCGACGGTTGGCAACCGGCCGATGGCGAGGGCGTGCAGTCGAGTCATCGCTTAGATCGCTGGATTCTCTCCGAGCTGCAGACGCTCCTGCACGATTTAAATAGCGAGATGGAAGCTTATCGACTCTATCGCACGGTGCCGGCGATGGTGAGTTTTGTCGAAAAGTTGACCAACTGGTATATCCGCCGTAGCCGCCGTCGCTTTTGGAAGTCGGAAGACGATGACGACAAGGCCGCCGCCTATGCCACGCTCTATCAGGTATTGGTGACGTTTACCAAGGCACTGGCGCCGGTGCTGCCCTTTATTACTGAAAGCATTTACCAAAATCTGGTGCGCACTCACGATAGCGAAGCTGCCGTTAGCGTGCATCTCTGCGCGATGCCGCAGGCTGACGAATCGCTGCGCGACTCCGAGTTAGAAGAGCAGATGGAGTTGGCTACGCGCGCCGTCGTGCTCGGACGTTCACTGCGCGCCAAACACAACTTGAAGACACGGCAGCCGTTAAGACGCCTCTTTTTGTTGCCGCCCGACGAGCGCAGTCGCCGCGAGTTGCGGGAAATGATCTCGCTGATGGCCGACGAGCTCAATATCAAGGAAGTTGTGCTCGTCGAAGACGAGACGGAATTTAGCGATATTAGCTATCGTCCAAATTTTCGCGCGTTGGGCCCGCGTTTTGGCAAGCGGATGAAGGAAGTCGGCGCTTTTATTGGTCAGCTTGATGAGGGGCAGATTCAGGAGTTGCGCGCTGGAGGGCGAATTGCGGTAGCTGATGGCGAGATCAGCATGGACGATGTCGATATCCAGCGCCAAGAAAAAGAGGGCGTGGTCGTAGCTATTGATAATAATCTCGGCGTCGGTATCGACATACAGCTCGACGACGAGTTAGTTTCTGAGTGCACCGCGCGCGAGTTTGTCAATCGCGTGCAGAATATGCGTAAAGACGCTGGCCTCGATGTCGCCGATCGCATTGGTGTTGATGTGCAAGGTGAGCCCGAATTAGAAAAAGCAATTACAAAGCATCGCGACTATATATCTTCGGAGACGCTGGCGCTGGAGTTAAACACTGGCAAGTTGCCGGTCGAGGCTACTTTGCAACAAGAGTGGCAGGTGAATAATCTTGCGGGTACGATCGCTATAACTCGTCGAGACAACTAAGAGCCCAGACGCGCATTCTCGTCAAAACGAGAGTGCGCGTCTGGGCTTTATTGCTATAAGTGGAGAATACGGATATGAATAAAGACGACCTAGACTTTTTCAGAAAGCTGATCAACGGCAAAATCGGCCAAACGCACGAGGACGTGGCAGCTATCGAGAAGACCTCGCGCAACGGCGGGGACGAGACCGCTTCGGAAGATCGTTCGACCTATTCGCTGCACATGGCCGATCACGGCACTGATGCTATGGAGCGTGAAAAGTCGCTGCTCTTAGCCCAACGCGGCGGTGATTACCTCGATTATTTGGGCGAGGCTTTGGAGCGGGTTGAAGATGGTAGCTATGGCATTTGCCGCATCTGCGCTGGCGAAATCGGCCGTGCGCGCTTAGAGGCGGTGCCGACGGCTACCCAGTGTATCGAATGCAAGTCCAAGCGTGAGACGGAGTCACAGAGCGCGTGACACCACTATGGTTAGTACCGCTAACTATCATAATAGACCAAGTCTCAAAACTTATCGTGCGGCACACTATGATGCGCGGGATGCCGGTTGAGATTGTAGGTGACTTTTTTCGCCTGACGTATATCCACAATCCCGGCGCTGCCTTCGGTTTTGATCTGGGCAGTCCGCTCCTGCATACGGCGATTTCCATCGTGGCCCTAGGGGCGCTCGTCTATCTCTACCGCACATTAGAGCCAGACGAGCAACTGTTGCGCTTTGGTCTTTGCCTGGTATTGGGAGGGGCGGTTGGCAATATTATCGACCGACTTTACCTGCACGAGGTCGTCGATTTCTTCGACTTTGGTTTTGGCCTCTTGCGCTGGCCCATTTTCAATTTCGCCGATACTTTCGTGACCGTAGGTGTCTTCCTATTGGTCTTTGGCTACTCGCGTAAAAAAGAAGAGGGGGACGAGACGGCCGCTGAACCCGAAGGGGAAGCCGTCCGCGGATAATGCATATTGAAGTGCAAGAAGTTGAAGTCGCCCAACGCCTCGATCTCTTTCTACGCACGCGTTGTCCGGACCTATCGCGAAGTCGGATACAGACGCTAGTCAAAGATGGAGTCGTGCGCGTCAACGGTTGCGAGCAGCGCCAGTCTTATCAGGTGCAGTTTGGCGATTGTATTGATTTTGAAGTGCCCGAACCGCAGCCGCTACTGGCCGATGCTGAAGATATCCCCGTCGATATTGTCTACGAAGATTCCGACCTCTTAGTCGTTAACAAAGCGGCGGGCATGACGGTGCATCCCGCGCCAGGTGCGCGCGATGGCACTTTGGTCAATGCGCTCTTGCATCATTGCAGCGATTTGTCGGGTATCAATGGCGTGCTGCGTCCTGGTATTGTGCATCGCCTCGATAAAGATACAAGCGGTTTGATGGTCGTGGCAAAGAGCGATACGGCGCATCGGAACTTAGCCGAACAGATACAAGAACGCACCGTTGAACGCCGCTATGTAGCTTTGGTGTGGGGCGTGGTCAAAGAAGAGAGCGGCACGGTGGATGCGCCACTGGGACGCAATCCGAAAAACCGCAAGAAGATGGGCATTAATACAGATGGTCGTCGGGCGCGGACCCACTACGAAATAGACGAAACCTACGCTTTTACCAGC
>JBLHGI010000047.1:0-25226 GCA_047616505.1 Planctomycetota bacterium
ACGATGATCGACTCTTTGTTGGTACGGAGCGCGGTATAAGCGCTTTCCTAATCGACAAAGGTGAGGTTAAAGAGACCTACCGGCAATTGGGCAATTTGGCGAAAGATACGGAAGTCACGTCGATCACAGTTTTTGCCAATTCTATCTGGGTGGGAACGGAAGCGGGGTTGGCTTGGGCCGATCTTGGACAGCCCAACTTACAGGACCCGGAGAGTTGGAATAGCAGTTCGATTGTGGGACAGGTGCGCGACCTAATCGTTTTTGAAGATACGCTCTATGCGGCGACTGGGCGCGGTCTGTGGACTGCAGAAGCCAACTTGGAACGGCCAACGATAGAATTGTCCCGGCTCGATATTGTCGCTTTGGGGATATTTGCAGGGCGTTTGGTCGGGGCGAATGCGGCGGGCGATTTTTACGAACGCCACGAGCGCTTGGATTGGCGCCTGATGGATTCGCCCGGCATAAGCGGTATTGCCGATCTGTCGCGGAGTGCAGGACCGCTGTGGGTTGCCACACAAACGGGGCTGCGCGCAATCGGCACCGAGCGCTTGCCGCCAACGCGCGATCCATCGGCCAATAGCTTTTACGATTTGGGGCTGAGTTCGAACGGAGACCTCTGGGCTGCTTCGGTGCCCAAGGATGGCTTCCTTCCCTTTGGCCTCTACCAGTTTGACGGCGAGGGGTGGACGGTACACAATCTCAGTACGGGACTGTCTTCTGAGATTGTTACAAGCGTCGATACGGATGCCTCAGGTCAACTGTGGGTGGGGAATTGGGGGCGCGGTATTGACGTGCTGGACAGCGTGGGGACATGGCACCGCCTCAACAGCGACAACTCTGCGCTGGAGGGGATCGGTGGCGGTGCTTTTGTACCTATCAGCGATATGGAACGCGATGCCCAGGGGCGAATGTGGATCGCCGACGTGCAGAGTGGTTTGGTTGTCATGGATGGATACCCTATACGCAATCAACTGCTCAATAGACAGCAGGACTTTGGTCTGCCTACGGGCCGCGATATAGGTAAAATTTCTATTGGGCCCGATGGTTTGGTGTGGGTCGCGACGGCGCGCGACGGTTTTATTTTGTTCGACGATGGCGGCACGCCATTTGAAAGCGGCGACGAAGTGGGTCTCGTTTTTAACTCGCTCGATTATGCAGATATGAAAAGCGACCGTACGAGTGATATTCTCGCCGATCGCGCTGGCCGGGTTTGGGTGGGTAGCGATAATGGCCTCAACTCCGTGCGTGGTACCTACTCGCGCACGACGGGTAGTTTTGCCTTGGAATCGTGGAGCACCTACCACACCAATACTGGATTGCCATCGGGCGTTATTACGGCGCTGACCGAGGATGACCGCGGCAATATCTGGGTTGGTACAGAAGATGGTCTAGCGCAAATTGGCGCGGCGGGAGCGGTCAATTTCGTGCTCAATACTTCCAATAGTGGCCTAATTGATAATCGCATCAATTCGCTGCTCTTTGATGGGGAAAAGAGCGAGCTTTGGGTGGGCACATTAGATGGTCTGAGTCGATTGCAGATTCAAGGTGGTAACAGCGCAGGCACCGCAGTCGTCCAGATTTATCCCAACCCTCTGTCGCTGGGCGCTCGCGGCGGAGTTTTGACATTGGCGGGACTACCGCTGGGGGCTGAAGTGGGCATTTTTACGGCCAACGGCCAACTCGTGCGGCAAATAATTGGCGAGCCTGGGCAGGGCAGCGTCCTGTGGGACGGCCTCAACGAGGCGGGTTTTCTCGTGGGGTCGGGCATCTATTTCTTTGTCGCCAGCGACGGCACGTCGAAAGTGCGCGGCAAATTTGCCGTTGTCAATCAGCGTTGAGCAGACGGGGATTTATGCGTCGGCATATAGTTTGTGTCTTGCTGTTCTTTTTTATACCGGCACAGGGTCACGCTCTGGAAGAAGGCTTCTTTACTATTGCTCGCTTGCAGTATGACGGCGGTGGCGATTGGTATAGCGACCCTTCCTCTCTGCCCAATTTACTGCGTTTTATACGCGATAACACACTCGTCGATGCGGCAGCCGAAGAAGCGCGCGTTGGGTTAGTGGATGAAGAGCTCTTTAGTTACCCCTATCTGTATATGACGGGGCACGGCAATGTCTCTTTTAATCCTGCCGAGGTTGAGCGTTTGCGCCGCTATTTGGAAAGCGGCGGCTTTCTCCACGCCGACGATAATTACGGCATGGATGAGAGCTTTCGTCGCGAAATGAAAAAGGTCTTCCCCTTGAGTGAATGGGTGGAATTGCCCTCCGAGCACGGTATATTTCACAGTCATTTCGACTTTTCTGATGGTCTGCCCAAAATACATGAGCACGACGGCAAACGCCCCCAGGCGCTAGCTTTGTTTATCGAAGATCGTCTAGCGGTACTCTATACATACGAAGCTGATTTGGGCGATGGCTGGGAAGACGAAGCCGTGCACGACAACCCGCCCTCTAAGCGTCTGGCCGCCCTGCGCATGGGGGTCAATATTGTCGTCTGGGCTCTGAGCCATTGACTATGAAGCAAAGTGAAAAATCCTTTGAGCGGCTCTTAAAGAATTTGGAGCAGCTGCGCCGTCGCGCCTTGTTGGTGGACGTGTTGGCGGGTGTGCTCTTGGCTTTGGCCGTGGGTTCATTGTCGGTTTTGGTTTGGGTTGGCGCCGAGGCATTGCTCTTTCTATCGCCGCCGTGGCGCGTGGTGTTGGGCTTGGTGGCCGCACTTGCCGCCGTGGTGGTTTTGCCTCTCTTTTGGCGCACGCGTTTACCAGTAAAACTGAATCGCCATCGCTTTGGCCTGCACGTCGAACAGTGTTGCCCGCAGTTGGCGCAGCGGCTGATTAGCGCCTTGGAATTATGGCGGGCCCCGCGCGCGCGCCAGCTCTATTCGGAAGAATTATTAGATGCGACGGTCATAGCTGCCGCCGCCGAGTTAGCCGTGGTCGCACCGGAGAGCGTCTGCGATGGACCTAGCTTAAAAAGGAATGCTTTGCGTCTGGGGGGAGCCGCTGCCGTAGGGCTGCTGGCTGCGCTCGCGTTCGCACCCGAATTGAGCGCTGCTCTGTACCGTTGTGCGCATCCGCTTACCGTTTTTGAACGCCCGCCGCGCACCGAAATAAGACTGGCAATAGATGCGGTGGAAGTGGTGCGGGGAGAAGATGTGCGCCTGGTCGTGCATTTTTTTGGCGAGCGGCCGACTAGCGCGCGAATTCTCCGCCGCGAATCACCACAGGCATCCTGGGAGGGGGAAGAAGTCGTAGTGGCCGGTGCCGATTCGCTACACTATACCTTCCCGCAGGTACAGCGTTCGTTTTCCGTGCGGGTCGAGGCTGGAGGTGGCGTCTCAGAGGAGCGCGCGGTCAGCGTGATCGATCCGCCGTCGGTCGAGCGTTTGCGCCTGCGTCTGCGTTATCCGGCCTATAGTCAATTGCCCGATCGCATCGAAGAAGACGGGGGCGATATTCAGGCCTTAGTGGGAACGCAGCTACTCTTCGAAATTGCCGCGAGCAAGGCGCTAACGCGTGCCGAATTGGTGTTGGCCGATAGCGTGCATCTGGCGGCGCGCGTCGATGGCACTCGCGCCTTTGTCGAACTGGCGGTGGAACGGAGTACGTCATACCACGTCGAATTGTTCGACCGCAAGGGCATCGCTAACCGCGACCCCATTCGCTATGCCCTGCGCGCCGTTGTCGATCAACCACCTTCTGTTGTGATTACGGACCCCGGTCGGGATATGGACCTACCCGAGAATAGACAGGTTTTGGTCGCCGTCGAAGCCGGTGATGATTTTGGCGTTGCCGAGCTGGAGTTGGCCTACCAGGTCAACGAAGGCGGCGAACGGCGCTTGCCGCTGGCTAGCGCACCGGGACGCGAGGTGCGCATGAGTCATATCTGGGATGTATCGCACTTAGAGCTGCTACCCGAAGATCGCATTCACTACTATGTAGAAGTTTTTGACAACGATGAGGTTTCCGGCCCAAAGTCTACGCGTAGTCGGCGCTATACGCTGCGCCTCGCCTCTTTGCACGAGCTCTATGAAGAAGCCGAAGATGCTTTGGACGAACGCTTAGAAGAGCTTGAAGAATTGGCCGAACAAGGCAAAGAAACGCGCGGTTACCTGGAACAAGTGCGGCGCGAATTGCTGCGCAGCGAAGAGATGAGCTGGGAAAAAGAAAAGGAGCTGGAGGCGACGTTGGCGCGCGAGAGCGAACGCACTCGTCAATTAGAAGAGCTGTCCGCCCAGCTGGGGGAGAGTGCCGAAGCGTTGGATGAGAAGGGGTTGGGCAGCGAGGACTTACTCGAAAAGCTGGAAGAAATCCGCCAACTGATGGCCGAAGTCGCCGCGCCGGAACTACACGATGCGCTGCGCCAACTACAGCAGGCCGCGGCAGACCCCGACCCCCAGGCACTGGCCGAAGCGCTCAAGCGCTTTAACGAAGACCAAGAGGCCTTTCAGGAACGTCTCGACCGCACGATTGACCTGCTCAAGCAGGTGCGTGCTGAGCAGCAACTCGAAGCGGCGGTACGCCAAGCCGAAGAGTTGGCACAGCGCCAACAACAGATCAACGAAGAGCTGGAGCAGAGCGAGTCTGGTTTGCGCCAACAGACTCAGGAGGGCGGCCTGCGCCGCGACAGCGAGCGTTTGCAAAAAGATCTCAACGAACTCGCCGAGGCTATGGAGAGCATGAGCCAACAGACGGCGCGGGAATTGGCAGAACAGGCCGAGGCCATGAAGTCGCAGAATATGAGCGGCCGCATGCGTGAAATGGTGCAGCAGATGCGCGCGCAGAACAATCCACAGGCCAAGCGTTTGGGGGCGGGGCTGGAAGAGGATTTGGGTAAGTTGGCGGCTAACCTAAAAACGATGCAGGGCGAATTTGTCGCCGAAGAGAAAGAGGAAATGAGCGGCCAACTGCGCAGGGCGATGCGCGAACTCATCCAACTTTCACGCCATCAGGAAGCGCTGGCAGAAGCCGTGCGTGCCGTTCCACAGATTGATGGCCCAGAGCCGGCTGAGGATCAGTTTGCCCTCTTCCAGGGCATGGGTTTGGTCACCGAGCGCCTAGCGCAGGTGGCCCGGCGCACCATGAGTCTGGCGCGTGGTTTGAATACTACGCTGGGTTATGCGCTCAAAAATATGGCAGAGGCATCACAGCACCTGGGGCAGCGCGATGGCCGCAGTGCTCTCGCCCCGCAGGAAGGCGCCATGCGCTACTTGAATGAATCGGTGGTGCTCTTGCGCGAGAGCTTGGACAATTTGTCGAACGCCAGTATGCCTTCGAGTTTTGCCGAGGCTATGCAGAAAATGATGGGGCTCTCCGAACAACAGGCTCAACTCAACCAGGCTGGTCAGCAAGCGATGGCGGATGCCATGGCGCAGGGGCCGGGAAAACCCCAACCCGGTTTAGATGGGCAACTGCGTCGGCTCGCGTCTGAGCAAAGACGAATCTATCAGGCTCTGGAGGATTTACAGCGCTCCATGCGCGGCCACAAAGGAGCGGAGGGGCAGATCGAGGCGATACAGGAGGAAATGCGTGAGGTGCTGGGTGAGTTGCAGCAGCGCCGTTTGGACCAACGCACGCTGCAAAAACAGGAGCGCATCTTTCAGCGCATGCTAGACGCCAGCCGTTCGATTCATTCGCGCGGTTTTAAAGAAGAGCGGCAAGCGCGCGGTGGCGAAGACCAACCCTACGCCGGTCCGCCGGGCCTTTCTGAGGATTTGGGACAGATGCCGGACTTGCTGCGGCAGGCGATGCGGCGGGCGTTAGAAGGTGAGTACCCGGCTGAATACCGCGTCCTGTTGCAGCGTTATTACGAGCAAGTGTACCAAGATGCGTTGGGCACAGAGGTGTTGGCAGAATGATGACATTACTCGCTCTACTGCTCTTCGCGACATCGCTGTCTGCACTCGACGAAGCCGAGCTGAGGTTGCGTCTACAAGAGCTAGAACGCCGAGGTGATTTGGCGCATGCCGTAGACGACTATGCGGCGCTCTTTGCGCTAAAGCCGGACGATGTGAATGTCGCGCGTGGTTTATCACGCGCGCTGAGCGCGGCGGGTCTACACGAGCGCGTGGTGCGGCACCTGAGCTCGTGGTTGCGCACGCACGAGGGCGATGTGCTCTCGATGCTTTTGTTGGGCGATGCTCAACAGCAGTTGGGGCAGAGTGAAGAGGCCGTAAGAACATGGCGCAAGCTATTGGAAATGCGACCCGATGATCCGATGCTATACCAGCAGGTTAGCGATCGCTGTCAGGCCGCTGGGCTGCGCGCCGAAGCCATAGAAGTGCTGGTGAAGGGGCACGAGGTATTGGGAAATGATGGGCTCTTCATTTGGGAACTGGCCTCGCTCTATTTAGATGCTGGGCGCTATGATCGCGCCGTGCCACTCTACCTTAAGAGTTTGGCCGCTTCTCCCAATCGCCTGCCCGTAGTTGAACATCACTTAGGCCCTCTATGTCAGGCGGATAACGGTGCGCTGTTGCGCGCGTTGCTCGATGAGGATGTGGGGGCGGCCGATCCCTTACCCAAAGCGCGCCTAGTGTCTACGTGTGCGCTCTTTGCTGGCCAGCCCGAGCGCGGGTTGGCCGCGTTGGAAGAACTGGCAGATCGCTCTGAAATGGCCGATATGCTATTTCAATATGCCGCGCAGTGCGAGGCGCGTGGTTTTGCCGAGGTTGCGGTTCTGGCCTACGGTTCCTTTGCCGCCCGGCGCGCCGATTCACCCTACGTGTTTCGCGCCTTGCTCAAGCGCGCCGAGATTAGCGCCAAAGGCCCGAATGCCGCGCTGGCACTTGCGCATTATGCCGAGTTGGCAGAGCGCTTTCCCGACAGGCCAGAGGCGATGCAGGCCTTAGTGGGCATGGCGCGTTTACAACTGCGCGAAGGGGCTGATGCAGAAGTGGTGTCTGCGGGGTTGCGTCCCGTCCTCAAGGCGCCTGTGCGCGGGCAGTGGACCATTGATGCGCTGGGGCTGATGGCGGAGAGTGCGCTGCGCGCCGGTCGTTTAGAAGAAGCTGAAACTTATATCGAGCAACTGGGCAAGCAAGGGCAAGTGGCTATATATGAAGCGGCGCTGCGCCGCGCCGAGTTGGCCTATTTTCGCGGGGACTGCGCGGCGGTAATTGCAGGTTTGGGTGAATTGACGGCAGAGGATGTCGACCATCCGCTCGCCAATGATGCGCTCGATTTGCTGCTCGTTTGCGAAGAGTATCAAAGCGAAGCACTCTTACCTAGTTTCGTCAAGGCGCAGTTGTTAGAGCGGCAGCGCCAGCCGAAAGAAGCCCTACCGCACTGGCGTGCTGTTTTTGAGGGCGCTTCACCTCGCCTGCGCGAATGGGCCCTGTTGCAGGGAGGGCAGTGGGCTGAGGCCGAGCGCCCGCAGTTGGCATTAGAACTTTACGAGCGTTTGGTGCGCGAGTTTCCACAGGGTAGACATTGGGTCGAGGCGCAGTTGGCTCGGGCCGAATTGTATATTCGTGCTGCACAGGTGCATGAGGCATTGCGCATTTGCGAAGCGGCGCTCTTGACCTCACCCGACGATGCGCGTGCGCCGGAACTGCGTTTGCGCATTCGGCGCCTGCGTAAAACTATTGCAAGTGAGAGCAGTTGAATATGAGAAAATACCTATTGCTGCTGCTGGTCTGCGTTAGCCCGGCGCTAGCCGAGCGCATCTTGATTCCGATGGACCTGGAGCAACGCGACCATTTAAAGGCCTATGGTGTGGCTTTCTGGACCTTAGAGCGCAGTCTGGCAGTGGAGTGGCTGCTCAACTATCGCGGCGGCGCTTTTTTGATCGAATATAGCGGCGCTTTGGTCTCGGAGGCGCAGATTCGTGGCGTCGATGCCATCGTCATCTCCGAAGCGGAAGCGGCGCAGATCTACGCTACTATAGATGCGGGCAATATGGAAGTCGTGCGCTTGGAAAAAGCGCCGAGGATTGCCGTTTATACGCCACCGAACAAACAACCGTGGGACGATGCGGTGACGATGGTGCTCGAATATGCAGAAATTGAGTACGAGAAAATTTGGGACGAAGAAGTGCTCAAGGGAGCGCTAAAAGATTATGATTGGCTGCATCTGCATCACGAAGATTTCACCGGCCAATACGGCAAGTTCTACAGCTCATACGGGCGCGAGGCCTGGTACCAGGAACAGCAGCGCGACTCCGAAATTATGGCGGGACGCTTGGGTTATGGCAAAGTGTCAGAGCAAAAAAAAGCAGTAGCGCTGGAGATCTATCGCTATATGGCTGCGGGCGGTTTTCTCTTTGCCATGTGTTCTGCTACGGATACGTTTGATATTGCTTTGGCGTCGATGGGAAGCGATATCTGTCACGATATTTTCGACGGCGATCCGGCTGACCCTCGTGCCCAGTCCAAACTCGACTTTAGCCGCACGGTGGCTTTTGAGAATTTTGCGATAGAGCAGAACCCGATGGTCTACGAATTTTCGGACATAGATACTACGCCGCGCGATATGCGTCTAATTCGCACGGCCGAAGCCGAGTATTTTACGCTCTTTGAGTTTTCGGCCAAATACGATCCGGTGCCCGCCATGCTGACGCAGTGCCACACGAATATCGTCGACGGTTTTCTCGGGCAGACGACGGCGTATCGACGTTCGTTGATTAAGGATTCCGTCATCGTGTTGGGCGAGGTAGAGGGCAGCGAGCAGGTCAAGTATATCCACGGTCGAGCCGGTAAGGGAACCTTCACTTTCTACGGAGGACACGATCCGGAGGATCACAAGCACTTAGTGCACGATCCACCGACGAACTTGGCGCTGCACCCGAATTCTCCCGGCTATAGACTCATCCTCAATAACGTGCTTTTCCCAGCGGCAAAAAAGAAAAAGCGCAAAACCTAAAATGTGGGCATCTGGCGTCGCGACGCGCCGGTATCTACTTTGTTGAAAAAGCGCACGACCTATGAAAGGATTGCAATGAGCGCAACGGATGTGGAAGCGGTGGCACAGCTCAACGAGGCTCGGGACAAGATCTATGCCGAAGTCGGCAAGGTCATAATTGGCCAGCGCGAGATTGTCGAACAGATGCTGACGGCGCTGTTGGCGGGCGGTCATTGTCTGCTCGTTGGCGTGCCGGGGCTGGCCAAGACGACGCTCGTGCAAACGCTGGCCAAGACGCTCGATCTCTCTTTCGGTCGCATCCAGTTTACGCCGGACCTGATGCCATCTGATATAACGGGTACTGAGGTATTGGAAGAAGATCAGGAGAGCGGCCGCAAGGCCTTTCGCTTTCTTAAAGGACCGGTGTTTTCCCATATGCTCTTGGCCGACGAGATCAACCGTACCCCGCCCAAGACACAGGCGGCCCTGCTACAGGCCATGCAGGAACACGCCGTGACTATCGGCGGCGAGACGATGGTCTTGGGCGAGCCATTTTTTGTGTTGGCCACACAGAACCCCATTGAGCAGGAAGGTACCTATCCGCTGCCGGAAGCCCAGCTGGACCGCTTTATTTTTGAGCTGTGGATCGATTACCCGCAGGCGGAAGAAGAAGAAGAGATCGCCCGCGCTACGACGGGTGGCGATCGCGAAGAGGTCAATGCGGTGCTCAATGCCGAGCAATTGGTAGCAGCTCAGCAACTCGTGCGCCGCGTGCCGGTGGCCGATCATTTGGTCAAATACGCCGTGAACCTAGTGCGCGCCTCGCGGCCCAGTGACGAGAAAACGTCTAGCTACGTAAAAGAAATGGTCAACTGGGGAGCGGGCCCTCGCGCCTCGCAATATCTCGTATTGGCGGCCAAGGCGCGCGCCGTGCTCGATGGTCGTCACTCGGTGTCCATCGAAGATATTCGCGCCATCGCTCCGGCTGTATTGCGCCATCGCATCGTCGTTAACTATCATGCCGAAGCGCAAAATATCAATGCCGCTGCCCTGGTGGAGCGCTTGCTCGCAGATGCTGGTAGCGCGTGAACAAGCCCGCATCTCCTCCCTCTTATTTAGATCCGGAGACGGTGTCGCGCCTGTCGCGGCTCGACCTGATCGCTCGCTTGGTGGTAGAAGGGTTTATCACGGGGTTGCACCGTAGCCCGTATCACGGTTTCTCCGTCGAATTTTCCGAACATCGCCCTTATATGCCGGGTGACCCCTTGCGCGATCTCGACTGGAAGGCCTACGCCAAAACCGACCGTCTCTATATAAAGCAGTATGAAGAGGAGACGAATCTAAAGGCGTATATACTGCTCGATGTCTCTGGTTCGATGGATTTCCAGTCGGGGGCGGCGCTGAGCAAATTCCGCTATGCGACTTCGTTGGCGGCGGCGCTATCTTACCTTATGCTGCGCCAGCGCGACGCCGTAGGGCTCATGTTGTTTCGCGATCTTATCGAGTCCTATGTGCCGCCCAGATCGGTCCAAAGCCATTTACAGGTACTACTCAAAACGATAGAGCAAACCAAACCGGGTTCCGACACGAATATGGCGCCCACTTTTCACGATTTGGCCGAACGCATTGCGCGGCGCGGGCTGGTCATCGTACTTTCCGATTTGCTCGACGACCCGCAGGAAGTGTTGCGCGGTTTGCGCCATTTCCGCCATCGCGGCCACGAAGTCGTCGTTTTTCATCTCTTAGATCCACGTGAGATCGATTTGGATTTTGACAAGGAGACGCGTTTTTTCGATCTCGAAGATCCGCAGCAGATGCTGACGACGCAGCCGTGGTTGGTGCGGCGCGAGTACGGACAACTGATAGAGGAGATGGTGCAGACCTATCGGCGTGGCTGTGCCGAGGCGCGTATCGACTACACCTTAATCGATACGTCTACGCCGTTCGATGTGGCCCTCTCTCGCTATTTGGTACAGCGTCGTAAGATGGGTTGATTTTTTTTTATAATATCAATCTTGACTTTTTTGTCGTGATTGGTATTTTCTGAATGACTTGGGTGAGAAATCATCCGATTTTTTTTATAATGTTAATCTTGACTTTTTTGTCTTGTTTAATGATTAAAACCTATTTCAGAGGAGATCAGGCGCGATGAGCGAATCGACTGCCTTGCGGCCCGAAGCCGAAGACCTTAGCGAGACGGAAGCTCTCGAAGAGTTTGCCAACCGCGAGTATGAGTGGGGTTTCGTTACGGATATAGAAGCTGATTCGGCACCGCCCGGACTCAACGAAGGGATCATCCGTTTTATATCGGCAAAAAAAGAAGAGCCAGAATTTATGCTCGAATGGCGTCTGAAGGCCTATCGCCAATGGCTGAAGATGGATGATCCGACGCGGTGCAAACCGAGCGAGCGCTGGGCCAAAGTCACATACCCGGAGATCGATTATCAGAGTATCGTTTACTACTCTGCGCCGAAGAGCAACACCATTGCGAGCCTAGATGAAGTCGATCCCGAGCTCTTGGCGACCTATAAAAAACTGGGGATCCCGCTCGAAGAGCAGAAAATGCTCGCTGGGGTCGCTTCTTCTAACATCGCCGTCGATGCCGTTTTCGATAGCGTATCGGTGGCGACGACGTTTAAGGACAAGCTTTCTGAACTCGGGATTATCTTCTGTTCGTTTTCCGAAGCGGTCAGAGAGCACCCGGAGTTGATAAAGAAATACCTCGGCACGGTCGTACCGACGACAGACAACTTCTTTTCGGCGCTCAACTCGGCGGTATTTACCGATGGCTCGTTTGTTTATATCCCCAAAGGCGTGCGCTGCCCGATGGAATTGTCGACGTATTTCCGCATCAATGCCGCCAATACGGGCCAGTTTGAACGCACGCTGATCATTGCCGACGAGGGCAGCTACGTTAGCTATTTAGAGGGCTGTACCGCGCCGATGCGCGACGAAAACCAGCTACACGCGGCGGTCGTAGAACTCGTCGTGCTGGACGATGCGCAGATAAAATACTCCACGGTGCAGAACTGGTATCCCGGAGATGATAACGGCGTTGGCGGCATCTACAATTTTGTGACCAAGCGCGGCATCTGTCGCGGCAAAAATTCCAAGATCTCGTGGACGCAGGTCGAAACGGGGTCGGCCATTACTTGGAAGTATCCCAGCTGCATCTTGCTGGGCGACAATTCCGTCGGCGAATTTTACTCGGTGGCCGTCACCTCCAAGTGCCAGCAGGCCGATACCGGCACCAAGATGATCCATATCGGCAACAATACGCGCAGTACGATTATTTCTAAGGGCATTTCGGCAAAGCGTGGCCAAAATACGTATCGCGGCGGCGTCAAGATCATGAAAAACGCCAGGAATGCGCGCAATTTCACGCAGTGCGACTCGATGCTCATCGGCGACCAATGCGGCGCTCATACCTTCCCTTATATCGAGGTGCGCAACCCGACGGGACAGGTCGAGCACGAGGCTTCGACATCGAAGATTGGCGAAGACCAGATCTTCTACTGCAACCAACGTGGTTTATCGACGGAAGATGCCGTGTCGATGATCGTCAACGGTTTTTGCAAGGAAGTCTTGGCCGAACTGCCGATGGAATTTGCGGTAGAGGCACAGAAATTGTTGGGAATTAGTCTCGAAGGCAGCGTGGGATAGGCTTCCAAAACAACGATATTAGAAAACGAGGACATACAGATGTTGAATATCGATAATCTACAGGCCAGTATTGAGGGAACTGAAATCCTCAAAGGCATCAACCTAGAAGTAAAAGCGGGGGAGATCCACGCTATAATGGGGCCCAATGGCTCGGGCAAGAGCACGTTGGCGCAGGTGTTGGCCGGGCACGAGAGCTACGAAGTTACGGGCGGCAGCGCCTCCTTTTTAGACAAGGACCTGCTCGATATGAAACCGGAGGAGAGGGCGTGCGAAGGGCTCTTTCTCGCCTTCCAGTATCCAGTGGAAATTCCCGGCGTCAACTCGACCTACTTTCTGCGCACGGGGTATAACGAGATGTGCAAACACCGCGGCGAAGAGCCGATGGACGCGATGGATTTTCTCGCTCTGATTCGCGAAAAACTCAAGCTCGTCGAAATGGATGAGAGCTTTCTCAAGCGCTCGGTTAACGAGGGCTTTTCCGGCGGCGAGAAAAAGCGCCACGAAGTGCTGCAGATGGCGGTGCTCGAACCCAAACTCGCCATACTCGACGAGACGGACTCCGGGCTCGACATCGATGCTCTGCGCATCGTGGCCAACGGCGTCAACGCGCTGCACTCGCCCGACAAGGCCGCTATTATAGTGACGCATTACCAGCGCTTGCTCGAATATATCGTGCCCGATTACGTGCATGTGCTCTACAACGGTCGGATCGTCAAATCCGGTGGCAAGGAATTGGCTCTCGAATTGGAAGAAAAGGGCTATGACTGGGTCAAGGATGAAGCGGTGGGAGCAGTGGCATGACGGAAAAGACAGACCGCAAGGACTGGTACCTAGCGCGTTTCGCCGATTTTGAGCAAAGTCTCAACGGCGAGGCAGCCACACCCGTACACGCGGCACGGCAGCAGGCGATCTCTCGTTTTGACGAGTTGGGTTTTCCTACCGGTCGCGATGAAGAGTGGCGCTATACGAGTATTGTCGAGTTGTTGCGCGAGGATTTCGCCCCGGTGTATGCCGGCGTCGATATGCCGAGTGAAATTGAATCATTACTCGTTGCTGGCCTCGATTCCCACGTGCTGGTATTTGTCGATGGACACTATGCATCGGCGCTATCGCGGGTGGGGGATCTGCCCGCTGGCGTGCGCATCGAGAGTCTCGCCGCCAGATTGAAGGAAGGCGAAATGGTCGATGGCCTGGGCTCAGTCGCAGCCGATGCAGAAGATGCTTTCAGTGCTCTCAACACCGCCTTTCTAAGCGACGGTGCGTTAGTGAAAGTGGGTGCCGGTATAGAACTGGATAAGCCGGTACAGCTGCTCTTTGTCGCCAATCGTGCACGCGCGGTTGCGAACCCACGCGTGTTGGTTCAAGTAGAGAAGAACGCCCGCGCTACGGTTATTGAGAGTTATGTCAGCTTGACGTCGGAAGCGCATTGGACGAATTCTGTGGCCGAAATAAGCGTTGGTGAGAATGCGCATATCGATCATTATCGCATTCAAGACGAGAACGCTGCCGCTTATCATATTGCGGCCTTACATGTGCGCGAGCAGCGCGCTAGCAATTTCCGTTCTACCTGTATCACGCTGGGCGGGCAGTTGACGCGCAACCACGTGCACACGCAGCTCGTGGGCGAGGGCATCGACTCGACGCTCAACGGGCTCTATATGACGGAGGGCAAGCAGCATGTGGACAATCACACGTTGATCGAACACACTCAGCCCCACTGTCAGAGCCACGAGTTTTATAAAGGGGTGCTAGCCGACGATTCGACCGCTGTGTTCCGCGGCCAGATATTAGTGCACCAGGCGGCGCAGAAAACAGATGCCTACCAGGCCAACCGAAACCTGTTGCTATCGAGTCGTGCCGAGATCAATACCAAACCGCAATTAGAAATCTACGCCGATGACGTCAAATGTTCGCACGGCGCGACGATCGGTCAGCTGGACGAAGATGCGATCTTTTATTTGCGCTCGCGTGGCATAGGGCGCGAGAATGCGCGGCGCGTGTTGACTCGTGCCTTTGCTGGTGAAGTTGTCGAGCGCGTGCAGGTTGAGGCATTGCGCCAAGAACTTGAAGAACGCGTAGGACGACGCCTGGAGCGGGTTGTCGCCATGGTGGAGTAAAATAATATGACTGCTTTGGCCGAAAAAGAAGTGGCAACGCCCGCGCTCGATGTCGAACGCATCCGTCGCGACTTTCCCATCCTGCAGGAGCGCATCCGCGGCAAGAAACTCGTCTATCTAGACAACGCGGCGACGACGCAAAAACCGCTCACTGTCCTCTACGCTCTACAGCACTACTACGCAGCGGAAAATGCAAATATACACCGCGGCGTACATTTGCTCAGTCAGCAGACGACCTTTGCTTACGAGCGCGCTCGCGGTCGCGTCGGCCAGTTTCTCAATGCTGCTGAATCGAGCGAGATTATCTTTGTGCGCGGCACGACAGAAGGCATCAATCTAGTTGCGCAGAGCTATGGCAGACAGCAGATAAAAGAGGGTGACGAAATCGTCATCTCGCAGATGGAGCACCATTCCAATATCGTACCTTGGCAGGTGCTGTGTCGGGAGAAGGGGGCGCTATTAAGAGTGGTACCGATTAGCGCAGAGGGCGAGTTCCTCTTTGAGGAATATGAAAAACTGCTTAGCGAGCGTACAAAAATTGTCGCCGTCGCCCACGCTTCCAATGCACTGGGTACGATAAACCCAGTCAAAAAGATTGCTGCTTTGGCGCATGCACACGGCGCAGTGGTGTTGGTAGATGGCGCGCAGGGCGTGCCGCATATGCCGGTCGACGTGCGGGATCTCGACTGCGATTTCTACGTTTTTTCTGGCCACAAGCTCTTTGCTCCGACTGGTTCAGGGGCGCTCTATGGCAAGAGAGACCTATTGGAAGCCATGCCGCCCTGGGAGACGGGTGGCGGTATGATCCAACGCGTCAGTTTTGAGGCTGAAACGACCTACACCGATGTGCCAACGCGCTTTGAAGCGGGCACGCCGAATATTGCTGGCGGCATCGGTTTGGCGGCGGCAATTGACTATGTCAATTCGATTGGCCGCGCCGAGATCGCCGCTTACGAAGACGACGTGTTGCGCTATGGGACAGAGTTGCTGGCGGATATTGATGGCGTGCGTCTAATTGGCACCGCGCGCGAGAAAGTGGGCGTTCTTTCCTTTGTGATGGATGCGGCGCATCCGCACGATATCGGCACTATTCTCGACGCTGAGGGCATCGCGGTACGCGCCGGTCATCACTGTGCACAGCCGTTGATGAATTATTACCAAGTCCCCGCCACCGTGCGCGCTTCGCTGGCATTTTATAATACGCACGCGGAGATGGATGCGTTGGCGGCGGGCATACGCAAAGTACAAGAGGTATTTGGCTAATGAGTGAACTGCGCGAACTCTATCAGGAAATCATACTCGACCACAACAGAAATCCTCGCAATTTTGGCAAGCTCGAAGGGGCTAATCGTTCGCAGGAGGGTTATAATCCGCTCTGTGGTGACCATCTGCACGTGCATTTGATGGTGCAGGACGGTCGCATTGAAGGTATTAGCTTTGAGGGGTCGGGGTGCGCTATTTCCAAGGCCTCGGCATCGATGATGACGGCGGCGTTAAAGGGCAAGCAGACTAATGAGGCAGAGGAGATTTTCGACAATTTCCACACTATGGTTATGGCCGATGCCTCCGAGCCAGTAGACGAAGAAAAGATAGGAAAGATGGCTATTTTTGCCGGCGTGCGAGAATTCCCCATGCGCGTCAAGTGCGCGACGTTGGCTTGGCATACTATGAAGGCGGCGCTCGCAGATGTCGATGCGTCGGTATCGACCGAATAGGAGAGAGTAGTTATGGAAGCTTTACACACGAAGACCTTCGATGAAGGTAGCACCGAAGCGCGGATTGTCGAAGTGATGAAGACCTGCTACGATCCCGAGATACCGGTGGACATTTACGAATTGGGTCTGATCTATGATATACAGCTGAATGAGGAGAACTTTGCACAAATCACCATGACGCTGACTTCACCGGCTTGTCCAGTAGCCGGCACGCTACCGCCCGAAGTACAACAGAAAGTAAAGGACGAGGTGGAGAGTCTCAGCGGCGCGGCAGTGGAGATCGTGTGGGATCCGCCGTGGACGGTCGACATGATGTCGGAGGGTGCCAAACTCGAACTCGGCATGATGTAGCGGCAAAGGCGATGAAACTCAGTTCGCAAGAAGAATACGGTTTGCGTTGTCTATTGCATTTGGCGCGGCAACTAGGTGGCGTCAGTCAAACCATACCCGAAATTAGCCAGGCTGAAGGTGTTTCGCACCACAATGTCGGCAAGATGTTGCGCATTTTGCGCCAGGGTGGTTTTGTCGAAAGCGAGCGTGGGCAATACGGTGGTTATGCGCTAGCGCGTTCCCCCGAAAATATTATCGTGGCCGATGTGCTCGATGCCCTAGGGGGGCGTCTTTTCGACTCAAGTTTTTGTGATCATCACACGGGCGCAGAGGCCAATTGCACACACACGCTCAGCTCTTGTTCGGTGCGTGCGCTGTGGAGTCGTTTACAAGAAGCCGTCGATCAAGTCCTCAATCAACTCACGTTGAAAGACCTATTGCACCAGGGCAGTATTCTGCACGACGAAACGCAGTCTGAGCTGTTGGAAATTTCGTCCTGAATCGCACGCTGAGTGTTTCATGTAGCATGGTGTCATATGAATACAGAAAAACCGCCTTCCGAAATGGAGGCGGTTTTTCTGTATTACAGGCCTTTGCTGCTTAAGTATCTAACGTCTGCTGTATGCGGTCGAGTGCTTCCATAACAGGCAGGCAGGCGCTACAGCTAGTCAATGCCTTTCGCCCTTCGCGGATAGCGCTAAAAAACTCGCGGTCCTGTGCCACGACCCCCCCGCCTCCTTCTACCGCAATTTCGTTACCCTCGTGATCGTAGAGTTTGTTTTTTTCTATCGTCAGGGTTGTTTCCTCTCCTATGATGCGATAGTGACTCCAGATTGAGCCGTGGTGATTAAAGGATTGTGCTGCGGTAACGAGGGCGCCATTTTGTGAGCGCATGGCAATTGAAATGTCCATCGGTATAGCGAGTTCTGGATGCATGGCACCCGCCTGTCCCCATGCCTGTGCTTCGAGATCGCCGAGTAGCCAGTAGGTCATATCGACCATATGGCACGCTTGATGCCAGAGCAGATCATCAACCCAAGTGCGCGGCTTGCCGAAGCGATTTTCGTTTTTGCGACGAAAAAAATAGGTCTGTTGCACGATGTGATAGGGCGTTAACTCACCTGCTGTTATGCGGCGGTGCACCTCGCGAAAGACATTGCTATAGCGCTGCGTGTGACAAACCATGCAGACTTTTCCCGTGCGCTGTTCTGCGGCGACAATGCGGCGAGATTCCTCGAGATTCAATCCCATCGGAATCTCTATAAGCACGTGTTTCCCCGCTTCCATCGCGGCAATAGCTTGTTGGCAGTGTACTTGGTTTGGCGAGCAGAGAATTACAGCTTCTATATCGTTTTGTTCTATACACTCGGAGAAATCGAGAGACCAATGAGCTATGTTCCACTCCGTGGCGAAGGTCTCGGCATCGGCCGCTATACCCCCAGCTAGCGATTGTACTTCTACATTTTCAATGGACTGCAATGCCTCTAAGTGTGTTAGTCCTTGAGCGCCTTCGCCGGCGACACAGATTTTCATAATGGTGCTCCGTGGTGTAAAGTGAGATGTGCCGATAATATAAAACATAGGGCGACATGGATCTACGTCATTGTTAGATCGCATAAATCAGCTTGCTCTTAAAAACCATATTCGTTATTTTTGCACGCAGAATTGGAGTATAAGTGAGTGTGTCGTAATGCACCGTCAATAAAGGGAGGTAGTTTCCATGGCGAAAGCGAAGGCAAAGAAGGCCGTAGCAAAGAAGGCCCCGGCTAAGAAGAAGGCCGTAGCAAAGAAGGCCCCGGCTAAGAAGAAGGCCGTAGCAAAGAAGGCCCCGGCTAAGAAGAAGGTCGCGGCAAAGAAGGCCGTAGCAAAGAAGGCCCCGGCTAAGAAGAAGGTCGCGGCAAAGAAGGCCGTAGCAAAGAAGGCTCCGGCTAAGAAGAAGGTCGCGGCAAAGAAGGCTCCGGCCAAGAAGAAGGCCGCGGCAAAGAAGAAGAAGTAGCTCTTCTTTAGAAGCTGTTTATTCGTTATTAAAAAAACACCCGCTCTTTATGAGCGGGTGTTTTTTTATGGCCATTTCATTGACAATATCTTGGATTTAAAACGCGCGTGCTCGCGTGGATTGTATGCGGGGCGCTGGCTCTCGCGCAAATCAAAACCGAAGGCGCGTTTGCTCAATACGATAATAGGGGGTGCTTGAATGCGTTTAAAGAAATTGATGCGGATTTGGCGTTCTACCCATTCGATATCATCGACCCACGACTGCGGATTGGGAAAATACTGGTAAAAGCATTCCTCTTCGTCCCAACCCAATAGCGAAAAAAAATCGCCCTGTAGATGCCACTGAAAAAAGTCGCTAGCACATTTTCTATATTCGATTATTTGGCGCAACAAGGCATCGTGATAACCGTACTTGATTGGATCGCCTAGTCCTTTGGTTACGTCCTGTGCTTCCGAGAGTTCAGCGCTGGGTACGATTTCGCCGTTGATGATATTATCGGGAATGACTTCGTTGCCGTAAATGCGCTCGTTGAGAAAGCGCGCCAAGGCAAAGACTTGGACTTTGTAGAGATCGGCGATAGGGGCGACTGCACCGCTTATATCGCCGTAGAGTGTAGCATAACCGAGTGCGATTTCCGTTTTGTTGCCGTTATTCGTAAAGAGTAGCCCGTATTTGGCGGCGAGTCCGGATAGCACATCGGCAAAGCGGATGCGCGCTTGGATGTTTTCGTCGACTAAGCGCGTGTAGTCACCTGGGCCGGATGCGAAGTTGGTTTTTTTTATTTTTGCGGCGACGGCGTCGTATAACTCGCCAATTGGGCAACTTAGATAGTCGATATGGAGCGCTGCACACAGGTCGCGCGCGTTGTCTTGGGTAATCTGGGCGTTGAATCGCGTCGGCATATTGACGGCGAAGACGCGCTCGGGGCCAAAGGCGCGTTCGAGCAGACAGGCGACCACGCTGGAGTCGATGCCGCCACTGGCGGCCACTAAGGTGCGGTTTTGGGCTCCGCGAATATGATCGAGGTGGCGCAATCCCGTGAGGATGCCGTTGTAGATGGCTTCCATTTCCCCCGTTGAACTGCTCTCTCCCTCGTCACTGGGGTAATAGACTATATCCTCGTTCCAAGTGCGCGATCGCTGTAGCACACTGCCATCGGGCGCGTAGGCGGTGCTATCGCCATCGAAGACGATGATATTCTTACCGTTGTTTTGCGCTCCGACTTGGTTGATATAAAAAAAGGGTAGGGAAGCCGCTGCGAGTATGTGTTGCACGACTCGATTGCGCTTGTCATTTTTCTGCCAAGTCCAGGGTGAGGCCGAGAGGTTGAATACGGCTTCAGCGCCGCGCTCCTTGTATACCTTGAGGGTGTCCAGCGTTTCGCCGGCGAGTTCGTAATCCTGACACCACATATCCTCGCATAGCTGTACGCCGAAGCGGAAAATGCGCCCGTCTTTTAAGGGCACCGCATAGGGGTGGGTCCAATCGTAGGGAGAATTGTTTTTGGCTTCGGCCAATTGGCGCAGTGAGAAGAAGTGGCGGTCGTCGTCGAAGAAGCGATAGTTGGGGTGCAATGTCTTGGGGTGAATGCCACAGGGCAGACCTTTTGGCACGTTGGGACGCACGACGTACTCGCCGTCGCAACAGACATAGACGGCATTGTATTTGCGCTGTCGTCCATCTTGGCCAATCTGCTGTGGTGCCAGGGCGACGTTGCCGAAGATAACGGTCAAGCCGTCGCTAGCGGCGCGAATATCCTCGCTATAGGAAGCGAAATCTTCGACAAAAGCATCTACTTCCCAGAGGTCGCCGAGGATATAACCACTGATACACATCTCGGAGAAGGCGACGATCTCAGCTCCTTTGGCGCGCGCCTTTTCGATGCTCGCGAGCATATGGGCGACATTGAGATCGGGGCGCCCCGCCTTGACGTCCATTTGTACGAGGGCGATTTGCGGTAGTGTCATCCCCATAAATTAGACCATCACCGTCCGTTGCACACAGGCTTGGCGAATGCATTGGCCAAGGAGGGGGACGCCCTCCCGTATCGCTTCTAATGATGCAAAACCAAAAGCTAAGCGCAGGTGGGGAAGGTCTTCCGAGTGGATGTGGAAGTTAGATCCTTGTGCATAGATTATGCCGTGTTCATCAGCTAACTTTTTCAGCTGTTGGCGGTCGACTTCGTCGGGGAAACGCAGCCAAATAAACATGCCGCCGGCCGGTTTGCTCCACGAGCATAAATCGCCAACGCTGGCTTCTAAACCGGAAAATACGGCATCGCGTTTCTCACGTAGTATGGCATTGGTGTGCTCGACGTGCTGCCAGAGGCGATCGCGAAAAAACGTCGAACAGATAACGGCTGTTAGGGCGCTATGGCCACCGTCGAAGCGGCGGTCGAGCAATCTCTTGAGCATGGGGGGGCGGGCCAGGATATAGCCCTCGCGCACGCCGGGACCCAGTATCTTTGACAGCGAGCAGAGATAGACCATGCGATCGCTGGGGTCGAGTGCATAGAGAGAGGGCGGTACTTTGCCCTCGAAGTGCACGTCGGCATAGCAGTTGTCCTCGACGACGATGGCCTCGTAATGGGCGGCTATTTCGAGCAGTTGTTTGCGTCGCTCCAACGGCATGATCGATCCCGTCGGGTTCTGGTAGGTCGTCAGCGTATAGATGAAGGCCGGTGGTGTGCCCTTTTTGTGCAGGTCGGCCATGGTCTCAGCGAGCGCGTCCATGCGCATTCCATCATCGTCCACCGGTATGCCCACTAACGTCGCTCCGAGGCCCTTGTAGGCGCCTATGGTGCCCGAATAGGTGAGTTCCTCGCAGACGATGATGTCGCCGGGGTGGCGCATCAGGGCCTCGGCACAGAGCGTTACGCCCTGCATAGAGCCATTCATCAGCGCGATATGGTCTGGACTTACCTCTATACCTTCGCGCTGCGCCTCGCGATCGGCCATGACTTGACGCAGCTCTTGGTGGCCGTAGTCGCCAGGGTAGCGCACTAACTCGGGGCCGAATTCTAAAATGGCACGGCGCGCGGCGTCGGCTAGGTCTTCTGTCGGAAAGGAAAGCGGGTCGGTGCGGCCACTGCCAAAGTCGTAGACGGGCATAGGAGGTCTCCTTGCAGGCGAGGTGTGGGCGTGTTAGGTCGGGAGCGATAAAAAAACCGCGTTTAGCAGCCCATAGGTACTAGGCTCTTAAGTACATAAAATAAAACGTCTACCTCAGCGTGCAAAATAATCGGCTAGGCGATAACGGTGTACTTGGTAGGTGGCAAAGTCATCTGAAAAAGAACCATCTGCACTCAGTATCTGGCGGTCTTCGCCGATTACTTCTATTGGGTAATTCGCATGTATATCAGTTAGGGAAAACTGCCCCCGCGTCGGTCCGAGGCGCATGGGAACGGCGAATAGATAGAGGTCGTTTTCGCGCCTTTTGGCGCTAACCGCTAAGGGGATCTCGCTCTCTGTCGATTGCACCTGCCCCCAATCAGTTAACTCTCTTGCATTGAGGACGGGGGCCAGCGCGTGGATTTGCGCGTTGATCGCGGCCACGCCCAAGCGCATGGCTTCGTCTTCTAAGAGGCGCGCTTCGCGAAAGACCGGGTTCCATTCGTGCGCGAAGTAGATGATGCCGCGCGAGCCATGGATCAGCGACATCCACACTTCGGCCTCGACCTGCGCGGGCGTTGGCCCGCGCTCGCTGTTGATACGCGTCGTTTCGATGACGTTCCACACGGTCTTTTTGTCATGGCCCCAAGCGCGCAGTCGTTCGACTCCCTTGGCTACGTACCATAGATAGTTCTCGCCGTCGTCTTTGCGGATGCCCGATACGGGATATACATCGAAGGAGACGATATCGCTGGCGGCTACATAGTTGGGGTAGGTCTCGTATGGTGCAGCGCGTCCGACCCATTCGTCATTGGCCACGCCTTGGCCCAGGTTGAGCCACACGGGGCGATGGGGATCGTTCGCGCGCAGTCGTTCGTAGTTGGCGGCAATTTCTTCTATGGGCACGGGACCGCCCCAGGAGCCGTCTGCTTGGCGCTGGGCGTTGTCGGGTTCGTCCCCGTGCATCCAGGCGATGATCGTCGGGTCGTCTATATGGGCGCGCCCTACCTCGTTCTGAGCGCAGATGACGCTCAGGCCCGCGTCTGTGAGCTGTGTTAGCTGTTCTTCTGTTGGTCCCTTCCACAAACCGACATAGGTGTTGATGCCGATTTGGCGGTAGGCTTCGGCGTTTTCTGGCGATTGTACCCAGACGCCAATGGGGAAATAGTCCACGGAGGTAGAAGGGCCATTGGCCCAATCGGCATAGGGGCTGATATGGGAAGGCACTGTGCTGTGGTCGGATGCCACGGGATTGTCCTCATTGCCATTGCAGCCGAACAAACAAAGGGCTACGAGTAGTGCTTTGTTCACTTGTCGCCCTTTAGCGGCAGCCAAGCCAGCACCTTTTCAATTTGTTCGTCCCACTTGTCCCAGGTATGGCTGCCCGGCCCTTTGCTATACTTAATTTTTATGCCGCATTTTTTCGCATGTTGGTGGAAGTCGACGTTGTTTTGATAGAGAAAGTCTTCGCTGCCGCACCACTGGTAGAGCAGGGGGCGGCGTTTGCGCGCCGCTAGTTTGTCTAGCAAAAACAAGAGATCGTTACTGCTGCCAGCCAAGTTGTCGAGCGGGCCAAAGGTATCCTCGATTTCGCGTCGGTGCATCGGGTCGGAACCCGCAAGCTCTCTGGCGCGGGCTACCATGTCTACCGCGCCCGAGAGGCTGGCGGCGGCGGCATAGCGATCAGGATGGCTCAGGGCCATCTTAAAGGCGCCGTAGCCGCCCATGGAGAGACCGGCGACAAAGTTGTCCGCGCGTTTGTCCGAGAGCGGGAAGAAGACGCGCGCCAGACGCGGTACCTCTTCGCTGACAAAGTCCCAATAGCGGGCTCCGTGTACCATATTGGCGTAGCGGCTGCGGTTGACGGCGGGCATCACGACGGCTAAGCCTAACGCATCGGCATAGCGTTCGATAGAAGTGCGTCGTTGCCAGATACTGTGGTCGTCGCTCATGCCGTGTAGCAGATAGAGCGTGGGCAGTTTTTTGCCCTTTTCGATGGCGTCCTGGGGCAGGATAATGTCGGCGCTGGCAGCGATGCCGAGAGCCTGCGAGTAGAAGTTCCAGTGCAGCAGTGCCATGTCGGTCCTCTCGGATTTTTTTAGATGCTGCTTAGATATTCCACTATTTTATCGTCTGCTACTTCTGCGCTCGCTTCCCCGCGTAAATCTTTTATCTGCCACAGACCCTTAGCCAGTTCGTCGGGGCCGCCGATGACGGCAAAACGAAAACCCTTGCGGTCGGCGTATTTGAGCTGTTTGCCCATGCCCTTGGCATCGGGCGAGAGTTCGGTGGCGATGCCGGCGGCACGCAGCCTTCGCGACAGTTGGATATACTGGCCTAGCGCATCGGATGAGAACTGTACGATAAAGACCTCGGCCGGTGTGCTCACTTCCTGTAATAAGCCCAGTTCTTCCATGGCGGCCAATAGGCGGTCCAATCCCAGCGAGGCACCGACGCCGGGCAGGTGTTGTTTGGTATAGAGCCCGGCTAGATTGTCGTAGCGACCGCCGCTACAGATCGAACCAATGCCGGGCAGGTCGTCCAATAGAGTCTCAAAGACCGTGCCGGTATAATAATCTAGTCCGCGGGCGATGGATACGTCGATGCAGAGGCGTTTCTCGTCAATGCCAGCGGCGACAAAGGCGCTCGCCAACTGCTTGAGGTCTGCGACTCCCTCAGTGCCGATTGCGTTGGCGCTGAGCTGCTCTTCGAGTTGGGCGAGGATCTCGTCATTGCTGCCCTGTATCTGTACGGCGCCGAGAATGGCCTGCGCCTGTTCGGGCAAAACCCCTGCTGCCTGCATTTCTAGTGCGACTTTGTCTGCGCCTATCTTGGCCAGTTTGTCTAAGGCGCGCAGCACAGCTGTTGTTTTTTCTAGCAAACCGAGCGAGTCGAGCAGGCCGCTAAGTATTTTCCGGTTGTTGACGTGGATCTGAAAGCGTTCAAATCCCAGCGCCACCAGAATGTCGTGGATGACGAGCGCCGTCTCGATATCGGCGGCGTTGGAGTCGGTGCCGATGGTGTCGAAATCGCACTGATAAAACTCGCGGTAGCGACCGTGCTGCGTATTTTCACCGCGCCAAACGGGCCCGACGTGATAGCGCTTGAAGGGCAGGCCGAGCTGCTGGGCGTGTTGGGCGGCAAAGCGCGCAAAGGGCACCGTTAAATCGAAGCGCAGGGCTACATCGCGACCGCCGTTATCGGTAAAGCGATACATTTGTTTGTCGCTCTCGTCGCCGCCCTTGCCCGTGAGGATTTCGCTGTACTCGAGGGCCGGTGTGTCGATGGGGGCAAAACCGTAGGAGCGGCAAACGGCTTTGACCCGGTCGATCATCTGCTCGCGCGGCATGGCCAGGGCGGGCGGGAAATCGCGGAAGCCCTTTAGGGTGCGCGGCTGTATGAGCTGTTGCTTTTTTGGGGCCTCTGCCAATGCTTTTGGGCCTTTTTCTTTTT
>JBLHGI010000048.1:0-25082 GCA_047616505.1 Planctomycetota bacterium
CTTGCTCGACTCTATTACTACGCTTTTTCTTGCTCCCCTTTTGGACTCGCCCCGTGGATGTTTGCTGTTTCGACAAATTCCAGCTACCAGTCTCTAAGTCGCTACGGCTGATATTGAGGCCTTGCTCTCCCATACTCTGTACCGCCGCCATCCGCGCATCGGACAACGAATTAACGACGGCATCCCTTCCGAGCCCCGGCGTTACGCCCTCAATCTTATGGTCCGTTTTTTGCATTATTTGCCCCCAACTGCTTCCCGCTTGACCGAGCTGTTCCCCCAACCCCATTAGTTGAACTATGAGCTGCTCGTTGAGATCGGCATGTTCTCCGTCAGCCAAATTCGCACTTAGGAACGTCGCCATGGAAACCACCTGATTGGCGATAGACCCAAAGCGTAGAGTCACGTCCATCCCCGCTCTATATATCGCGTTCAAGGTCTCTAGGTCGACTGGATACTCCCTGTCTTCTTCAAAGGGGATCTCGCCTTCAAAGGGTCCTAATTCATCTGCAAATTCTGGTGTATCCTCATTGGTTCCATATGCTTCGCTTGTTCCTTGTGCCGTCTCGTCCCATACGGCAACCCATTCTTCTATAACACCAGACAACGCTTCCGTTTCGCTGATGATATCACCGAACAGGTCCACCGGCTCTAGCCCAGCCGCATCGCCCTTGAGCTCGGCTAGTAAGAGATAAAACTCCTCTTGTTTTTTCAGGTCTTCATTGGTGCGCTGCGTCCGACACACTTCGTTGTTCATCGTGCCGACATCGCGCCACGCATTTTTGCCGTCCGGTGTATCCGCATGCGTGCCACGGCACAGCAAAAGACCCTTATCGATACGCACACGCACCGCGCCCTCTGGTATTTTTGAAGACGCATCGTGCATTATCCATTTGACCACCGTTTCCGGGCTGGCAACCAAGAGATAAAATTCCTCCTGTTTTTTCAGGTCTTCATTGGTGCGCTGCGTCCGGCACACTCCGTTGTTCATCGTGCCAACATCGCGCCACGCATTTTTGCCGTCCGGTGTATCCGCATGCGTACCACGGCACAGCAAAAGACCCTTATCGATACGCACACGCACCGCATTAGCGGGCACTTCTGCATCGGCAGCGTAGAGTTGCCACTCTACCAATTGTGCATGGCCAACGCCGACAGAAAAAAACGCCGTTAGCGCAAATGCCACGAGCGAGACTGTTTTATTCATGTTTCTGTTCCTTTGCATTCTAATTGTGCACCGTCCTGTGTCTATCGTAGGTTGGTTACTTCTCTGAATCCCATATCTTCTACTGCCGACATGGCACTCTACATACCTAGCGAAGTCAATATAACAAAGCAGTATAATATCCGCTTGATGCATACCACAATGAATAAAATACAGTTCACACCTAAGGCTTATGCGCCAGAGTGATATGACCTTGATATATTGGTCCGTATGAATACCCACGCTCTGCACGCCAATATCTGGAAGCTGCACGTCATCCTAGCTTGCCGTTGGTTTCTGCTATTGATGCCGGTGCTCGTGCTCTTCTATCAGGACAACGGCCTCTCCTTAGAGGACGTCTTTACCGTGCAGGCCTTCTTCTCCGTCTGCGTAATCTTCTTTGAAGTGCCTTCCGGCTATTTCGCCGACCGCCTCGGTCGCAAACAATCCATGCTCATCGGCGCCGTCTGTTCATCGCTGGGTTTTGCGATCTACGCCTTTTCCTATACGCTGCCGCACTTTCTCTTAGCCCAGTTCTTTATCGCACTCGGCTCTAGTTTTGTCTCCGGCTCGGACTCGGCCTTGCTCTACGACACGCTATTAAATTTAGAGCGCGAAAAAGAATACCAGAAAGTAGCCGGCCGCTTAGCCTCAGTCGCCAACTTCTCCGAGGGCATCGCCGGCCTCGTCGGTGGTGCCCTGGCCCTGATCAGCCTGCGCACGCCGCTCTATGTACAGGCCGTGCTCATGTTAGCCGCCATCCCCCTCATCTGGTCCTTAGTAGAGCCGCCGCGCAAAACGAGCGAGCGCACAGAAAACAGCCTCGCCGCCATCCTCCATATCGTGCGCTACGCCCTGCACGGCCACGCGGAAATCAAATGGCTGATCCTCTATTCCTCGTTAGTCGGCACGTCCACACTCACGATCGTCTGGCTCGTACAGCCCTACCTACAGTCCATCGATTGGCCACTCGTCTTCTTTGGCGCCGCCTGGGCTGCGCTGCAATTTTCCGTCGGTCTCTTCGCCATCAACGCCTACCGCATCGAGGCATTTCTCGGCCGCAAGGCATCGCTCATATCGCTCATTCTATTTTCATCGGCTGCCTATCTCCTACTCGGCTTTTTCCAGAACGTTTGGGCCATCGCCTTTCTCTTCATTTTCTACCTGGTACGCGGCATCAACGGCCCCGTGCTCAACGACTATATCAACCGCTGCGTCAGCTCCGATATTCGCGCTACCGTGCTGTCGGTAAAGAGCTTGGTCGGGCGCGTGATGTTTGTGATCTTGGGACCTGCTGTCGGCTGGGTCAGCGATGTCTATTCGCTGTCGGCGGCTTTTCTTTTTTGCGGTGCGGTTTTTCTAAGCTTTGGTGTGGTCTTTCTGTTCTTTTTGCACCGCAACAAAGTGCTATAGACATCGTAGGGGTCGCCACAGGGGCATCACCACAGGGGGTATGCAGAAAAAGGCTATTGAAACTCGGCCCGTTGGGCCCCAAACAACAATAACCCTTTTCTGCACACCCCCTGCGGCTCTTAGGAGTTTGGGAGATAAACCCTATACCCCTGCGCTCTTATCAATTTAGGAGACAAACTATACACTAGAGACAATCCCTACTTATTATAGCTGAGGGGAGGGCTGTGGCCTGGAGCTTATTTTCTGGGGAGTGGCCGGGGGAAAGGACCGCGGGCCGGGGTGGAGTCTGCGCGCCAGCGCCGGCTGGGTTAAGGTCCGGGACTGGGAAAATAAGCGCAGGGGCGCAGCCCGCACCGTGGTGAGGCCAAGGTCTGGGACTGAGAAAACAAGCGCAGGGGCGCAGCCCGCACCGGCCACTCCCAAAAAACCATAACTAAAACGGACTACCACAAATGAAACTAGGCATCTTCAGCAAAACCTTCATCCGCCCAACGCTAGAAGAAACCATCGCCGCCGTCGCCGCCCACGGCCTCGAGTCCATCCAATTCAACTGGGAAACAGCCGGCCTCGACGACATGCCAACAGAAGTGCCCGCCGCCATCTCCGGCCGCATCCGCCACAGCCTACAAAAACACGAGATCGAACTAGCCGCCATCTCCGGCACCTTCAATATCATCCACCCCACCTATCGCCAAGAGGGCATGCGCCGCCTGTCCGCATTGGCCAAGGCCTGCCCCTCCCTCGGCACCCAGCTCATCACGCTATGCACCGGCACGCGCGACGACGATTATCTGTGGCGCTACCACGCCGACAATAGTAGCCCCGCTGCCTGGAGCGATATGCTCAACGCCATGCGCGAAGCCGTAGAAATCGCCGAGACACATAATATCACGCTCGTCTTCGAACCCGAAGTCAACAACGTCGTCGATTCGGCACAGAAGGCGCGCCAACTGCTCGACGAGATCGCCTCCGACCATCTCAAAGTCGTCATCGACGGCGCCAACCTCTTCCACCAGGGCGAACTGCCGCGCATGCACGAAATTCTCGACGAAGCCTTCCAACTGCTCGGCGACGATATCCTGCTAGCCCACGGCAAAGATCTAGAGCGAGACGGCGACGCCGGCCACCAAGCCGCCGGCACCGGCGTATTAGACTACGCCCACTACCTGCACTGCTTAGACCAAATCGGCTTTAAAGGCACCATCGCCCTACACAGCCTAAGCGAAGAACAGACCCCCACCGCCATAACCCACATGCAAAAAAACTGGCCCCACTAATCCCCCCTTTCTCCTTCTCTCCCAGTCTCAAGTCTACTCCACAGGTTCAAGGGCAGGGCTGTAGCCTGGAGCTGATTTCCCGGGGAGTGGCCGGGGGAAAGGGCCGGGGCAGGGCGGGGAGCCCGCGCGCCAGCGCCGGGGTGGATCCGGTCCGGGACTGGGAAATCAGCGCAAGGCCACAGCCCGCACCGCACCACCCCCTTAGACCAACTACATACCCACTTATTATTTACTCAAATCACTCAAACAAAACCGCTCGACATAACGCCGATACCGCTCCACCTCATCTGCCACCCGCTCATCATCCCAACCCAAATAGCGCTGCGCCACACTCGCCGCATTCTCAACCGCATCCAAACCCAACCTCGGCCCCAACCCCACCAGCGTTCGCCGCAGCAGCACATCCGTCAGCGTCTCCGCCATCTCGTCCTCAAAAGCCAACAGCAACTCAGCGGCAATCGCCCCCGAATGGTGACAAAAGGGTTCGACCAGCGCCGCATCGACCCGCACCCGTTCGGCAATCGCGGCGCTGCGCACACCGTATATACTAAGCAGACGCTCCGAGGTCGATAGCGATAGACCGCTCTCCTCTTTAAACTGACGGCCATAGGCCGCGAAGTCTTCCACGTCGGCACCCGGTAACTTGGCCTCACTCGTCCCACAGAGGGCTCCCTTACCCAATTGCGCACAGACCTTGTCTACGACTTCCTCAGCCAACGAGCGATAGGTCGTCAGCTTGCCGCCAATAACGGAGATTAATCCGCGCAGCTCCGGCGCATGGTCATGCGTCTTATGACGACGCGTAATCTTACTAGTCGCCCCCTCTGTCACAAAGGGCAGCGGCCGCACGCCACAGTAGGCATAAAGCACATCTTCGCGCACCAGCTCGGCCAAGGGAAAAATGTGATTGAGCTCTTGCAACAAATAGGCCACTTCTCCTTCCTCTGGCCGCACTTCGTCCAAATCGCCGGTATAATGCGTGTCCGTTGTACCTATCAGATAACGCCCCTGCCAGGGCAGTACAAAGATGGGACGACCGTCATGAGCCGCCTCGATATAGAGCGCATCATTGGGCGCACCAGAGAATGAGTCGACGACGAGATGCGTGCCCTTCGTACCCCCGAGCAAACGCCCGATGGGCTGTCCTACTCCCTTGAGCACTTCGTCCACCCACGGGCCAGATGCATTAATCACCACGGGAGCCAGAGCCTCGTACTCGCCCCCGTCTAAAACGTCGATAAACTGCACGCCACGCACGCTGTTGTCTTCTACTATAAAATTTTCGACCCGTGCATAGGTCAGTACTTCGGCGTCCCCATCGCGTGCGGAAAGCGCGTTTTCCACACAGAGCCGTTCGGCCAACTCGACTTGTCCGTCGCAATAGGTGGCAGCACCCAGTAAGTTTTCTGGATTGAGACCGGGCAAATGCGCGAGCGCCTCGGCGCGCGTCAACATGGCGTGACCCGCAACAGAGCGACCCGGCGAAAGCAGGTCATAACCGACCATGCCGACCTTGACCATCCACGGCGGGCGCTTGTTCGTTTTGTAGAGCGGAATAAAGAAAGAAAGCGGCTTTACCAAATGTGGTGCGTTGGCAAAGAGGCGTTCACGCTCGCGCAGCGACTCGCGCACCAAATCGAGTTCGGCGTGCTCTAGATAGCGCAGCCCCCCGTGGATCAGACGCGATGACCACGCCGAGGTGCCCGCGCAGAGGTCGCCCTTTTCCAACAGCAAGACGCGCAGCCCACGCAGCGCCGCATCGCGGGCGATGCCCGTGCCATTGATGCCCGCACCAATGACGATGAGATCGAAGACGCGACCCGCGAAGTCCGCCGCAATACCGCGCTGGCGTTTCACTCCTTCTCGTCTCCTTCCACCCACGCAAAGCTGCGCGTAACGGCCTTCTTCCACTGGGCGTAATAGCGCGTACGCGCCGTATCGTCAGCACTCGGCTGCCAGCGCTTGTCCTCGGCCCAATGGGCGCGCATCTCATCCGTGCTCTGCCAAAACCCCACGGCCAAACCAGCGGCATAAGCCGCGCCCAGCGCCGTCGTTTCGGCGACTTGGGGGCGAATGACGGGTACACCCAGCACATCGGCCTGAAACTGCATCAATAGCTCGTTGTGCACCATGCCGCCGTCGACCTTGAGTGTTTTTAGCTCTACCCCAGAGTCGGCGCGCATCGCATCGAGCACTTCGCGCGTTTGGTAGGCCGTCGCCTCTAGGGTCGCGCGGGCAAAGTGCCCCTTGTTGATATAGCGCGTCATGCCGGCGATCACACCGCGCGCATCGTCTTGCCAATAGGGCGCGTAGAGACCGGAAAAGGCCGGCACAAAATACATGCCGCCATTGTCTTCTACCGTCTGCGCCAAAGCCTCCACTTCGGGCGCGCTAGCAATCAGTCCGAGATTGTCGCGCAGCCATTGCACCAGGGCACCCGTAATAGCAATCGACCCTTCCAAAGCATAGACCGCTGGCTGGCCTGCAAACTGATAACACACGGTCGTCAGCAGACCGTGCGTGGAATGCACGATCTCAGAACCGGTGTTGAGCAGCATAAAACAACCCGTGCCATACGTGTTTTTCGCCTCGCCGGGCGCAAAACACGCCTGCCCTACGGTCGCCGCCTGCTGGTCGCCGAGTATGCCGCATATCGGCAATACGGCAGCAAAGGGTCCATCGGCCGCCGTAAAACCATAGGGGTCAGGCGCAGAGCTGGGGCGGATTGCGGGCAACATGGCGCGGGAAATATCCATGATCGCTAAGATCTCGTCGTCCCAGTCCAAACGCTGCAAATCCATCAACATGGTGCGCGAGGCGTTCGTCGGGTCCGTCACGTGCACACCGCCCTCTATCCCACCCGTCAGATTCCACGCCAGCCACGTATCGATCGTGCCAAAGAGCGCCACGCCGCGCTCGGCATCTGCGCGCAGCCCTTCTACATGATCGAGCAGCCACCTTATTTTAGGCCCGGCAAAATAAGTCGCCAAAGGCAGCCCAACTCGCGCGCGAAAGCGATCTTGTCCACCTTGCTCTGCCCATGCGCTACACAGGGTGTCCGTGCGCGTGTCTTGCCAGACAATAGCATTATAATATGGCTGCCCCGTATGCCTGTTCCACACCAGCGTCGTCTCGCGTTGGTTCGCGATGCCCACCGCTGCCAAATCGCCAGCACTTGCACTAACCGCCGCCAGCGCCCCCTGCACGACTTCCTGTGTCCGCTGCCAAATCTCTAGCGGATCGTGTTCCACCCAGCCCGGCTGCGGATAGATTTGCCGGTGCTCACGCTGGTCGCTACCAGCCACGCTTCCCGCCCGATCAAAGAGCATACAGCGCGTGCTAGTCGTCCCCTGGTCTATAGCAGCAACAAAGCGACTCATCTCTTTCTCCCGTAAAATACATAACGACTGCTATACGCACCCGTCACCTGCGACCTCAAAAGATAGCGCAGTCGCCCCGCGACTTCCAGACGCTATTAAGTGCATTGATGCCACAAGACAAAAGTCTTACTCTAGAGCGCGTGATTTAGATTCGCTAGACTACACACCAACTACTAAACAAACGGACGAAGCACCATGCAGAGCTATCATACTATCATCATCGGTGGCGGCATCAGCGGTTTGAGCTTGGCTCACTACAACGCCCGCGCAGACCATTCCACGCTCGTCCTAGAAAAGAGCGACCAGCCCGGCGGCACGTTCCGCTCGCAGAAAACAGAGCAGGGAGGCTTTTGGTTTGAGCTCGGCGCGCACACCTGCTACAACTCCTACCAAAATCTCATCGCACTCGTACAGGATTGCCAGTTGGAGGCGCAAATAAAGCCGCGTGCCAAAGCGCCTTTTAAAATGCTGGTCGGCAATACCTTAAAATCGATCTTCTCGCAGATCGGGCTCTTTGAGCTGCTCTTTTCTGTGCCGCGCCTATTCTTTTTAAACAAGAGCGGACAGACCGTGCGCTCTTATTATGGTCGCATCGTGGGCCAGGGCAATTTCGCGCGCACGTTCTCGGCCGTCTTTAGCGCCGTGCCCTCGCAAAAAGCCGACGATTTCCCAGCCGACATGCTCTTTAAAAAACGCGCGCGCAACAAAGACGTCGCCAAGAGCTTTACCATGCAGCACGGCCTGCAGTCCATCGCTACAGCAATCGTCGCCCAGCCCCAGATCGAATTTGTCGGCGGCCAGCGCGTCGAGTCTATACGGCGCGAGAACGATCTATACCAAATACAGATCACCGACGGCACGGTCTACCAGAGCCAGCACTTAGGCCTAGCCACACCGCCGTCTGAAGCCTCCTACCTATTAGAAGGCCTCGCCCCCGAACTGGCACAGCATCTGCGCAAAATACCCGTCGCTCAGGTCGAGTCCATGGGCGTGGCCATCGCCCACGACCAGATCAAATTAAAAGCCATCGCCGGTGTGATCCCCAAGGACGACGATTTTTTCTCGATCGTCTCTCGCGACGTATTCCCCCATGCAACGCACCGCGGTTTTACCTTCCACTTTGCACCCGGCCTACTCGGTCACCGGGACAAGCTGCGGCGCATTGAAGAAATTCTCCAGGTAAGCCCCGATGCCATCGAATGCGTGCGCGAGAAAACGAATTATGTGCCCTCACCGCAACTGGGCCACGATGAGTGGCTGCGAGAAACGGATCGTTTGTTGGCAGCAACCGATATCCTTCTAACCGGCAACTATTTCGCCGGCCTGTCCATAGAAGACTGTGTCACGCGCTCTAAAGAACAATTTCAGCGCCTGCCAACACCCTAGAGACATTACCCGTGAGAAATTGCACTATAATCACAGAATCCACTCCGCTCAACAAGCGGAAACAGCTTAAAGATAGAGCGGCTATAACAAAGAGACTTCGTTAGCTATTACATCCCTTCACGAGGAATTCACCGCCATGACCGCCGCCAAACCTTATTTGCCGCCCTCGCCCATCGACGAAGGCAAAGTCAAAGTGACCGCTATCGAAACGATGCAGCCCAAAGAGCTCTTCCCCGGTTTGCTCTTAGTGCGCATCCACACGGAAGACGGCATTATCGGCCACGGTGAAACGTATTATTGCGCCGAAGCGGTGCAGGCCATGATCCACGACTGGATGGCGCGGCGCCTGCTCGGCGAAGACGCGCTGGCCATCGAATCGCACTGGCGCTTCCTCTACGAGCGCGCCGCCAATTTTGGCGTGCGCGGCACGGAACTGCGCGCCATATCCGCCCTCGACGTCGCTCTGTGGGACATCCTCGGCCAGGTGTGTAAGCAACCGATCTACCGCCTGCTCGGCGGCCCCGTGCGCGACAAAATTTTAGTCTACAACAGCTGTGGCAACCCCAAGTACGGACCGAGTAAAGATGGCCTAACGGGCTGGCCGGGCATGGGCACCGTCGGCGATCCCGGCCCCTTGGGCGACTCGTGGAAGCTCTTTAACGAGCCCGTGGCCCTCGCGCAGGAATTGGTCGAATTGGGCTATAGCGGCCTCAAGGTTTGGCCCTTCGACGGCGCGGCTATCCAATACGGCCCCTCGCGCATCCCGCACGCCGAAATCGAAAAAGCCGTACAGCCGCTGCGCGATATCCGCGACAAAGTCGGCATGGACCTCGATATCTTGGTCGACGGCCACGCGCATTTCCAGCTGCCCGCCGCCCTGCGCATTGCCGAGAGCTTACGCGAGATACAGCCCCTGTGGCTCGAAGACATACTCAAGATGGACAATCTCGACACGCTCGCCGATTTTCGCCGCCAGAGCCGCATGCCCATTTCGGCCAGTGAAATGTTATTGACGCGCGCCGACTACAACGAAGTGCTGATGAAAAACGCCGCCGACTACATCATGATCGACCCGACGTGGGTCGGTGGTATTTCTGAAACCGCGCGCATTGCACATCTGGCCCAGACCTATAATATCCCCGTCTCCATGCACGACTGCACCGGCCCACTGACGCTCTTTGCCGGTTTGCAAGTCGGCGCCGCCGTCGCCAACTGCTGTTACCAAGAGACCGTACGCGCACAAATCAACACGGTCTACCACGAGCTGATCGATACGGAAGTCGTCATTAAAGACGGCTATGTCGACGTGCCCAAGGGCCATGGTCTAGGCGTAAAGCTGAATCCAGAATTGTTTAAAGAAGGCAAGCCGGGCTATCGGATTTCCAAGCTATAGACCTTAACGCACAGCAGCCCATATAAAACGTCGGCTGCTTTCACACGCTGAGAGTATACATGAGCCCAAGACACAATCCCTACGCCAACCCCACGGGCACCTGGCTGCGCGGCAGCTTCCACGGCCACTGCGACGAGAATAGCCGCTGCGCCTCCGTGCCCCTAGCCGAGAGCGTGCGACAATACAGCGATGTCGGCGCCGGTTTTGTCGCGCTGACGGACCACGATATCGTCACCGACCTGCGGGACATGGCCGCGGCCTACCCGCACCTAATTTTTCTTGAGGGCTTCGAATACAGCTCGCGCGAAAACGTGCTCTTTGCCGGGCCACAAGTAGACCCGCTCTACGAACTATCTCTAGAAGACGCCATCGCCAAAGCGGGCCATCTACTGACCGTCGTCTGCCACCCGCGCCCACACGCCGATGGTCGCGACTACTGGACACGCGCCATGCTCGAAGAATTGGGCGTCTGGCCCGACGGCATCGAAGTCTACAACGGCCATTACGGCACCGAAGCCGCTACCGCTGTCGGTCGCCAACCGCTCTACTCGGCGTTCTGGGACGAACTCTTAACGGCCGGCCACCGGCTCTGGGGTTACGCCGACGACGACTTCCACGATCCGAGCTATTTCGACAACGCCTTTAATATGGTGCTGATCGAAGAGAAAACGGCCGCGGCCGTCGTGCGCGCCGCCAAGGCGGGCCGCTCTTATGCCTCTACGGGACTCCTATTACAGTCTATTATAGTAACTGACAATCACGTGCAAATAGAGCTAGACGCGCCCGCCACCGGCGCCTTTGTCGGTCCAGAGGGTCGCGTATTGAGCGAGGGCGAAGGCACGCAGTTTAACTACAGCGCCGGCGATGAAGCCTACGTGCGTTTTGAAGGGCAGGGCGCAACGGGGCGCATCTTCTTACAGCCCATGTGGACAAGCTAAACTCGCTACGAGGAGCTATGATATTACACCCACGTACTGATGAGCAGATCGAGCAGTTCAACCGCGACGGTTATCTGATCGTTGAAAACTGCGTCGCCCCAGAGGACACCGCCCGCATTCGCCGCATCGCCGCGCACGACGCACAGCTATTAGATGAAGCCAAGTTCAACCAAAACCACGAGGGCGAGGGCTTGGGCACCCGCCTGGTCTATCGCGGCCAACTCGACGACGACGTCTACAGCGCCTACGCGCGCAGCCAGCGCCTCGTCGCACCCATGCAGCAGCTCTTCGCCGACAAAATCCGCCACTACTATCACCTGCAAATGCTCAAAGACCCGCAGACCGGCGGCTGGCAGTGGCACCAGGACTACGGCTACCACTACAAAGAATTCTTCTACCCGGACTTCGTAAGCCTCATGCTGGCCCTCGACCCTTGCACCCGCGACAACGGCTGCTTGCGCGTCCTGCGCGGTTCGCACCGGCTCGGCCGCCTAGAGCACCAACAGTCGGGTTCGCAATTGATCGCCAATCCCGAGCGGGTCGAATGGGCACTAAAAGAAATGGAAGAAGTCTACTGCGAGTTGCAGCCGGGTTCGGTGCTCTATTTCCACGGCAATCTGCTGCACGCATCGCACCCCAATAACAGCACGCAGCCGCGTTGGTCTATAGTCGCCGCCTATGTCACCGCGTCTAATACCTGCGTATTGCTCGATGTAGAAGAGAAGCTGAGCGAGCCACTAGAGGCGTGGGACGACGAGCAGGTGGCAGAAGCAGTGACGCGTCACGAAGCTAGGCTCGATACAAAATAAAATACCAGTAAAGGAGAACACCGTGCGGCGCCCTCCTTTACTGGTATCGCTCAAAGTACAGATGCCGTTGCGCTACGAATAAATCTTTACGCCGATTTTTTTTGCCGTGTCTTCCAAGTGCTTCTTTGACGGCGGATAGAGTTCGGACGGCAAATGCTCTATCAGTAGCACGGTCGGCTTCTTCAATCGACTCATGCGCGCCAAATACGTCTCGTAGTCCACCAACCCAGCGCCCAATGCCACGCCCTCAAAGTGCGGCAACATCTCATTCCACACCTTGTCCTTGGCGTGGCAGTACATAATATCATCGGCGAACAGATCAAAACACTGGTCGAGCAACTCCGTCGTGCGGAAGATCGTGCCTGGGTGCAGCATATTGCACGGGTCTAGCGTCACCTTAACCCGCGCGTCACCGACGTCTTCACGCAGACGCAGATGCGACTGTGGCGTATTGTTGTTACAGGAATTGACCGCTTCAAAGCCCAAGTTAATTTTGCTACCCGCCGTGTCCTTGAGAATCTTCTTCGTCGCGTCGACGGACATCTTCCACGTCTCGCGCGTGTGGTTGAGCGGGTGCGGTTTGTCCTTGTTTTCGGCATCCCGACCGCCGGTATGCGTGAGGATATACTCCATGCCGAGGCGCTCGGCCATCTCGATGGCGTCTACATTCATCTTGTGTACCTTCGCGCGCTCCTCCAGATCCGGATGGATCAAATTGGCCCACACATGTAGCGTGTTGAACTCTACGTCAAACTCTTTACAGGCCGCCTTGATCTCGCGGATCTCGCTGTCGCTGATCTCCCTCGAGGTCCAGCCCCGGCCACTGCCTTCCGCCGCCGTATAGCCGGCCTCGCGGATGGCCTTGACCTGCTCCGGGAAAGGCACCATCGGATTGTCCCGCCGAGGTCGCGCGCGCAAGCGGTACGCATTACAGGACAAGCGAATAGGCGACGCGCCCACACTCAGGTCTTTCTTTAAATCGTCCGGTGGGCTCCACTGCGTTAGGAAATCCTCGCCCCAGACATTCGGCATCAAGGGCTTGGAAGCCTTCGACTTGGCAGAGCTCGTGCTGCTGGCGTGGGCCGCAGAAGAGAGTCCTTCCGCACCCTTGTCCAAAGAGCCAACGAGACCGGCCCCCACCGTCGCGGCGGCGGCAGACAGGGCTTGGCGACGAGTAATCTTTTTCATGGTCTTTCCCTCCGGGTGGATGTTTGATTGTCGACACTACAACCGCTTTACTACAACTATGACTACACTAGTCGGGCAAGGCAAAGGCCGCGTAGATGTCCGCCGTCGGCCTGTCTACTTTCCCCCCACCACAGGCAATGACGAGATACTGTTTACCATTGACCGCGTAGACGCTGGGCGTGGCAAAGCCCGAGGCCGGCAGCGAGGCTTCCCACAGGATTTCCCCCGTGTCCTGGTCAAAGGCGCGGACCTTCTCGTCGGCCGTCGCGGCGATAAAGAGCACGCCCGACGCCGTGACAACCGGGCCGCCCCAATTCTCCGTACCCGTCTGCGGCACACCGCGCGCCTTCAGCTCTGCAAACTCGCCCAACGGCACTTTCCACTTTATCTCGCCCTTGCTCAAATCGATGGCATTCAGTGTGCCCCACGGCGGTTTGATCCCCGGATATTCTTCCTGATCCACCAGCATCCGGTGGCCCATATCGCTGTAGATAAACTTCTCGGGACTCTCCACTTCTTCCAAGTCGACATCGGGGTCGGTATTGAGCAAGAACGTCGCCAGATTATCAAAGCGCTCGGGACGGCGAAAGATGCCGCGATTGGGCTGCATACGACCGCGCCCTTCGCGCAGGATAATCTCCAACCCCTTCTTGGTCATGCGCTCGCCCAGTCCGAGCAGAGGGGGAGTAAAGCCCATATGGGTACCGCCCTTGCGGTCCATGCCGTGACAGCTACTACAGCGCCTAGCATACTGGTTACGACCCTCTTTGTAGGGCGTCATATCGTCCGAGTCGTCCAGCTTGATCATCGTGATTACATAGGCCAATTCGTTGGCGTTGACGTAGAGCATACCGCTCTTGGGATTGTAGGCGGCCCCGCCCCACTCGCCGCCACCGACCACGCCCGGCAGCATGATCGTGCCCTGCGGGCCAAAGGGTGTAAATAGTTCACCTAAATTGCGCAGCTTCTCCATCTGCGCAGCAACCTGCGCCCGTGCCTCGGGCGAAATATCCGTGATATCGTCTTCCGCCATAGAAGTGCGCACAAAGGGTGGTGGTTTGGTCGGAATTGGCTGCGTCGGCCACGCCTCTTCGCCATCCATCACCGCCGCTGGCACCGGCACTTCTTCAATCGGGAAGATCGGCTCGCCCGTCTCGCGGTCTAGCACGAAGACATAGCCGTGCTTGGTGATCTGTGCGACGGCGTCGATTTTTTTACCATCGCGCATAACCGTCACCAGATTCGGCTGCGCCGGCAAGTCTCTGTCCCACAAATCGTGGTGAATGACTTGGTAATGCCAGATGCGCTCGCCCGTCGATGCATCGAGGGCGATGACGCAATTGGCAAAGAGGTTTTGGCCCTTGCGATCGCCGCCGTAAAAGTCATAAGCAGCCGATCCGGTCGGCGCAAAGACCATGCCGCGCCCGGCGTCCAGGCTAAAGCCAGCCCAGACATTGGCCGCACCGATATATTCCCGCGCGTTTTCCGGCCACGTATCGGCGCCGAATTCGCCCGTTCTGGGAATGGTGCGAAAACTCCACGCCAATTTGCCCGTGCGGATATTATAAGCGCGAATATCACCCGGCGCCGAACCGTAGCTTTCGGAGACAAAGCCACCGACGATATAGAGGTCTTTGTAGACAATGCCCGGCGTCGTAAAACTAAAGCGCACCTCTTCCGGGTCGCGATCCAACCCTTCGCGCAGGTCGACGTTGCCGCCGTTGCCAAAACTCTCTATGAGTTTACCCGTGGCCGCGTCGATGGCCTGTAGCCTGCTGGACATACCGACGAGCAGGCGCGATTCCCCACCGTCGCTCCAGTGTGCCAACCCACGCACCCGACCGGCGCGGCGGCGTTCGTCCGTACCGGCATAAAAATCGTAGCGCCACTTTTCTTTACCCGTGGCCGCGTCAACGGCAAAAATAAATCCGTCGGGCGCCACGCCGTACATCACACCGCCGATAATGAGCGGGTTGCACTGTATCTCAGAGCGACCGTCAACCGGCGCCCTACTGGCGTCATAAGTCCATGCCAGCTTGAGCTGCTTGACATTCTGCTTGGTGATCTGCTCTAGCTGCGAGTAATGCGAAGCCGTGGCATCGCCGTGGTAGACGGGCCAGTCTTCTTTTGCATATTGTGCCTCGGCAGACCGCGTGAAAAAGAGCCCGGCCAACGCGACAAAGAGTCCAATTTTGAGCTTCATATACTGTAATTTTCTCCCATTTGTAGATTCGCTTGTAGAGTGTGCATGTGCTCCGTTAATCGGGCAGGGCGAAGGCCGCGTAGATATCGGACGCCGGCATATCCATTTTTCCGCCACCGCAGGCGATGACGAGATACTGTTTGCCGTCGACGGAATAGACGCTGGGCGTGGCAAAACCCGAAGCGGGCAGGGCGGCTTGCCACAGCATCTCACCCGTGTCCTGATCAAAGGCGCGGATCTTCTCGTCGGCCGTCGCGGCGATAAAGATCAATCCACCCGCCGTCGCGACCGGGCCGCCGTAGTTTTCCGTGCCGGTCTGGGGTATGCCCCGCTCTGTGAGTTCCGCATACTCGCCCAGCGGCACCTGCCACTTTATTTCGCCCTCGCTGAGGTCAATCGCGTTGAGCGTGCCCCACGGCGGTTTAATCGCCGGATAGCCCTCTAGGCCCTTGAACTGCGTATGGCCCATGTGGGTGTAGATAAACTTCTCAGGGTTGTCGATCTCGTCCTGAGTCATTTCTTGCTCAGTGCTCAGCAGGAAAGCCTGCAGCTGCTCGATATACTGAGGCCGGTATCTCGGCATCCAGGGGAAACCTTCCATTCGGCCGCGCCCCTCGGTGATGATGGTCTCCAACCCCTTGGGCATCATGCGCTCGCCCAGTCCGAGTAAAGGAGGAGTAAAACCCATGTGGGTGCTGCCCTTGCGGTCCATGCCGTGGCATGAACTACACATGCGCGCGTAGACATTGCGGCCCTCTTTGTAGGGCGTCATGTCCTCCGCGTCATCGAGTTTGATCATCGTCAGGATATAGGGGATCTCGTTGGCGTTGACGTAGAGCATGCCGCTGTCTGGGTTAAAGGCGGCCCCGCCCCACTCGCCACCACCAATCACACCCGGCATCAACAGCGTCGTCTTTTCGCTCAGCGGCATATACATGCCGTTATTATTCATGCCCTTCATCTGCACAGCCACCGCCATCTTGGACGAATCGGAAAGGCTCGTAATGTCTTCCTCGCCCATGCGGACGCGCGTGAAAGGCGGCGGTTTGGTTGGGATCGGCTGCGTCGGCCACGCTTCGTCCCCCAGCATCACGGCAGCGGGCACCGGCGTTTCTACGATGGGGAAAATCGGCTCGCCCGTCTCGCGGTCTAGCACGTAGACATAACCCATCTTGGTGATCTGTGCGACGGCATCAATCTTCTTGCCGTCGCGTGTTACCGTGACCAAGTTCGGCTGCGCCGGCAGATCTTTATCCCACAGGTCGTGATGCACGATCTGGTAGTGCCAGATGCGTGTTCCGCTGGCGGCATCGAGCGCCACGACGCTGTTGCCAAAGAGGTTCTGGCCCTTGCGGTCGCCGCCGTAAAAGTCGTAGGTCGGCGACCCGGTCGGCGCGAAGACCATGCCGCGCTCTGCGTCTAGACTAAAGCCAGCCCAAACATTGGCCGCACCGACATAGTCGCGCGCGTTCTCCGGCCAGGTGTCGGCGCCGAATTCACCCTTCTTGGGGATGGTGTGAAAACTCCACGTCAGTTTCCCCGTGCGGACGTTGTAGGCGCGGATATCACCCGGCGCCGAGCCCTCGCGGTCCTCGGAGAAAAAACCGCCTAAGATATAGAGGTCTTCGTAGACGATTCCGGGCGTCGTGAAACTAAAGCGCACCTGTTCAGGATCGCGGTCCAGCCCAACGCGCAGATCGACCATACCGCTGTCGCCAAAACTTTCGATTTGTTTTCCCGTGGCCAGATCGAGCACCCGCAGATAGTTGGACATGCCGACTAATAGTCGGGCCTCTTTGCCATCGCTCCAATGCGCCAAGCCGCGCACGCGCCCCGGCCTGCGGCGACCCGACACACCAGCAAAGGCGTCTGCGCGCCAGATCTCCTTACCCGTAGCGGCGTTTATGGCAAAGACAAAACTGTCGGTGGATATGCCGTACATCACGCCATCGAGCACCAGCGGATTGCACTGCATCTCCGAAAAATCACCGACGGGCTCCCTGCTCGATTTATAGGTCCAAGCCAGCTTTAGTTCTTTGACGTTCTTTTTGCTAATCTGCTTGAGCTGCGAATAGTGCGAGGCCGTAGCATCACCGTGGTAAACGGGCCAATCTTCTTTGGCGTACTGCGCGTCGGCCAACCCAACGCCGGCAAATCCCACGAATAGAGCGAGTAGTACAAATCTGTATTTCATCCGTTCTTCGTTTCCTCTTCTGTACTTGAATATTAATTAGCGCCGAAGCTGCACATCAGCGCGCCAAAGGCAGCTCGTAACCCTCTTTTTGTACTTTGATCCGACCGAGACTGCCCTTGCCGCCCGTCGCCGAATTGCCATAGGTCAGATACAGCGTGCGGCTCTCTGCGCCGCGACCAAAGGCGGCATTCGTCGGCAAATCGGGCGTGGGGATAAAGGCCAGCTCTTCGCCGGCGGGAGAAAAGACAACAAAACCCGGTCGAGACGGCTCGCGCAGCGCCGCATAGATATTGCCGTCCACATCGCAGGCCATACCGTCGTTGCCGTCGTGCGGAGCAAAATCGACGAGCACCTTGCGGAAAGTCGCCGAACCGTCCTCGTGCAGGTCGTAGGCCAAGATCGCCATCATGCCGTTGCGAAACTTTTCCGGGCGGGCAAAATTGTGGGTGCCGTTGTCGTGCGCCGCCACGTAAAGCGTCTTCTGGTCCGGTGAGACCATCACGCCGTTGGGTTTGCCGGCATCCGCTATGATCAAATGCACGGAGCCGTCCAGATCGATCCGATACACGCCCATCACCATTTGTTCAATGGATTGCCCCCCCACATAGCGCGGGTCGCTGAAGTAGATGCGCCCCTGCTCGTCAATCGTCAGATCATTGGGCGAGTTAAAGCGCTTGCCCTCAAAGTGCGAAGCGAGCACTTCTGACAGACCCGTCTCCATATCCGTGCGCACAATGCGACGACCTCCGCCGTCGGCACCTTCACAGCTGACCAAACGCCCCAGCGCATCGAATTGCATGCCATTCGTCATATTGCTCGGCGAGCGAAAGGTGCTCGTCTTGCCGCTCTTCGGATCGTAGCGCATGATATGCCCGGGCTGATTGCCCGTGGCAAAGAGAAAGGTGATATTGCTGAAATAGACCGTGCCATCGGCGGCAGGGGCCGGCCCTTCCGTCAGCACGCCCCCGTCCCACAGGAGTTCTATTGTTTCGCCGGGCACGAGGATGCCCTTGTCCCCGGACGGCGACTGGGTTTGCGCAAAAGCGGCATCCGCCAGCAAGAACGCCGAAAGTAAAAAGGCAAAGAACAACAGCGATAGGCTGCGATAATTTTTACTCATTTCTTCCTCCATTTCCATCTTATCTGCATAGATAATTGTTTTTATTATATAGACTGACTGGTCAGTCATTAAAAACGAGACCGGCCAACCTAATTTTCTTGTACCCTAGCGAAACATATTTTTATCGTATCGATCGGGCTGCGGGTAGGGCGCGCGCCAATCGGACGGCAGGTCAGCCACGTCGACCAAACCGCCGCTGCGTTCGAGATGCGAATAGTAGGCGGCCAACCAGATGCGGGTCTTGGCGCGGATATTTTCGAGCGGTTCAAAAGATTCCCCCTCGAAGGTCCGCTGCATGGCAATCACCTGTGGAGCATAACGGAAGAGCAGGCTATCCTGCCAGTCCGGACTGCGCATCATATTCGTCGTCGCCGTATGCGTATCGCCAAACATCGAGACGGATAGTTGGTCCTTGTTTCTAACGCCGTGTATCGCGCATAGAAAAGGCGGCTGCTCTTCGTTGCCGGGATAGTGTAACGTGAGCTGGCAAAAATTATTGCGCTGGATGCCATCCGTAATCAACGACACTTGTTTCACATCGAAACCGAAGATCTGCATCATCATATACATGATGTGAAAATGCATCGGGAAATCGTTGGCATTGCCCGTGGCGTGTACCAACCGCAGCTTGCCCAAAGATTCGATCCGCCCCTTGAGCGCACCCACCTCATTATAGTGTTCGAACTTGGCCGTCGCCATAATCGGCGCATTGTGTTTGGCCACCAAGTCGAGAATCTCGTCGATATCGCGCATGCAATAGGCGAAGGGTCGGCTCAGGTAGATCGGCGTCCCCGCCTCGATATAGGGGCGCGCCAAATATTTATACCAAGGCACGTCCTCCATCACGCCAAAAATGACGCCGTCGACTTCACCCACCATATCGTCAAAGCGCGCCACGGATACGGCGTCGAGCCGTTTGGCGTACTCCTGGGCCACCTGGGGGTCCGGGTCCCAGACATGGGTAATGTCCATCCCGAGAAAAGGCGTCTGAAAACTCCCCCTACGAGCGCTGTTGCCCTCCTTCTCGGCTTCGATCAAATCGGACCACGACCAGGCCGTAAACGAGTTGGCGACGCCCATTACGCCAATGCGCAACTTGCCGGATGTTGGCGCCTCTTCGGCAACCGCGGCGACGCCCGTAGCCGTCATGGCTAGAGCAGAGGCGGCCGCCGTCTTGAGAAAGATGCGTCGACCCGATTGTAGCTCATCTGATGATTGCTCGTCGGGAGTACCCATTCCTAATTCGTCCATGTCTGGAAAAGGTTAATGGCCGTAAAACTGATGATCGCCCAAATCGTGAACAGCAGCCCCAGCTCTAAGAGCACCGACATGCGCTGCTTCTTTTCCTCGCTCATGGCCAAATGCAACACGCCATAGGCCAACGGCATAAGTAGCAGGTTGTTGGCGTTTTGACCGAGCAGGACAAAGAGGAAAGGCGTTTCAGACCATATCAGGATCACCAGCAGCCAAAAGGCGGGAAAGGCCGACTGCAAGGTGCGCGTGAGTTTCTTGCGCCCGGCTTCGTCCTGTGCCGAAGAGACGCCCAGCTGATGCAGAAAGTCGGCCCCAATCCGCCCCGAACTAGCGGCGAATACGAGTAAGGTCGAAAAGAGCGTGCAAAACGCGCCGACCATGAATACGCCCTTGGCTGTTGGCCCCAGCGTTTCGGTAAAAATCAGCGATACTTGGTCGACGACATCGATGCCGGCCGGCACGACCTGTAGCTTCGACAGCACGGACGCACCGAGCAAATAATAGGCGCAGGTAATGACGAGGGCGATGCCGGTGCACACGCCCGCATCCAATGCCAACACGCGCATCCAGCCGTTGTAGCGCTCCCGCCATTCGGGCGAACCATCGTTGCGCCCGATAAAGCGTGGATAGCCCTTTTCGCGGACCCAGTAGGGATACATAAATAGTTCTACGGCCGTAGCGCCCACCGAGCCCATCAGCGCCATAGCCACAAAAGCGCCCTGCGGTGGCATTTTAAAGGTGAAACCAGCGGCGAGATCACTCGCCTGCACGGCGTAGGTCGTGCTCTGTAGCACGAGCAGACTGCCGATGACGACTAGGCTAAATAGGGCTACGAGCACGGTGACCATCGTTTCTAGCTCTTCGTAGATGCCGCGCCACAGCAGCACGACGACCAGCACAAAGACGACTACGCACCACACTTTATAGGGAATAGCCGGCATCACCGTAGTCAGCAAACCACCGACGGAACCCAAAATGCCGATGACGGAGAGGAAGACCGAGGTATAGCCGATAACGCATACCCACGCTGCCCACGAGACATTGCCAAAGCGCAAGCCGGGCACGCGATTGAGGGAAGTAACCGTAGTATCGTCGTGCAACAAACATTGCCGGCCGAGTTCTAGCTGGATAAAATACTTTATTACACTGGCGAAAATCACACCCCAGAGGAACAAAAAACCGACTTCGGCGCCCATGCGGGTAGTTACCAATAATTCGCCCGAACCGACGACAGAGCCGGAAACAATAACACCGGGGCCAATATTGCGCAGTAACCCGCTAAACCGAGTCGGAGCGGGCCGGATCCCATCCACTGTATCACTACTCATATGATTCCCTTTGGTTCGCTGCGTCCATTTTTGATATAAAATTTTACAATTTATAAAAAATCGCTTTTAACCCGGGCCTAATCAATTGACAATTCATTCTATTTTATGCACTATTCGAAACTTCAATATAACATAGCTCAGTTTTCATAAGATACGAATGTATTGATAAAGAACATGAAAATGAAAATAGATGAAGAAAATAGCAGAAACGAAACTCGGCTAGAAGCGAGAATACGCTGGGAAAAGGAAGTCGGAATCCACTTTATCGAGGCTCTACGCCCGTTTCCCGATGTGATCGACACCGAAACAAACGTGTTGGACCCCTGGCTGAAGTCTATGGAGATTCGCCCCAATCCACGTCCGGGCAAATGCGGCTTCTGGTATAGTCCGCATTCTTTTCAGCTCAAACGAACGCTGATCTCCGACAATCGCATGATTTACTTGCAGCAGGGCCAGGGCCAGGTTCAGGTCGGCGAAAACGAAAAGCCACATCGCTTCTGTGCAGGTGATGCCCTACTGATCTCACCCAGCGTCCATCACACCTTTGTCGCCGACGAAGGCACCCCTGTTTTATTTTTTGCCATCCACTTCGATATCCGCCTCCTAGGCGGCGTGAACCCCTTAGAACTGGTTGGTTTTCCCAAGTATCTTCCCGGCTCAGCGGAAACGCCCTATGGCACAACAGCCAGGCGCATGGCGCGCGAATTCTCTGCGCGCGCCCCAGGTTGGGAGTTAGCCATTGCCTCCGAGCTACAATCGGTTCTACTATATCTATTGCGCTACCACGGAAGTTGGTTTCACCCGCTGCACAAGCACGGACGCGGGCGGCAAATTCTCAAACTATTGCCCGCCCTAGAGCTGGCCAACCGCCGGCTCGCCGACCCCAAACTGCGCGTGAGCGAGCTCGCCGCTGCCATCGCTGTCAGCGAGGTCTATTTGCGGCGACTATTTGACGAAGTCATGGGCATGAGCCCGGGAACTTTCTTGCAGCGCCGCCGCATCGAGCACGCCAGCATTTTACTGCGCGATTCAGAACGCAGCCTAGAGAGCATCGCGGCCGACAGCGGCTTTGTCCATATGTCCCATTTCTTTCGCACGTTCAAACGCTGGACGCAGGCAACCCCATCCCAGTTCAGGCTGGCAGAGGTCGGGATCTGAATACGAAACGCCCAATGCGCTACACCCATTAGATCGAATGCTATGACTACAAGACATTATACGCGCCGCAATTTCTGCAAAACCGCCGCTAAAAAAGTGCTCGGCGCTGGGTTCCTCCTAGCGGGTCTGCCCCATATTACCTGTGCGGCAGCGACAAAAACAGTTCACGCCTATATCGGCACCGCTGGTCGGCGAGGCCGCGATGGAGGCATCTATGCGTTAGCGCTAGACGTGACAACCGGAGCCGTGACCAATAATGGCCCTGCCGCCCAAGCACCCACGACCTCCTACCTGGCCGCGCACCCGACGAAGGCCTTGCTCTACGCCGTCGACGGAGATCGGCAGAGCCGAATTTGCGCCTATGCCATCGACCGACAAAACCGCACCCTGCAATTAATAAACAGCCAGCCCACACATGGCGGCAGCGCTTGTCACGTCAGTTTAGACCAAACGGGCCAATGGGCATTCGTCGCCAATTATAGCAGCGGCAATGTCGCGGTTTTCCCCCTCGCCGCCGACGGCCGACTTGGCGAGCCCAGCAGCCTCGTCCAGCATGTAGGCACTAGGCCTCGGGCGCACATGATCATCGCCAGTCCCGACAATCGCTTCACTTTGGCTGCCGACCTAGGGTTAGACAAAATCGTGGTCTACTCCTTCGACGCGGAAAAAGGCCAGCTCACGCCCCACTCAACGCCCTGGATACAAACGGCTGCCGGTGCCGGACCGCGCCATCTAGCTTTTCATCCAGGCGGCCAGCACATCTTTGCCATCAACGAACACAACTCCACTCTTTCCGCTTATACCTACGACCGCGGCGAACTCTCCGAAGTGCAGACGCTTTCCACCTTGCCCAACAGCTATACCGGTCGCAACTATTGCGCTGCCGTTCGCCTCTCGGCCGACGGCCGTTTTGTCTACGGCTCGAACAGGGGGCACGATAGCATCGCCGCCTTCTCTTTTGACGCGGACAAAAACCAGCTACAGCCCAGCGGCCACATAGCGTCGGGCGGCACCAACCCACGCGACATACGCATTGATCCATCGGGGTCGTTCTTGCTGGCGGCCAATATGCGCAGCGGTCATATCAGCAGTTTTCATATCGAGCAAGAAACGGGACAGCTGAAACCCAGCGGCTATGCGATAGAAATGCCGCAACCGATGTCTATCGCCTTTCTCGGAGATAAATAGAATGCATCCCAAAGTTGCCGATATGTATGCGCGCGGCTACTGCGTGCTCGAAGCCGTCTACAGCGAAAGTGAATGCCAAGAGATCCGCCGTCTGCTCACCGAGGTCTGGCAGCGCAGCGGCACGCCCCCCATGGATGGCCGCTTCGGTTTTGTCATGCACCCGCTGCTCGAACACGCGCCGGAGATGGCGCCATTCTACCTCAAAAAAGAAGTGCTCGAAGTACTCTCATTCGTCTTGCAAGACGAAGTAAAGCTGGCCCATAGCGGCGCGCTGATCTGCGACGAGACACGCGATTTTTGCGACTGGCATTACCACCGCAACGAGCGCGACGAAGAGGTCACGTGGAACACGTCGCGCAGCGAGCACCTCGACTATTTCGAGCGCGTGCTCTGCAATGTGTATCTAGACGGCTCCAACGACGACGTCGGTCCGCTCGTCGTCTATCCACGTGCGCTCAGCGCTCCTTGGGGGCCACCCAGCACCAACCGACAAGGCGACTGGCCAGGACAGGAAATAGTCCACTGCCCACCGGGTTCGGCCGTCATTTTTGACACCGCGCTCTTTCACTCAGCGCGCCCACCGCAAAGAGAAGGCCGCCGCTATCTGTGGGGCGGCCACTACCAGGGCCGTCACCATACCACACCCCATCGCGAAGACAATCACTACGACGGCCCAGAGATGGAAGTCTACAAAAAAGAGCACGCCCTATTTCGCGCCTAACGCACCTAAATAAATTCACACGAGCAACATCCATTTTTATATTAGGAGAAAGAGCATGAGCAATGAAACGATCTTCAGCGATAATTTCAGCAGCCTACTAAATACAGGCTGGAGCTGGCTACGCGAAAAGTCCGGCCACTGGCGCTTAGCCGATAACGGCTTAGAAATTCGCGTCGAACCGGGCAAAGCCGATACCGTTCTCAACGCGTTCTTGCGCCAAGCACCCGACCGCTCGACGGGCACCTTCGCCATCGAAGTCACGGTATCCAACCACACGCACCCCGCAGAACAATACGAGCAGGTCGGCATCACCTGGTACTGCGGCGACGAGCCCGTCTTCAAGCTCGTCAAAGAACTGATCGACGGCGACGTCTATATCATTCCCGGAAAATGCCCCGTGCCCGATCAGCCCATCCGCCTGCGCCTAGTCGTCACGACCAACTCCTGGGAAGCACAGTACAAAGTGGGAAACGACGGCGAGTTTGTAACGGCAGAAAAGGGCGAGTTGCCCGCGCCCGACGACGACCAAATTAGCCTACAGTGCTACAACGGCCCGGAAAATGCCGAGCACTGGATGCGCTTTGCGGATTTTTCTATTGCCAAGTTAGACTAGTTACATGAAGCGCATACAGCTCATCCGCCACGGCCAGAGCATGTCGCAAATAGATACCAGCGTGTCGGGCATCAACCCGCCGCTGAGCCCACTCGGCGAAGAGCAGGCGCGGCAGTTGCAGACGCGCGTCAAAGACCTGCAACCCGACCTAGTATTAGTCAGCCCACTGCAGCGCGCCTGTCGCACCTTTCAACTATCGGGCCTGCGCGGCAAACGCATCGCCTTTAACAAATGCCTCGTCGAATCCAATTGGGGCCGCGACTCGCGCTACGGCGATCTGTCCTTTGATCATTTGGCAGATGTCGCCGAATTGGACCC
>JBLHGI010000049.1:0-24747 GCA_047616505.1 Planctomycetota bacterium
GCCAATCTTAGGCATGAGGGTGCCGATAACATTTCTCGTCCCTTGCTGAGCGCTGTTTTTGAGGCGCAGGTCGATTGGGTCCATGCCCAGCTTCTCGGCCAACTCGTCGATCGCCGTCTCGAAAGCGAGAGCGGCCGCCGGTGAGCCGGGGGCGCGGTAGGCGGCCGTCTTCTGCGAGTTGCAGACGACGTCGAAGCCTTCGATACGCGCGTTGGGGATATCGTAGGGCGACATGATGCAGCGCGCCCCGCCCTGCACCGAAGAGCCGGGGAAGGCTCCGGCTTCGTAGGTCATAATGGCTTCGGCGGCCTGTAGCTTGCCGTCCTTTGTGGCGCCGATCCGCACTTTAATATGGGAAGCTGAAGTAGGGCCGGTGCCTTCGAATACTTCTTTGCGGCTCATGGCCACCTTGACGGGGGCGCCGGCTTTGCGCGCTAGAAGCGCGGCAACGGGTTCGCAGTAGGCGCGCATCTTGGCGCCAAAACCGCCGCCGATTTCCATGGGCACGGCTTTGATCTTAGAGTTGGCTATGCCGATACAGCGGGCGGTGAAGTCGCGGATATTAAAATGTCCCTGGCTGCTCGACCACAGCGTTAGACGGCCGTCTTCTTGCCACTGCGCGGTGGCGGCGTGCGGTTCGATATAACCCTGGTGTATGGCCTTGGTCGTCGTCTCTCTTTCGACGTGTATTTCGGCCTGGGAAAAGCCTTGTTCGATATCGCCAACGACAAATTCAAAGCGATTGGCTACGTTGGGCGCGGTGGCTATTGTCTCGCCGGCGGCCGGCGGTGGCACGGGTAGGTTGGGGTGCAATACGGGTGCGCCGGGTTGCATGGCTTCGCGGGCGTTTAAAACGGCGCGCAGCACCTCGTATTCGACCTCGATCAAGGCTAGGGCTTCTTCGGCAATATAGGGGTTTGTCGCGCAGACGGCCGCCAGCGCATGGCCTTTGTAGAGCACTTTGTCGCGTGCCATGACATTGGTACAGGTAAAAGAAAAGCCGGGGTCCTCTGCGGGCAGCGGTGCGAAATCTTCGGCGCTGATCGCGGCGCGCACGCCGGGCAGTGCCAGGGCTTTAGAGAGGTCGATGGACTTAATAAGCGCGTGTGCGTGCGGGCTGCGCAGCACCTTGCCGTAGAGCTGGCCGGGCAACGAGATGTCGGCGCTGTAGTGCGCCTTGCCCGTGACCTTTTCGATGCCGTCGTGGCGGATGGGGCGCTTGCCGACGCTCTGATACTCGCGCGTGGAAAGGACCTGGTTGGGTTCGTAGGTGGTGGTCATATTAGTCTCCGTTATAAGCGCGCGTTATAAACGTTTTAGATACGAACGTTTTAGATCCGGTCTCTGCGCTGGAAGTTGAGTAAGCTCAGCATATCGGCGACGACGCGTGGGCGGATTTCCCAGAGATTCATTTCTTCTGCTGGGTCGTCGAAGAGGTTGTAGAGCTGGCCGGGGGTACTCGCTTCAGGGGGGCCGCCTTGGGGCGGTGGCCAGCCGCCCGAACCCTGCGTTTCGAAGATGCATTTCCACTCGGCCTGACGCAGCGAGAAAACGCCCGTGCCCGAATGGTGCACGAGGTGGTCGCGCAGCGGTTGGCTCAGTTTCTGGCCGAAGAGAGCTGGGCTGATATCGATGCTGTCTTCGCCCGCACCCTCTGAAATTTCGGCGTTTGCGAGGCTGGCGCAGGTGGCCATCAGGTCGGTGAGAAAGACTAGTTCGTCACTCATCGAGTCGGCGGCAATACGACCGGGCCAGCGGGCAATAAAGGGCTCGCGATGACCGCCTTCCCAGATATGCGACTTAAAGCCGCGCAGGTTGCCGCTCGATGCGTGGCCGTAGGTGCGATAGGAGGTCGGTCCCGTGCGGTCGCCGGGTAAGGCGCCGTTGTCGCTGGTGACGATGACGAGCGTGTTGTCGGCCTGGCCCGTTTTTCCGAGCGTTTCCATCACTTGTCCGACGATCCAATCGAAGAGCCAGACGAGGTCGCCGCGCGGCCCGGCCTCGCTCTGGCCGCGCGCAAATTCGGGCACGACCCCTTCGGTATAGGGTTCGTGCGCGGCGTCTGGGCACAGATACATAAAGAAGGGTTTATCGCTGTCGGCTTGTTCCTCTATATACTGCACGGCGGCGCTGGTTATCTGCGGGTCGGCGTCCTTGTGCTGCCAATTGGGCACCATCATACCGGGCCGGCTGGTGAATACGGGCTGGTCGTGGTAGACGCTTGGTTCTTCGACAAAGCGTTCGTTTTCGATAAAGCCGTAGGGCGGTTGGCAGGTCGGGCAACCGGAGGTGCCGTAGAAATGGTCGAAACCTAGATCCGTGGGGCCGCCAAAGAGCGGGGCGGAAAAGTCGATCTGCTCCTCAAAAGCTCGCTCGCTATTGGCCCAGGGCAGAGGGCGGTCAAAGTCGAGGTCGGCGGCTTCTTTGGCGGTGTAACCCATGTCTATATGCCATTTGCCAAAACAAGCCGTCTGGTAGCCGTTTTCTCGTAACAAGCTCGGCACGGTGGTGCGGTCGCGTTCTATTAAAGGAGGTTCGTAGCCGTAGAGCACGCCGTTTTTTAGAGCAGAGCGCCAGCAGTAGCGGCCCGTGAGCACGCCGTAGCGGGTGGGCGTACAGACGGCCGAGGGCGAATGGGCGTCGGTAAAGCGGATGCCCTCGCGCGCGAGGCGGTCGATATGCGGCGTGGGGATGCGCGAGCGCGGGTTATAGCAGTGGATATCGCCGTAGCCAATATCGTCGGCCATGATAAAAACGATGTTGGGACGGGGCATGGGCGATATCCTGTACATGGAGTATGTAGATCGGTGCGAACTAACGCTGAGCTAAAGAATAAAATTTATCTCAGCTTGGGGCTTCAAGATAGGATGCTAAGGAGCGGGGAGCAAGGTCTGGCGTTTGAATGTACGATGCTAGTAAATTGGGCGTTGGGATACAGTGCTGTTCGGAGGGTATTAGATCGGCTTAGTCAAGATCCCATGTTCATTTACGACAGAGTGTGTCGAATATCGTCGACCTGGGTTGCGAACTGATCTAAAGCTGCCGACATAGCCACCATATCGAACATGCTCGTTGCCTCGGCGAGCTGCTTTGCCCAGCTAATTAATGGGGGGAAATCCGCTGACTCTGCGAGGGCGAGGATTTCCCCGGCAAAACGCTCTATATCGTCGATCGACTGCGTTTCCTTGAGTTCGTCCACGCGCATCTGAAAAACTTGAATATTTTCCAGCAGTTGGGGCAGTCTCTCCAGCACTCCTGGGGGCAGGTCCAACTCTTCGCCCGTCGCGTTATCCTCGCCTGCTATGCCCGAACCCAATACATTCCGGATCAACGGCAAGAGGCGATCGAGTTCTTGCTGGACTGCCTCAAGGTGTGGGCCTGTCTCGTCTCCACCCCCAATGGCCGTTTCCAACCCTTGTGCTCGCTGTCCCAACTCAATCGCTCCCAACGTAGCCGCTACGCCCTTGAGCGAATGGGCCGCGCGTTCTGCTGCTTTGCGATCTTGTTCAGCGAGCAGTTCTTTGATCATATCAATCGCTCCCGCTTGTTCTCCGTCGCAAAACTGACGCATCATTTTTTCGTAAAAATCGCGCTTGCCCGCAACGCGCTGTAAGCCTGTGGCCGTATCTAGGCCTTTAACCTGCTCTAGCTGATGGAAGCGGTCGATTGGTTCCTCCGCCCCTTCGTCGCGGGCCCTATCCGGCATCACTTGGTCAGTTTTTGTAGTCGTGGGCCCTTGGCGCTCACCTGGTGGTATCCATTCGAGCAAGGTTTTAAAGAGCGCGACGGGATCGATCGGTTTGGCTATGTGGTCGTTCATGCCGGCGGCCAAACAGCGGTCGCGATCACCGGTCATCACATTGGCCGTCATCGCCACGATAGGCAGATCGCCGTAGCGTTCATCGGCGCGAATCTCCAAGGTTGCCGTGATACCATCCATGACCGGCATCTGCATGTCCATCAGCACGAGGTCGTATTCACCAATACGCACTTTATCGACGCCAAGCTGGCCGTTCTCCGCTAGGTCGATGTAAAAGCCGGCATCTTGCAGCAGCTCGGTTGCTACCTGCTGATTAATTTCGTTGTCCTCGACCAGCAGGATTTGTGCACCCTGAATGGGCGACAGATCGAGGCCTTCTGTCGTCGATGTCTCATCCCGTGCTTTGGGTATCCATTGCGCATCGTCGCGCAGTGCGTTCAACGCCGCATCGTAGAGATGCGAGGGAGTGACCGGTTTGACCAGCGTAATGTCGATGCCGGCCTCGTGCGCTTCCTCGACTATTTCCGCCCGCCCGTAGGCCGTGACCATGACAGGGCGCGGCTGCGTGGTGAGGGCATGGTTGGCAATTTGGCGAATAGTTTCGATGCCATTTATGCCGGGGGGCATTTTCCAGTCGATGAAGACGATTTCATACGGGTCTGATCCATCGGCCGCGACGACGAGTTCGATGGCTTCTTTGCCCGAGGAGGCTTCGTCCACGCGAAAGGTCATCGATGACAGCATTTCAGATATGATCTGTCGAGCCTGTGGGTTGTCATCGACGATCAGCACACGCCGTTCGCGCAGGTCCGGTTCGATGGTGTAGACTCTTTCAGGCTCTTGGCCGACGCCTAGGCGTGCCGTGAACCAGAAGGTACTGCCTTGGCCGGACTCGCTCTCGACGCCGACTTGGCCGCCCATGAGTTCGGCTAGGTTTTTTGATATAGCGAGTCCGAGTCCCGTGCCACCGAATTTGCGCGTCGTCGAGGCATCGGCCTGTTGGAAGGACTGAAAGAGCTTGCTCTGTTGTTCCGGGTTTAGACCGATGCCGGTATCTTCGACTTCGAACCGCAGGGTGATTTCATCGCCGAGGTCCTGCGCCTTGCGAACTCGTACGACGATCTGGCCGTCTTCGGTGAACTTGACGGCATTGTTGGCGTAGTTGATGATGATCTGCCCTAAGCGCAGCGGGTCTCCGCGCAGGCCACGCGGGACATCGGTTGCCACATCAAAGAGCAGTTCCAGTCCTTTGTCCGAGGCTTTGGATCCTATGAATGCAGAGATATTGTCCATGACCTCATCGAGCGCAAAGTCGATGGTCTCGACGTCGAGCTTGCCCGCTTCGATCTTGGAGAAATCGAGGATGTCGTTGATGACGCCGAGCAGATGCTGGCCGGAGCCCTGAATCTTGTCGAGGTAGTCGTGCTGTTTCGGGTTGAGATCGGTGCGCAGGGCCAGGTGCGCCATGCCGATGATGGCGTTCATCGGGGTGCGGATCTCGTGGGACATATTGGCGAGAAAATCGCTCTTGGCCTGGTTGGCAGATTCCGCGATTTCTTTGGCCCCTGCCTGCTCTTGTTCATGGACCTGGGCTGAGTGCATGTAAGAACGGAACATGCGGTAAACGAAGAACAGGATCGACATGAGAATCAGAATTTGGATAATGGCGGTGACTACCAGAGTGTAGTAGGCCACGGTGGAATTATCCTGGGCAATGTCATAGACCTCTTGGCTTAGTGCAACCTGAGTCAGGCCAAAGGCCGTCAAGGTTTGCTGCAGTGCCTCGTAGTGCTCTTTTTCCTGACGGGTGACGCTGATAAAAGCGGCTACGCGGATGCCTTCTGCAATATAATAGCGGGTCTTTAACAGGGCTGCACGGTAGGTCTGCCAGGCGGATTCAATGGCATTAAACTCACTTTGCCCAGGCATGCCGCTGCCCCCGTTGTCCAGGCGGTTGTGCCATTCCGAGAGACGAGACTCTAAGTCTGCAATGCGCTGGTCGAGATGTTGTTGGGTCTCCTCAATCAGCGTTTGGTTAGGCGCTAAAACCATCTCCATAGACAGCATGCGAATGTCGGCTATGGGGGTGGTGATTTCGCGCGCTAGTTTCTCTAGGCTGTCAGCGGTATGATGGACGGTGATAATGGATTGGTCTACCTGTTCTAGGTTCGACAAATTGTAAAGGCTCTGGCCGATCAGTACCGTCGAGGCGATAAGCAATAGAGCGATGATACGCCGAGACATAAAACGCCCTCGCTCCAGGCTGTCATGCGATTTTTTTGGGGCCGTGCCCGAGTGGTTTGTGTTGCTCATAACGACGGTTTCCGGAAGTTTTTACGATTGATATGCAGCGATTTTTGGCGCTCTGCTGGGTAGCTGGCCCCATCGCGCATAGACCAGTGCATATCGGTTACTTGCAGGTCGCGCAGGTAGATGAAGGCAGAACGGCCAGGATCGAATACGACTTCCTTATTTACGGCGTATATATTATTTGGGTTCGGCAGAAATACCATGTAGTTGTGTTGGTAAACATGAGAAATAAAATCGGCTAATAAAGGTCTATAGGCATCTGAGTCGACATTGGTTTGCATCAGGCGGTCGGTTAAATCTATCAACTCTGTATTAGGGGGAATCGTTGACCAGGCCGTCCCGGGGCGATAGACGAAAAATGCCGCCCAGGGATGTTTGTACCAATCGTAATTACCCCACAGCAGCAGATCCCAGGATTGCTCATTCTCACCCTGCCATGTGCTTAGTAATTGATGGAATACCATCTTCTCATGGGCCACGATCTCCGTCTTCAGATCTATGTTGACCTGCGAAAGAAAATACTGGATATCGCGGATCAGAAATAGAAAGCTCTCTTGGCTAAGAAGAGTCAACTCTAGCGGTTGTTCTGGGTCCAGCTCCTGTTCTTGCTGGTAGCGCTGCACCTGCAAACGCAGATGTTCAATGCTAGTGTCGTGCGTTTGGGCATATTCTGCGAAATAGGGATCCAGTGAATCGATGGTTGCCGCGACCTGGTAGAAATTCGGTGACACCATAGTGGGTGACAAAATACCTTCGCCGAGCATGGATAAATTTAGCAGGTATTCTTGGTCGATAGCATGGTTTATGGCGTGGCGGATGCGCTCGTCGCCGATCGCTGAATTGCCGTTGATAAGATTGAAGTGCATCGCATAATTATTCATCGACTGCGATACGGCGAGCTTGGCATAAGGAGAAGTGATCGTTTCTACCTGATCTGCGAAGGGGACCGGAGTGATATCGATTTCCCCCTCTCTTAGTAGCGCTAAATCGCGTGCTGCTGTTATGTCTAGCTCGGTGTAGATGGTGATGGTTTCCACCTTGGCTTTGTCCTCGCCCCAGTAGTCGGGGTTTGCCTTGAGCACGGTCTTGGGCGTGCTGCGGTCGCCCTCAATATAGCCCTCGTGCAAGATGTAGGGCCCCAGTCCATAGGGACCCGGTTCGGCAAGGTTTGGACAAGTGGGTTTTCCGTTCCAGCCATATTTTTCGAGATAGCTTGCAGTATAAAATTGCAACCACATGGCATCGTGCATAAACAGACCATAGGGCTCAGTTAAATAAAAACGCACCGTGTGGTCGTCGACCTTTTCAACTCGGTCGAATAGGGTGTGTAATTTGGTAAAGGTGAAGGGCTGCTGCTTGAAATAGGTCATATTGAGCAGCACCGAGTCGGCATTAAACGAGGTGCCATCCTGGAAATTCACATTTTGGCGCAGGGTAAACTCCCAGATTGTATCGTCGATACTGCGGTGGCTTTTTGCCAGGTCGTACTGCCAGCCCTTGTCTCTATTGGCAGGCCGTACCAGCGCAGCATTTATAGCATGAGAAATGGCAAGATACGGTAGGTTGGGCAGGAATAATTTGACATGAGAACCTATTTGCAGCTCGCCGCTTACTTCGCGGGGGCTTGGATCTGTCGCGAGGCCAATATCGGGTGGCTCAGCCTGGGTCTTTTCCGCAGTAGTCGGCAGCAAAGCTATGGCAATGAATAGTACGAGCAAGCAACGGGTTGAGTCCGGTTGCACCGTAGGTTTTTTTGTCCGCGTGTGGTTTGACCGCAAATCCTAAATGTTCTCCGTTTGACGGTGTTATAAGAGTTCTTGTCGGTATTTGACCAAGGTGTCAAGCCCTTAGCTCGACTTTGTTCATTGCAGAGAAATCCGTTTCTCCGGATCCTCCATCTTTTTACGACAGGATTTTTTGGACGCCGTCGGTCTGGGCTGCGAATTGATCTAACGCTGCCGACATAGCTTCCATATCGAACATGGTCGTTGCCTCGGCGAGACGCTTGGCCCAGCTAATTAACGGAGCGTACCATCTTCGGCCTCGTGGCCCAATGCTTCCTGAATCAACGGCAGGAGGCGATCTAGCTCTTGCTGAACTGCATCGAGGTGGGGATAGGTGTCGTCCCCGTTTTTAATCGCGGCTTCGAGACCCTGTGCACGCCGCTCTAACTCCATCGCGCCGAGTGTTCCGGCAACGCCTTTGAGCGAGTGCGCCGCGCGTTCTGCTTCTTCGCGATTTTCTTCGGTGAGCAATGTCTTAACTGCCTCCACCGTTCTGGCTTGATCGCCGTCGCAAAACTGCCGCATCATCTTTTCGTAGAAGTCGCGCTCGCTCGGTGCGATCCACCGCAACATCGTCTTAAATAGGGCAACCGGGTCAATCGGTTTAGCGACATGATCGTTCATGCCGGCGGTCAGACAGCGATCGCGTTGGCCGTAATCGCAACAATCGGCATATCGCCAGAACGCTCATCGGCGCGAATCTCCAACGCCGTCGTAATGACTCAGGCCACTGCCCGTACCGATCCAGAAAATGTTTAATTCCGAACCTGTGTGGCCATGCCCCATAGTCGCGTGAAAGGTAATATCTTTAAGTGAAGAACTCAATTATAGGGGGTCCCTTAAAGAATGCCTTCCACTTAAACGTCCATCGGGCCGGCCGAGCCTAAAAGAGGGCGATAAAATAACCATACGGCTTGACCTAACCCCCTAGAAGGACTTTATAATTCCTATATATCTGCTGAAAGTTTCACGCGGCGGGCCAATAGTGGATTTATGCAACCAGATGAGCGGATGTGGGAACAGTGGATTGCTGAGGACTCTGCTGGTCTCGTGAAATGAGCTCTGAAAGAGATCGTTGCCAATACCGATAATGAACCGTCTGATTTGCCATGTTTATTTGTAGTTCAGGTACACAACACACGGAGGAATATCATGCAGTACAGAACACTTGGAAAAACTGGGTGGAACGTGAGCGCCATCTCCATGGGATGCTGGGGCATCGGCGGCCAATGGGGGTCGGTCGAAGAAAAGCAGGCTCTCGACACCATCAATGCGGCTCTCGAGGTGGGCGTTAATTTGTTTGATACCGCAGATGGCTACGGCCTGGGGCAGAGTGAAATCTACACAGGCAAAGCGCTGAAAAGTAAGAGGTCTGAGGTCTACATCGCAACAAAGGCCGGCAACTGGGGGCGTCGCCAGGGAGATCCTCTCGGGTTCAAGTCGATATACAGCATCATCAACTGCTGTCACGCCAGCCTTTACCGTCTCGATACAGATTATATCGATCTGTATCAGTGTCACATAGGAACTCCCGAAAATCCCGAAATCTTTGTCGAAGCCTTTGAGTTGCTAAAGAAGCAAGGAAAGATCCGTCACTACGCGATATCCACCAACGACCTCGATTCGCTCAAAGCGCTCAACTCAGAGGGCGCATGCGCATCATGTCAGATCAACTACTCACTCCTTAGCCGGAAGCCAGAGAGTGACATCCTTCCCTACTGCCTGGACAACAATATCGGGGTGTTATTGCGAGGACCAATCGCTCAGGGTCTTTTGGCGGATAAATTCACCGCAGACACAAAGTTCGCAGACGACGACTCGGTTCGAGAGCACTGGAATCCAGAAGGAAATCAACGCGATGCTTTCCTCGCCAGGCTCGACAAGGTCGCAGCACTGCGCGAGTTCGTACCTGACGGGATGAACATGGTTGATTTCGCGCTCAAGTTTACCCTCGCCAATCCTGCGGTCACCTGTCCTATTCCAGGAATGAAGACGCCCGAACAGGCGAAACAGAATGCAGCAGCAGCCAACGGCGAACTCGATAAAGCAACTCTGGACAAGATAGACACGATCTGCCCGCCCGGAAGATAGACGTACCGAGAGGTGGTCTCCCTCAAAACCTGTACCCTCGAGAAAGAACTGGATGGCCAGTTCCAAAACGCCATAAGTCTTATCACTACTGTCCAAGTACAGCCTCCTCAAGAAGATTCGAGTCAGAGCAGACAACCAATCGATTTAGTGGCTTGATTAATCATTTCTTCCTCGTCTACCCTTCCCGGTAACGCCTTCAATCCACTCACGCACGACGAGCCCACCAACGAGCGGCGGAACTAAGTGCGGGTGTTTTCTGTTCTAATGATTAGGGAATCCCAAGCAGTGCTAGGGGCTCGACCATAAATCGACGAGTGTGAGACCCAAGGGTCTCATCTTTAGCCTCTGCGATCGAAGACGAGTTTTCGGCACTACAGTTCGCGTAAGTCATTTCCAAACATGGAGAAACGAATATGGGTGACACGGGGAAAAAAGATAAAGACAAAAAGCAACAGCAGCAGAAGGACCGGCTTAGTACAAAGGAAAAACGAAAATTGAAAAACGAGAAGAAGCATAAGGGACCAACGAGCATTGGTGGGGCCGGTTGAAGGTTATTTCCTAGCCTAGTACAAACATTCCTGCCCCGAGAGTGCGGAAGATTGTAACGTCTGCCATGGCGCGCCATTCCTCGTGCGCCATGGCTTTGTTGGCCGAAACCTATTACGCGATCTGCTTTCCGGCTTCCGAGCCTAAAAGAGGCGCTATTTAAAGACGGGCACCCCAGCAGCAAAGAGGGCGATAAGACGCCCACATCACTTGACCCGACCCCCTAAAAATCCCTTTATATTTCCTGTACATCTCCTGATGTCCACCGCGAGAATACACCGCGACATTTGATTGGATTCAGGGCGTAGGGGGTCAGCAGTCAGATGTCAGCATTCAGAAGGCAAACGGCAAAAGATGGCATCGGTGCCTTTATGGTCCACTGTCTATGGTCCATTGTCGCCTCTGCCTCTACTCAGGAGATTTCGATGGTCGCTATAGATACCGTAGGCGCTGATGAAGCTCAGTGGCAGAGCTGGAGGGAAGATGGCTATGTCGTCGTGGAGAATGCGGTCTCAGGCGATGATCTGAGCCGGCTCCAGAAGGCATTTGATGAAGGGGTGGAGGCGGCGAAGCCGACCTGGCTGGCGAATGTGGCTGCCGGGCATCAATCGTCGGCATTCATGGATATCCCGGATCCATTCGAACAGGACGAGGCGTTTCTGGACATGGTCGATCACCCGTCGACCCTCGGAATTCTGAGAGACTTCCTGGGAGAGGACATGCTCGCCCGCGGAGTGACGGTGCGGGCTGTTCCGCAGAGCCCGATCAGTTACGTGGGATGGCATCCGGATATGCATCGGGACAGCTTTCCGCTGCATATAAAAGTCCAGACCTATGTGAACGACGTTGGTGAGGAACGCGGTGCATTCGCCTACGTGCCCGGAAGCCAGAAAGAAGGCGCAGGACCGTATCCTCGCGTGAAGCGTCTGGATGCGATGCCGGGGATCAAGCCGCTGCCGGGCAAGGCGGGCACGGCGATCATATTCAACTGCTACGGATGGCATACGGCGCTGATCAATCGGACGACCACTCCCCGGAAGTCGCTCATCAGCAGCTACTGTGTCTTCAACGAACTCAAGGACCAGTACAGCAAGCGCGGGCCCGAATGGACGGAGAGTCGGGAGAAGCTGAAGAAGCTGCTGTCGAGGGAGAGGGAGTCTCTGTTTGGGTTTGGGAGGATACCGGAGGAATGAGATAGGACAGTCCCGAGTCGTTTGCCGTTAGGGTCCACGTTCCAATTCGAGAGGATTATCGATGGGTAAGATTGATGCGTTGGCACACGTTTTCCTCAAGCCGTCATCTGAGTTCCCGCGTGACGTATCGGAAGGCCTTCCTGAGGACCGGGAGGCGCCGGTCGAGCTGCTGCTGGAGCAGATGACGGCCAACGATGTCGACCAGGCAATACTCGTCCAGGCTGGCGGTGCACAGTTCGAAAACCACGCCTACATGCTGAAATGCATGGCGGATCAACCCGGGCAGTTCAGAGGTATTGGGTTGATTCCCGACGATGCTGACGATGTGAAAGACCACATGAATCGGCTGGCCGATGCGGGCGATATTGTCGGATTTCAACTCGAGCGCTTCGGTGGCCCGATCGATCCGCTGTCGCCGATGAACCCCCCGGAGTGGAAGATGTACGCGGCCTGGGAACACGCCGCTGAGAAGGACTTCGTCCTCTACCTGTATCCAGAGGCAGCCGAGGTCCATATGGTCCCGTTCCTGCTGGAGGCATTCCCTCAAGTCCGCGTCGTCTTCAAGCATATGATGGTATGTCCGGGGCGTGACGGCGTGACCTGGAAGGACGGCCAGCCGCATATCGAGGTCCGGAAACCTTCTATCACTCGCCATACGACGGCCGAGTTCTACCAGTTCGAGAATGTGTACTCGATTATGTCCGGGGCGTACGCCATCAGCGATGAGCCGTACCCGTACAAAGATCTTACGGGATGGCATTCTCCGGGCCCTTTCGTTGACCGTTACGGGGCCGCCCACACGCTGTGGGGGTCGGACTTCCCGTTCATGATGAAGGATCCCGGATACGTGAAGACCGTGGAGTTGATGACGATGGTGATGCCGGATATCGCCGAACGTGATTTGAACAATGTGATGGGAGAGGCGGCGCGGCAGATCTTGCGGTTCAAGGAATTGGCGACCGGGTAGAGAGCCGGGGAGGAACTGGCGCGGCTTCAGGCAGCGTTCGATCGGTATTCTGAATTCACTCTTCGGCATGCTGGCGCTCGGTGATGTCTCTTGAAACAGCGAGAACAGTGCGGGGCTTCCCATCATCGGAGAATTCAGGCATCACCCGCCAGTCGAGCACCAGTGCCCCTTCGACGCTTTCCCACTCAAATATCTCTTGTTGAGATTCACCTGAGTCAGGCCCTGCAGGAATATGGGGATATGAGCGATTTGCAGCGGGAACTTCTCACCTATCTGGGCATTTCCAAAGGTCATACCGTGCAGATGCTTTTCCGCCTGGGTCTGGCCGATCAGGTGACCCATTCTGCCCGGCGGCACCTATCCGATCTCATCCGTGGTTAAGTGGGTGGGAGTGGAGAGAGGGACAGAATTATTACTTTATTGCCTCAATTAAAGTATCAAGTGATATACCCGTGATCTCATAATTAACAGCGGCACTATACATTCGCATGATATTATACAGGTTGGAGAGAATCATGAAGTATTCTATCTCTTTAACTTTTCTTCCCGAGATCTGCTCGTATACATCAACTACTCCCTGTACCGATCCCCCACCTGACATGAGTATTTCCATCGTAGTTGTGAATCCAAGATCTATCCTAAAATCACTCAGTCCTATGTTTGACCAGTCAATAACCACCATGGAATGGTCCGGTCTCACGATTACATTGGAATGGTGATAATCACCATGAACTAGCACCACTTCCTCACTGGGTTTCATGTTGTCTTCTAACCATCCGATCAATGGCTTCAATTCACCCAATCCGTATTTTTCAACATCTCTTGCCGGACCACTCAACATATCTTTGGCAAACATATATGGATCATTTTCAAGGTCTGGTATACTTATTCCACTCAATTTTTTCCATAACATAATATGGATTATTAAGTGCCCCACTCCCTCCCCAGAAATAGGGTTTGGGTACCGATATTCCCAGTGAGAATAATTGTCCCATTATCTGGAACTCCTTCTCTGCACGGCTATCGCTCGTTCCCTCTCTGTAAATTATAGCAACAAGCTCTATTTTCTGATCATCACATACAAAGTCAAATCCCCAGATATGGGTGTCTGCCCCCCCACGATCTCTTCAATATTCTCAATACTGTATTCATTGTGATTTGGAAATAATTCGGATAGACCATTTATCAACTCGCGCTCAAATTCTGTGGTGATCATTATTTTTTCCTCATTCTGTGAAATGTAACTCACCTTTCTACGGCCTGGTCAGGTGGGTGGATTTGGCGGGGGTAGGTCTCACTCTGAAGGGTAGTCCTTAATCCTCAGCGTAAACGTCGTGCCCTTACCTACTTCGCACTCCGCTGAAATCATCCCTCCCCCAAGCTCGATCGATTTCCGGGCAATCGCCAATCCCAATCTCGAACCTTCCTTCTCTGTGCTTCCCTGACGCTCCACCTGGCGAAACTCCTCGAAGATATACGACAGATCCTCGGGTGGAATGCCCATACCGGTATCAGCCACCGAGATCTCTACTTGATCTTCCACGAGTTTGACCGATATGGTGATGCTTCCTGTATCGGTGAACTTGACGGCATTGCCGAGGATATTCATCAGCACTTTGCGCAGGATCTCTCTGTCCGTGCGGAGAGTAGGGATCGCTTGGATCAGTGGCTCGATCACGGCTGCACACTCGATGACTGAATATAGCGCCTGACGTGGATCTTTCGACGCTCTGCGTTTCGTGCGGCGATGAGGTCTACGCCGTTCCCATTCAGATTCGCAGTGAGCACTCGTCGCCAGCTCTGGCTTTGGACGAGTAGCACCAGAGCACAATGCGTAAATATTCCAGCAATCTCAGAAGAAAATAAAAGGCCCGCCAGACTATTCGTCTGGCGGGCCTTTTTATAAGGGCATCTCGGAGCCTTTGCGCTAAATGACGTTTGACTTTGATTCAAGTTCATTGCGTGATTTATACGAAAGGTCTGAACGCCTTTTTCTTTATATATGCGCCTGAATGCCAATCCTTTGATTTGTGAATGGGGAAGTGTATGCCACAAGAAAAAGCAGAGCTCGCTAACTTGCAGAATCTGCTAGCAGAGATCGGCGCGGGGCTAGATGAGTTTCTCAAATTTGAACATCCCGACGCATTAGAAAAAAAACATCTTTGGAAGGCGATACTAGACCTTCCACTGCCGGAGAGAGGGGTTGGCATCGACCAGGTTACCCGGGAGATCGTAGAGCAGGTTATCCCCCATGGCTCACCCGTTGCCAAACCGGGGTTTACCTCTTATATCACCACCGGCGCGACCAGCGCTGCGGCGCTAGCAACTACGGCCGCCAGCATTGCGTCGCCACAGCGATACTTGCCTACCGCATTCAATTTCCTCGAGGAGCTTTCGCTCGACTGGCTGGCGCAAATGTGCGGCTTGGACAAAATGAAGGGTGTCTATAGTAGCGGTGGCTCCGTGGCCAATTTGGTGGCACTGGGAGGGGCTCGACAATCTGCGTTCGAAAAACTGGGGCGCGACCCGGCAAGAGACGGCGTTGATCGGGCGGTCCGCGTTTATGCCAGCAGTGAATGCCATCACACTATTCAACGCTCCGGTGGCGTATTGGGAATCGGTCGTCGCGCCATCAAACTCATCGTCTGTGATGAGCAGGGTCGCATGCGGGTTGATGCGTTGATAGATGCAGTTGAGCGCGACTTACAGGAAGATATAGTCCCCATGGCCGTCGTCGCCAACGCCGGCACAACCAATACCGGTGCGATCGACCCATTGCGAGCAATTGGCGAAGTTGCGCAGCGCTATGGCATCTGGTTTCACATCGATGGTGCTTATGGTTTGCCCGGTGTGCTGGATGAGAGAATTGGCCACCTCTACCAAGGCCTTGAGTTGGCTGACTCCGTCATCGTGGACCCCCATAAATGGCTGGGCGCGTCGATTGGTATTGCGGCTACTTTTGTGCGCGATCGAGATTTGTTGGAGCGCGCCTTCACTCAGGAACCCGCGGAATACCTGGAAGGTTCAATCGACCAGAGTGGCCTTGGCGATGCCCGTATCGAACACACGCTCGATGACTTTGGCATCCCCTATTTTAACTATGGCGTCGAATTGAGTGCGCCCTGTCGCGGCATCGCGGTGTGGGCGTTGATTCGAGAGATCGGCGTTGAAGGGATGCGCGAACGCGTAAAACGCCACAATGATATGGCGCGCGCTATCGCGGATTTTGCTAGGCAGCACGCGAACCTGGAACTACTGCTCGAGCCGACTTTGTCCGTTTGTTGTTTTCGCTATGTTGCTGCACAGGTCGACGATCTGGATAGGCTCAACCAAAAATTGCACCGACAGCTGATTAGAGAAAATGAATATTTGCCCAGCACTACGCGCATCGACGGGCAGTTGGCGCTGCGTCCCTGTTTTATTGGCGCTAGGGCGGAGAGCTCGCAGGTGGATGGTTTGTTACAGGCGGTACTGAGAATTGGTGAGGCGTTAGCGGGGGCGTGACGTGCACTACTCTGCATGAATTCAAGCTGTAATCGCACCGATCGCTGCTTGCGGTAGGAGAGATCTCGCGATGTATAGAATCACCCTATACCGCCCTCTCTAACGGGCGGGCGAATCGCGACCTCCGTGCCCGCGCCGACTTCGCTTGTTACTTCGACCTCTCAATTGAAAGCAAGGCGCACGGAATCCCCGATACCAACATGGGGACGATATGCGAGCGCACTACGAGATGTTCCATCGCCTCAGCTGCTCAATGCGTTTTGCAAAGCGGCCATGAGATCTTCCGCAGGTTCACAGGGTAAATCGACGGGTCTGCGTTCGAGTGCGCTGGTGTATATACCGAGGATAATATTGAAATCCCGCAGGGCCGTATTTAGATTGAGTGGATGCATTTTTTTATCGTCTTCAACCCACTGCAACAGCGCGTCCGTCATGGCGGCTTGCCCTAGGATATCTTCGTCGGGATAGGCGTGCACACCGCGTTCAATCTGTCCGTCGATACCTACTTCCCACGACCACATCGTCCACTGCACATAGCCGCGAGTGCCATAGACGGCGATGCGCTTGTGGATGTGCGCGCGCTCGTCGTCTTTTACGCGCGGTGCAAACGGGCCCGCTACCAGCTGCGCTCGCACTCCGTCGGCAAAGGCAATGGCGGCAGTGCATTGGTCTGGGGCAAAGTGTTTCTTGGGTGTGTCGACCAGCCCGTCGGTTCCTGAAACCTGCCCCATCACTCGCGCGGGAACGCCCTCGGGGTGAAACGCACCGATCGCCTGTAGGGCATGCGTGCCTTGGTAGGCCAAGTTCAGGCCGCAGCTGGCTTCGATAAAACGAATCTCACCGATCTTACCCTCGCGGACAATATTCTGTAGCTGCTGTCGCCGGGGGTGGAAGTGGAGTTGGTGATTGATGGCGATTTTGGTTTTTGAGGTGGCGGCAAAACCTTTGATCGCGCGCCAGTCTTCTCCCTGAATCGCCAGGGGTTTCTCTACTAGGACAGCGGGCACATCAGCTTCTTCTGCCGCTTCAAATATCTCTAGGCGCACATTAGGCGGTGTATTGACATGCACGAGGTCCGGCTTCTCTTTGGCGAACATTTCGCGGTAATCCGCATAGCGACTGTCTACGCCAAACTCTTCGCCAAATGCGTTTAGGTTTTCCTCGTTCCGCGTCGAAATGGCCGCAAGCATTCCCTTCTTTATATGTTGATAACCTTCTGCCAACCCCCGCGCCCGCCCACCACTCACACCAATAATCGCACACTTAAACATATTTCACCTTCTCTCTTATAGTTCGCATATTTGCGGTAGCAAAAATAACCTTAGCACATTCCCTAGTCATCTGCAATTCCCACAGTCTATTGCACGGGGCCTAGAGAAAATATCGCCGAATTAGCTCATCTCTTCTTTTTTTGCGACGGCGATTTTTCTTATGCTGCCTGGATTGAGGGCATGAAGGCGGGGCGGACTTTTATAACGAATGGTCCGGCTTTGGACCTACAGGTCAACGGTCAGCCCATCGGCGCCGAGGTCGCGTTGCCCAACGGTGTTTGCTGGAGGCCGAATCCAGTTTTAGCTCGCACTATCCGCTGGTGCGCGCCGAGCTGGTGCATAATGGCGAGGTGGTCGGGCGCCAGGATTGGCCACGCCGTCTACGCGCATACTTCACCGGTCTATTTGCGCTGCGGCCGACCGCCGAAGGAGCGACGGGAAGCGGTGCAATTCTTTTTGCATTCGATAGACGAGTCGCTGCAGTGGATTGACCATTGGGGGCGCTACTACAACGACCAGCAGCGCGACGAAGTGAAAGAGCTGTTTCGGCGCGGTCGTCCGCGCGCTACTCGCACCACATATATACCATAGTTTCTATTCGTCGTGGACTAGTCGTCCTGCTTTAGAGCGACCCCCGCGCCACACGTCGTACTGCGGATCTGCGTAGAGGTTAAAAAAGGCTTCGATACGCGCGCGACTCTCTCGCACGATCTCGGCGCATTCGACGTCTTCTGCCCTGTTGTGCCCTTCTCCTGGGTCGTTTTGCATATCGTAGAGTTCGTCCGGGCCCGAGGGGAAACGCCAGACATACTTCCAGCGATCATCGCGCACTAAACGCAAATTTTCAAACTCGTGAAAGATCGTGCCGTCCCAATCGAGCTGTTCTCCGCACAGCGCTGGGGCGTAGCTGCGCCCAGGTAGTTGCGGCTGTGATGGATGTGGCATTTCGAGATAGTCCAGCAGCGAGGGGAAGAAGTCGTAGTTGCAGGTCCTTTCGCCAACTACACTGCCCGCTTTGATATGGCTGGGATGCCGCCAAATCATCGGCACGCGAATCGCTTCTTCATAAGCGTGCAGTGGGCGCGCGTGGTCACCCATGCCCCACATGCCGTGGTGGCCAGCGCACAGACCTTGGTCCGCCGTAAAAATGACCAAGGTATTTTCGGCCAAGCCCTGCTGCTCTAATTGCCCCAAGATCTCCGCTACGCCGTCGTCGACGCCGCTGACGGCTGCGGCATAGCCCCGTATGCTGGTCTCGTTGTTGACGATCTGGCGATTCTGTTTTAGCCAGGGGTGGACCGATTCGCGGGGGAAACAGGCCAAGTCTTTGTCGGCGTAATAAGCCGTGTGGCGATTCTCGTGCGTCGACGTCATGTGTTCGCCCAGACCATAGGGGCCGTTATAACCGACGAAGAGAAAGAAGGGATCTTCTGCGCTCTGCTGTCCTAAGAAATCGAGCGCATGGGCGGTGATCGCCTCGGTAAAATAGCGCGGCTCGCGATAGACTTCCCCCTGCCAGATGGCTTCGGCATCGTAGAAGGTCGAAGTGTGCCCTTTTGGTTTGGTGAACCAGTAGGAGAAGCCCTCCTGCGGGTGTAGGCTATCTCCTAGATGCCATTTGCCGCTCAGGCCACACGTGTAACCACTCGTGGACAAGAGGCGCGGCAGGTTGGCAAATTCGCCGATGGTGGAATAGGCTTGTGAACCCATCTGCGCATCGGGTTTTTCGTTGCCGAGATAACAGTGCACGCCGTGCTGCGAGGGGATGAGGCCTGTGAAATAGGTCGCCCGGCTCGGCGAGCAGACGGAGTTGATACAGTAGGCATTCTCGAAGAGCACGCCATCGGCGGCGAGCTGGTCGATATGCGGCGTGCGAATCTCTTCGTTGCCGTAACAGCCCAGGGTCCAGCTCGATTGGTTGTCGGTCATAATAAAGACCACATTGGGGCGGGGCATGGTGAGGCTCCTTATCCGAGGGTCAAAGTCATCTTTGTCTGGTTGAGTTTGTACAAGGGGCCTATCCAATCATCATGGGAGGTCGCAGAGTAGAGCAGATACATACCGCGGCCATTATTCGACGTCGGGGAACAGATTGCCGTCGCAATAGCTGAAATAGACCTTGTCGTCTGGCCCCCAGATATTGTCAAAATTATCCCCAGTGGTTCCAATGTGTAGGCTGTCGTTTGAGTGGAAAGTTACGCCGGTTATTTTTGCTGTATCCATGAAGCGTTCGCCTTTTCTATATACAGTGGGAGACTGTGGTTGGTTTGTCGATATCTGCCCTGATCTAATATAGATTCACGCCCGTTCTACTCCTTGCGGCACGGCGGCCTGCGTCCACGCTTTCTCAACATCCCCCGGCCCCGTAGGGTTGGGATGCGAGATATCCGATGTCACTACGGCTCTAATATAGAGCTCGTTGCCGGTAAACGAGTAAGAAGGAGCGAGGTCGGTGGTCTCGTGTAGGACCTGACCGAGTTCCTCCGAATAGGTCCGTGTCGTCCGCACGGTCTTGCCCGACGAATCTACAACGGCCTTACTCGACATATCTACATCTTTCGGCGTGCCTATAAATTGCGTCGTATAACGAACGCCTGTCTTGGCCTTGATCTGGAGCGCGATTCCCTCGCTATTGAGCTCCACCTCCCCCAGCGCAACGCCCGAACTGCAATAATAGTCTCCCTGGTTGACGGCACCGAGGATGAGCTTTGGCGTCAGTTCGTCGGAGCGAACGCAGATCCACGCACGGCCCGGCAGCGCCGTTAGGCCAAATTCAAAGTGGGGTGCGTAGGCGTGGCAGTCGTCGGTCGCCAGCCCGTAGATGAGGTCGCCGCCCTGCGTTAGGCGCAGTGCCAGCGCCACGTCCCAGAGCCGCTCGAGCGGGCAGTGCAGTTCGTCTCCGAAGGTCGCGCACATATTCAGCGCGGTGTAGATCTCCATGTGCCTGAGGCCTGCGACTGCCGCAATATCTTCCGCCGTCGCATTCCAGCCAAAATTTGGATGGTTCAGGAATACCAATACATCCTCGCCCATCGACCGGGCCACGTCGAGTGTCGCCTGCATAGCGCGCGGGCTCGAATCTGGATCGTGCTGTGGTTCGACGGGCACGGGGGTGTTAAAGACGTTGATCCAATGCGTCTGGCTCCAATCGTCGACATAGCCCCATTTTGTCGTCACCTCTTCTCCCGTTATAATCAGGAAGCGCCCCGTTTCTTCGGCGAGGTGGCGGTATTCGGCCAGCGGCTTTACGCGGACCTCGCCTTCTTCCCCTCCGCGGGTCTCGACCCAACTCTTGCCAAAACGCTGCACATACTTCTGTAGTAGACCCCCTTCCTTCATCGACCGCCCCGACCCCTTCAGCGGATCCCGGCTTGCCCATTTCTCCCCGACTTGGTGTTGGTCGTGCTCGGTAAACGCAATAAAATCATATCCCTCGCCCTTGAACCAATCCGCAATCATCTCTGGAAAGTCGTGACCATCCGTCCAATACGAATGCATATGTAGGTTGCCTTTATACCATGCCATGACAAGATCACCTGTTTTAGTAGTCCACTCGCGGTGAGACTACTGGGTTGTTTAAAACGCGCTCCGGCTCAATATGCCCAAAGCTACAGCTTGACCATATCTGCCAACAGCCCGTTTATAAGTTCTAACTTTGCAATGAGAGAGGGTATGAAACCGGTTAATTTTGGTATTATTGGCTGTGGAGTCATTGGTACAGTGCATCTAAAGTCAGTGCAAGAGGTGGAAAGTGTCCACGTAGTGGCTGTAGCCGATGTGCGCGAAGACGTAGTGCGGGCAACGGCACAGAGCTATCACGTCGAGGCGGCCTATACGGATGCTGACGAACTTTTGGCCGATCCCCAGGTCGAAGCGGTGGTGCTGGCCTTACCGGCTCACGCGCGCACCGACTTGGCCATTCGGGCTTTTCGAAACGGCAAGCACGTTCTGACGGAAAAACCCGTCGCCCTGAACGCCGATGAAGTGCGACAGATGCTGGCCGTCCAGGGAAACTTGAAGGCTGGCTGCTGCTCTGCTCGTTTTCACTTTTTGGAAGCGACGCAAGCGGCGACGGACTTTATTGCGACAGGGGCCTTAGGGAACCTGCGGGTTATTCGCTGTCGGGCCATTGCCCCAGCCAAACCAGCACCCGAAAAGATGCCGCCTGCCTGGCGCCTGAGCAGGGCGCTCAACGGCGGCGGCATTATGTCCAATTGGGGCTGTTACGATTTGGACTATCTGTTGGGTATTACGGGCTGGTCACTACAGCCGCAGACTGTTCTTGGCCAAACGTGGACGGTTCCGGCTGCGCTGGCTAGCCAAGTGACGCCCAACTCAGATGCCGAGACTCACCTGACAGCCTTAATTCGCTGTACAAATGGCTGCGTCATCACCTACGAACGCGGCGAATATGTCGCGGCTCCTGCGGATGCCGCTTGGCAAATCATCGGTGAGCGCGGTTCGTTAAGCCTAGAGATGACGCCTGCTCAAGGCAAAGTGCTAACCTATCACCAAGCCAGCGCCAGCGCTGGTGTCGCTAGTGAAATCATCTGGCAAGGCGATGATAGCTACGACGATCTACATCCCGGGCCGATGGGCGATTTTGCCAGCGCGATCCGCACGGGGTGTTCGCCGCAGACTAGCCTTGAAAGCGCCCTTATCGTGCAGCAAATCACGGACGCTATCTATGCTTCGGCAGAACGAGGCCAGGCGATTGATATTACTAGCCCTTAATCTTCACATCTGGAATCTATTATGAAATACGCTTTTATGAGTTTTTCCTGTCCCGACCTTGCGTTAGATGCCATGCTAGAGCTAGCCAAAGAAATTGGTTATGATGCCGTCGAACCGCGCACCAGTGCAGACCACAAACACGGCATTGAGATAGAGGCTAGTGCCAGTGAGCGGGCGACGATTAAATCCAAAGCCGAAGCGGCTGGTATACGCTATAGTTGTGTTGCCACTTCCTGTCGCTATGCAGACCCAGAGACGGTCGCTGCCAACATAGCTGAAACGCACCAATTTATCGATTTAGCTGCCGATATTGGCGCCGATAAGATGCGGGTATTTGGCGGGCAAATGGGGGAAGATCTCAATCGAGAGGCCGCTATCGAACAAGTAGTGCAAGCTCTGGGTGAGGTCGCTGATCACGCCGGCGAGAAAGAGGTCACGTTGTGTTTAGAAACGCACGATGATTGGTGTGATCCATTCCACGTCGCGACGGTAATGGCAGCCGTCGATCACAAAAATATTGCCGTCAATTGGGATATTATGCACCCCGTGCGCACTGGTTCGGCAACGATGGATGAAGCGTATGAGATCTTAGAGCCCTGGATAGAGTATGTGCACATTCACGATGGCAGCACCGATCTAAAACAGCTGACCTTTAAGGCCATTGGCGAAGGTGATATCGACCATAAGTGCGCGCTGGAACTCTTGATGGACAATGGCTATGATGGTTATCTCAGCGGCGAGTGGATCAATTGGGAAGCCTACGAGATTCATCTGCCGCGAGAATTGGCGACGATGAAAAAACTGGAAGCAGGACTGCTTTCTGCTTCCAGTTAGCACGGCCCGAGTCTCATCCCATAGGGGCGATGTATCAAACGCCTAGGGGTGCTTAAAAACAGCTCATTTTCCCCAGCGGCTAGTGTCTTTGGCGATGAAGGGTGCCACCTCGGACACGGGAGCGATCCACGCGCCAGCGAGGCTGTTGGAAATCTGTTTTCTAAGGTGCGTTAATTTGGTATCTTATGTAGACGCGTGTGCCCATAATCCACGGGCATACAGAAGGCTCAGCACTATTGTTATGGAACGTCACCAAGTAAAGGGCAATGTAAATGAAAGGAGTAATATTCAATATGTTGGAAGAGTTCGTCATTGAGGTCTCGGACGAACAGACATTTGAAAACATTCTGGAAGAGTGTAACTTTGTGACCGAGGGACCATTCGTCGGCCCGGGGACGTATCCAGACGCAGATTTTATGGAAATGGCGAACAAAGCTATTGCCACACTCGGCCTACCCACTAACGTTGCACTCAGAGCATTTGGCAAATGGTCATTCGTCAAACTTGCAGAAAAGGTGCCGCCTTCTTTTGTCGACTTTGAGCATCCGAAAGTTTTTCTTTTGACAATAGAGAGCACTATTCATGCTGAAGTGCGCAAGCTATACATAAATGCCAACCCACCCCGCTTTGAATTTGAAGACCTGGGGCCCAATGAGCTTATAATTTACTACATATCAGATCGCCATTTGCCCGATCTTATGGACGGATTAATCGAGGGAGTAAGTGATCACTTTAAAACCGAGATCAAAGTCTCGCGTGAAGAGTTCCAACGAGACGGCCACTCCGTATGGAAATTCTATCTGACCTTTGGCGAAAGAAACTGATCGATGGAGTTATCAGTCACCGAAAAACGCCTCATCCGCACTCAAGAAAAATTGGCCGCTATGGAAAAGCTACTCGAAGACAAGAGTCGCGAACTTTTCCAAGCAAACGAGAAAATTCAGGACAACAACGAATACCTCGAGAACATCTTCGCCGCAATGCAGTCGTGTTTAATCGTCACCGATGCTCAGGGTATTGTCCAGGTGGTCAACGAGGCGACGCTGTACCTTCTCGGCTACGACATGGCAGAGCTAGTTGGCCAGCCCCTTTCACTTATTGATGTAAAAGACAACGGTGAATGGGGCATATACAGGAGCGATGCGCTGGATAGGGCTACACCGCGCGTGCGTCAAGAGGTAAAATACAGGGCCAAAAGCGGAGCAGAGGTGCCGGTGCTCTTCTCTAGCTCGGTGATGCACGATACAGAGGGTGCTCTCACCGGCATAGTCTATTCCGCATTGGACCTGTCCAACTACAAACAGCTTGAACGCCAGCTCCTGCTCTCAGAGAAAATGGCCTCAATTGGCCAACTGGCCGCCGGCGTCGCACATGAGATCAACAATCCGATGAGCTTTATCTTCTCGAACTTGAGCACATTAAAAGATTACGTAGAAGACATAACTTCGCTGCTCGCCGTCTACGAGAAACTAGAGAATGCGGCTATAAAAGCTAGTATAGAGAGTATCCAACCCGAGATAGCCGAGCTTGAAAAAGCCAAGAAAGACCTTGAAATCGACTACCTACTCGCAGACATTCGCGACCTAGTTGAGGAATCTAGTAGCGGGGCCGTACGCGTGCAGGACATCGTAATCAACCTCAAGCAATTCTCCCATACGGGACACGACGAGAAAACGTTAGAAAACCTCAACGAGGGGCTCGAAAGCACCATCAGCATTGTGTGGAACGAACTCAAATACAAAGTTAGTCTGGA
>JBLHGI010000050.1:0-24673 GCA_047616505.1 Planctomycetota bacterium
GCAGCACGTTAAAAAACTGCACCTCTGCGTGCCACGGGTGCGCCAGTGCGGCATCGGCCCGTTTTATATCGATATCGAAGAGGCGCTCGGCCAATCCGAACAGGCCGTCTAGTACCTTGGGCAGCGGGAAATAGGGCCGCAGTTGATCGTCGGTATAATCAAATAATTGCTCGCGCAGACGCTCCGACCAAAAAGAAGTGTCCCAGTGCATGAGAGGTTCCTGTTGGCCGCGCTCTTTTGCCAAATCCTGCAATTGGGAAAAGTCGTTCTCCATTGGGCCTTTAGAGGCCGTTTTTAATTCCTCGAACATGCGCTCGACGGCGGCTACATCGGGCGCCATCTTCGAGTCCAGGCTCCACTCGGCGTAGGTGTCAAAACCCAGGAGCGCCGCCTGCTCTTGGCGCAGTTTTAGGATTTGGTCAATCAACGGGCCATTGTCCCATTCGCCAGACGAGGCGCGCTGTACGTAGGCCTTATAGACTTGCTCGCGATGCTCGCGCACGGCGTGGTGCTGCATAAAGGGGAAGAAGCTGGGAAAGTCTAAGGTGATGCGCCACGGTCCTTTTTTCGGGTTGGCTTCGCTGCCCTCGCTGTCCTCGTTGGCCTGGGCATAGGACTGTGCCGTGACTTGACGCAGGCTGTTGGGCCAGCCCTGGGTATCGCTTTCTTCGCTGATAATGAGTTCGAAGGCCTTGGTCGCATCGAGCACGTGGTTGGAAAAGTCGGTGCGGATCTGCGACAGCTCCTTGGCGATTTCGTTAAAGCGCTCCTTCGCCTCCCCTTCTAAGCCGACGCCGGCGTGTTCCGCGGCGCGAATCTTGAGCGTTATACAGCGCTTCTGTGCTTCGTCTAGCGCAGCCCATTGACCGCCGTCGCGCATGCTCAAGAGCGCTTGGTAGATGGGGCGGCTCTGCTGCGTGCGCAGACTAAATGCCACGACGTCCTGGAGTATTTTTTCGTGTGCTGCGCGCAGCTCGTCCGAGTTTTTTACGCTCATCAAATGGCTGACGGGGCTCCAGCCATAAGTGAAGGGCACGTCGATTTCTTCTAGCGGTTTGAGCAGTCCATCCCAAGTTGGCGTCAGGTCTTGCTCCAACGCTGTTACGCGTTCTTCTGCGTCCTTTAATATGTGCTGGATGCCCGGCACAATGTGCTCTGGTGTGATTTCGTCGTACCTAGGCAACCCTGTTGTGACTAAGAGGGGGTTATTGTTTTCTGACATGTTGTTCTCCTGGTTCAAATCGCAATTTTTAAGTATTTGTTGGTGTATATTCGCCTCTAATGTAAAGCGCTTTTCCTAAGGCTTCGTCAAGCTATTCCGCTTCTATTAGCACGAGGCGCAACCCATCGAGCCGCACGCGCGCTCCGTTGAGCCCCTCGACGAGCGTCTCCAATTCGGCGTGTGCTGCGGCAATTTCACCTTCGCCAATAGCCGAGTTGACTCGAGAGAGTTCGAGCAGACGCAGTGCCTCTGGTTCTAAGACGGCGCGCATTTTTTCGCTGGCTTTTGCGGCGATAGCGGCTCCCTTGTCGCTGGCTAGCGTTCGCGTTTTCTCCAAGAGTTTCGACAAGAGGGCGCCGACTTGTGGCTGGGCCAGTACGGAACTATCGGCTGCTTCGAGTGTGTCGCGTAACTTGCTGGTATCGGTTTCTTCTCCGCTCATGTCGACGACGATGCGCATGGGAGTGGGCGGTAAGAAGCGGTCGGCGCGCAGGTGTGCATCGAGGGTGGTCTCGACCACGTAGAGTGCTTCGAGCAAGAGGCCTGGTGTAGGGCCTTTGCTCTGGGCGACGCTGGCGTTGCCCGTCTCGTGCGCCAAGAGCATGTCGACGCTGTCGCGCACCATGGGATGATCCCAGGTCAGCATGATGCGCTCGGGGTGGGTCAGGGCGGTGGCGCGGTCGAAGGTTACGCCCATCTCTTCACCGACAAAGCCGGGGAAGGGATGGTGGTAGTCCATGCCCGCGCGCACGGCGTAGCTGCGGGGTCCAATCGCTTCTATATCGAGGCCACTGCGTTCAAAGGCGCCTAACATAAAGGATTCGAGCTCGCCATCGCGCTCTTGTCTAGCAATGGTCTTTTGCAAGAGCTCAGCCGCGTCGCTATCAAACGAGCTCAATTCCAATAAACGATCGCGTCCCGTCTCCAGCTCGGCGATGATTTCTTCGTTGCGCGCCCTGCCGCGTTCGATGAGCTCATCGATGGCCGTCTCATCTGGGGCCAAGAGCGCCTCGACAAGTGCGGGGCCGAACTCGCGTTCGATAGCGGGTGACCCGTGCCAGGGGCGTTCAAATACGCGCAGTGCCTCGAGAAACCAGCGGCGCAGGCGGGCCTGCGGGGTGCCTTCTACTGCGATGGCGTAGATATATATTTCAAAACCCTGCCCGATGCGGTCGACGCGGCCAATGGCCTGTTCGAGGCGGTCGGCGCTCAGTGGCAGATCGAGCAGCACGAGATGGCGGGCCACCTGAAAGTTGCGTCCTTCGGCGCCGATGGCCGAAGAGATGACGACCTGTGGGCCGTCTTTGTCGAGAAAGTAGGCGGCCTGGCGGTCGCGCTCTATCGATCCCATGGCCTCGTGAAAACGCGCGACCTTGCACTGGGGCGTTGTTAGCGCAAGGGCGAATGCTTCGACTTTGCTGCGGTCAGAGCAGAGCACGAGCACTTTTTCGCCTTCGTGTGCGGCTAAAAAATCGGCGAGCCAAGCAGTGCGCGGGTCTTGCGCTGCCGCATCGAACTGAAAGGTCTCGTCGCGGCCGATATCGGAGAGAAACTCGCGCCGCAGTGGCTCTAGGTCGCCATCCTTCCATTCGATGGGAAGGGGCACGCGACGCGGGAAACCGGGGATGCGGGCGCGCACATTGCGAAACATTACGCGGCCCAGGCCGTGCAGGTCGAGTAAGCGAGAGAGCAGTTGGAGCTGGGCTGGGCGGTCTTCGTTTGCTAAACCATCGAGGTCGGTTGCGGGTAAGCGCTGTTTGAGCAAGGCGAGATCGTCTGTGCCTAGCGCTTCACTTTGCTGTAGGCGCTCGGCGACCGTCGCTAGTTCGCGGTAGTTTTCCGCCTCGCGATAATAGGCCTTCATATCGTGGAAACGCGCGGGATCGAGCAGCGCGAGCCGGTGGAAATGGGCTTCTTGCCCGTTGCGGTCCGGCGTAGCGCTCAGCAATACGACATGTTCCGTTTGTTGGGCAATTTCTTCGACTAGCGAAAAGTTTGCACTGCCCGGTTCGAGATGGTGCGCCTCATCGACGATGGTGATATCCCACGGTATTTGCGCGAGTTCATCGCCGATATCGCCGATATCGGTGCCGAGTGGGCAGACAAAGAGCTGTGCCGTACTCAATTGATCGGAGAGCTCTTCGTTCACCGCTTCGATGTCGTCGCCGCCGTACGTATCCTTCCCCAGGACATTTAAGACGAGGTTAAAACGCAAATAGGCCTCGGCGAGCCACTGATGCACTAGGGCGGGCGGCACCATGATAAGGGCATTTTCGACGCGGCCGGTCAGGAGCAGGCGATGCAGAATTAAGAGTGCTTCGATCGTTTTGCCGAGACCAACTTCGTCGGCGAGTAGGACGCGAATTTGATGGCGTTCGCAGACGGTGTGGGCAATCGAGAGTTGATGATCAAAGAAGCGGATGCGGCCACCGACCAAGCCACGCACGGGTGAAGACAGCATGCGGTGGCGAATGGCGAGGGCGTCGTGGCGCAAGTCGAAGAGGCGAAAGTCGTCGACCTGACCGCTGCGCATGCGGTTCTCAGGGGTGGCAACGTCTAACTCGGCGTCTAATTCGGCTTCGCTGAGCTCTTGGCCCTCGCCACGGTAGAGAAAGAGCGCGTCTGCTTCGACCACTTCTTCTATGCAAAAGCTGCTGCCGCCGTGGCTGCGCGCCTGTTGCCCCGCCGTTAGTTGGGCGCGCACGAGCGGTGGATCCTGGGTTGAATAGCGGCGCGTGACGGCGCGCGCGGGAAAGGCGATGACGACCTGGCGGCCTTCAACGGCCTCGATAAGGCCGAGGCCAAGCTCGGGTTCGGTCAGGCTGTGCCAGCGCTGGCCGGGGGTAAAATCCAATGGAGTCTCCTTGGGAAATAAAATAAGTTCGGTCAAACTCGCCGGACGTGCCAGCCCGCTAGCGTTTTAGGTCTTAGGGGCTGGAAAACGCCGGAATAGTTCGTTTAGATCGATGCGGCTGTCGCGCTCGTCGCAGGTCGCGACATTGCCCTCGACCCAAGCCGTATGCCGCATGTCGGCCAATGCGACGTCCGGCATGGGGTTCGAGAGAGTACAAAAGAGAGCAAAGCGGCGACTGACGGCGCCGGGTCCCAAGCGGACCGGTAGTTTTTCATGCCTACGCCCGTGCCGCCGAAGCGGAGTTCGGAGACGCGCTCGCCGGTGCGTCCGAGTGTGCGGTATTGCATGTTTTTTACGAGTCCATTTTTGTGGGTATAATACCGCCGCCGCCTTCTGCGTTATAGCGAATCGCCTCGTCGATCATGTCAAACACGGACAGCTGTGGGCGGTAGCCGAAGTCGTTGCGCGCGGCCGAGAGGTCGTATTCGTAATAGTTGGGCGTCGCCGCGAGTTCGATGTCGGCGTAGGGGATGCCCATTTTTTCCGCCATATAGGGAATCAACTCTTCCCAGGTAAACGGCTGGTCGGCGCCGATCTGATAGGTCTTGCCGAAGGTGTTTTTGTTGGCAATGATCTGCTCGTAGGCGTGTACGATGTCGCGCACTTCGATATTGTGTTTCTTCCACGTGCGCCCGTTGAGATCGCGCGCGATGATCAGACGCGGTTGTCCATCGTCTGCTGCCTGTAAGCGCTCGTAGGTCGCCTTGCCGGCGTCGTCTGTGCGTCCTGAAAACTGTTGTAAGAAAGTGCTCAGGTGAAAGGACGGGAATTGTAATATTTCACCGGCGCCCCAGACATTGGCAAAGCGCAGCACGGTGGCGCGCAGCTGGTCGTGGCGATAGTAGCGGTCGACGAGATGTTCGCAGAGGATCTTTGAATAGCCGTACCAGCTCGTGCTGTCTAAGGGCAACGAGTCCTCGGCGATAGGCTCCTCGATGCCATTCGGCGGATACTTAAACATCGTCGCGTCCGTGCTGGTGATAATTACGTGCTGGAGTTGGTCGCCCAATCCGAGCGCTGCCTCTAATATGTTAAAGGTGCCCTTTACGTTGGTATCCATATACTGCTCGGGCGTGAAGGGCCCCCCTGCCTGGAAGGCGGCGCCGAGGTGCAGGATAATCTCTTGGTCTTCAGCCGCTGCCTTCACGTCGCTCGAGCTGGCTAGGTCGCCTTCGACCATTTCAGCACCGATGGCCTGCATTTTTTCGGCCTGGCGATCCCCTGGCCAGACAAAGCCGCGTACGGCGTGGCCGTTTTGTAGAAACTTCTGCGCGACGTTGGCGCCGACGCGTCCGGTGATTCCAGTGATGAGCACTTTCATAAGAAATCCGTCTCTTTTTAGATGGTATTAAAGCGCGCCCGTCTATTTTCTGAGTATTCGCTATAGGTTGGTGCCGAGCGCAACTTGTTGAGGACATCGTTTTCTTCTGCGCTTAGGGCCGGTTCGGATAGCACGGCGAGGCTGTTTTCTAAATGATCGATATAGTCGGCGCCGATGAGTGAGGTGGTGGCTTGGGGGTGGGCGAGGTTCCACTTGAGGGCTACGCGCGACAGCAGGTCGCGGTCCTCTATGCCGACTTCGCCGCCCATTTTAAAGAGCTGGCCTTTCTGAAAGACTTCACGGGTGATAACGGCTAGGCCTTTTTCCGCTGCTATAGGCAAGACGTTTTCTACCGGTCCGTCGTCGGCAAAATTAAAGTTCATGGCCAGCGCATCAAAACAGCCGGCCGTCGCCTGTTTTAGATACGTCTTTTCGCCAGAGAAATTGTCGGCGGTGGCGAAGCGTATGAGCCCCTCGCGTTTTAACTGGTTCGTATTATGGCGCATTTTGTCGAGGTATTCGCCGTCTGCATCTAGGGCCGTTTGCAGGAATGGGAAATTTAGAAAGTCGATATAGTCGCGGCCCATGAGCTGGAGAATGCGCTGGACCTCGGCCTTTAGGAGCGCGTAGTCGCCCATCTTTTGGTTGTTGGGATCGTAGCCGTAGCCCATGCCTTCGGGGCGCGTCTGAATAAAGATATCATGCGGCGGCGGCATTTCTTTGAGGTTGCGCCCCAGGGCTTCTTTTTCTGGATCGATCGTCACGTCAAAGAAGTTGATGCCGCGTTCGTAGGCCACCTTTAAGAGCGCCCGCCGTTTGTCGCCGCCGTACCCCTGGCTCTGGTAGCCTGGTTTTACGGCGTTCTTGAAATCCTCGTTAAAACCGCGCGAAGAGCCGTCTGGCATATATTCGTGGCCGCCTAGGCCGATAGCGGATAATTCGATGCCGAGCCTGTCAATTTTTCGATAGATCAAAAATTATCTCCCGTTCTCTCTTAGGTGTTTTATTCTGCCGTGCCGTTCTGGAAAGCGAGATTGCCAGTTTCGACGAGGAAACCAAAAGCGCCGCAGTCCCATCTTATGGGGTTCACCGTCTCCCCGCTGGCAGGTGATCTAGCCGAGCACTTCTTCCTCGTAACAGACGCGAATAAGCTGTAGGGCATTCGGCCTTTTTCCATTGCTCAAAGGGGCGGCCGACATAAACACCAATTACTTTGTCGAGTACGGCAGCATAGACTTGCCCTTGGTAGTGGTCGATCATTCTGTGTCCCTTTGTACCATATGTTGTTTTAGATTTTATGAGACATAAAATAACGATTAAACGGCCTATTATTCCAATCCGGAAAATGTCCTCTCCTCTCTTGCTCCTCCTTGTCCCCCGCCCTATCTTGGCCCTAACCTGTGCTATGCGTATTTTGTCCTTCGCTTCTGGCATCAGCTATTTAGGTCTCGTCCTTCTCACTCCTATAAGGAGATGATCCATGCTCGCCTGCTTCATCGGCATTTTATGGCTGGCTTTCTGTCTTATCGCCTCGCCAGTACGCGCTCAATTCATTGAGAGGACGACTAGCTATCAGACCGAAAATCCCGTAATCGCCGATGGCAAACTAGACGAAGCGGCTTGGAACTCCGCCGTTTTGTTGGGTCCTTTTCGCAGCAACGACAGAGCGCTGCCTACGCGCACCAGCACCTTTGCGCGTCTGTTGTGGGATCGCGACTTCCTCTACGTGGCGTTACAGTGTGAAGACTTCGATCTGCAAAGCGAGAAGATGGGGCGCGACCATCGCATTTGGGAGACGGACGACAATATCAAGCTTGTGATCGACCCCGATGGGGACGGCAAGGACTTTCTCAGCTGGACGATCAACCCGCTCAACGCCTTGCTCGACTACCACCGGCCCGATGAGTGGGCAACGGAAAATGTACATTGGAATGCCGCGGGCGTGCAGACGGCGGTGGAGATCGATGGCACGATAAGCAATGCGCGCGACGAGGATCGAGGGTGGCGGGCCGAGATTGCAATTCCCTGGTCTGTCTTTGCGCCCTTTGCCGGCGGGCAGAGTTTGCCGCCGCAGGCAGGTGCTGTCTGGCGCATAGGACTCTATCGCGAAGACCGCTCGGCGGCCGATGGGCTAGAAATAATGGCGTGGTCGCCTACGCGCCAGCACCTAGTCGACAAACCGGAGCGACTCGGAGCCGTGTTGTTTGATGCCACTAGTCATCTAAATTACCCGGTGTTGGCGCTCGCGAGTTATCAAGTGCGCGATGCAACGGGCCGCGCTATAGACAAAAATATATCACCGCAGCCAGACGAAGAACGCATGCTCGACTTTGCCATCAAGAATCACACAGCCCCTAGCGCCCACGACGTCAGGGTGTTCTTAGAGAGTCGTCACGCCGAGGTTCAGGTGGTCGCTTCGCCCGATGCAATAGAGCAAATTACAGGCGAAGGTGAAGTGTTGAGCGGTGTTTTTCACGTGCGTATAGGTGAGGGCTATGTGGCGCACACGCCGATCCCGATGCAACTCGTATTAGAAGATGCCAACGCTCGTCGCTGGATTGAGAATGTGGACCTCTATCTCGATAATATGGATGACCGCCCCTACACGCTCCGCTATATAACGGACGAGAAGGGGATCGACCTGCGGAAGAAATGGCGTTATCGCGCCGGCGATGATATCTCTTGGTCCGAGCCGGACTACGACGATGGCGAGTGGGAATGGGTCGATCCGGCCCTCAGGCGCGACGATCTACCTGCAGAGGGCTGGTCGGGGCGCGGCTGGTTTCGCACGCGAGTCCGCATCGATTCAACGCTGTGGGACATGCCGCTAGCCCTTGAGCAAATGCAGTGGGGTGCCTCGGAAATTTATCTGAACGGGCGCCTACTGCACTCTTTTGGCGAGGTCGGTTCGAATCGAGATGATGAGCGACTCTACGGCGGCCCGTTGGACCCGGTGCCGTTCCTTTTTGACCGGCAATACGAGCAGCATATCGCCGTGCGTTATGCGAATTCATCCTTCGACTTATTCCGCGCCAACTACGGCATGGGAGGCTTTTTTCTGCAGGTGACCGACTTAGAAAAAAGTATTGGCCTGCGCGGACAACAGGTGGTCGCTAGCATGTTCGCGCAAGTGACTTTTAGCGGTATATCCCTACTCATTTGCCTGCTGCACTTATTGCTCTTTCTGTTTTATCCCCAGGCGCGGGAAAACCTATATTACGCGATCACTACAGTATTTTTTGCCATATTTTTTTACAGCGTATCCCAGGGGGACTTCACTACGGATACGATCCGAGCGCTCTACGTATCGAAAGTGGCATTTCTCGCCATGAGTTTAGCGCTTTTGGCGGCCGTGCGTTTCACCTATGCCCTCTTTTATGACGAACTTCCCAAGCTGTTCTGGGGCCTCCTTATTATGACTGCTGGGACTAATATTTGGGTGTGGTTTAATCCCGGTTATGGCGAATTTTCTACGGTCTTTGTCGGCTGCCTGTTGGTCTTGTGTGCCGAGTTGATCCGAGTGCAGCTCAAGCCGATCTTGGCGCAGAGACCCCATACCTGGATTATCGCTATAGGTTTCCTCTGTCTGATTGTGGGCTCCGTGCATTTTGCACTTAGCAAACTAGATATTATTGTGCCGATCGTCGATGGTCCCACCTATAATTGGGGCATCATCGCGCTGTTGGTCGCGATGTCGATCTATCTGACGCGCACGGTTGCCCAGACGCATAAGGACCGGGATTTTGTCCAGAGCGCTTTTGGGCAGTATCTCTCGCCCGCCGTAGTAGAACAGATCGTCAGCAATCCCGAGATGGTCGACCAGTTGGGCGGCGAGGAGCGCGTGATGACGGCTTTCTTCTCCGACATCGCCAGTTTTTCCACCTTCTCTGAGTGTTTGCAGCCGATCGAACTCGTCCATTTTCTCAACGAATATTTGAGCGAGATGTGCGACATTATTGAGCAGTATGGTGGCACCATTGACAAGTTTGAAGGAGATGCCATCGTCGCCTTTTTCGGTGCCCCTATTTTCTTTGAAGACCACGCTATTCGCGCTACACTGGCCTGCATAGACCAACAGAAAGAGCTCGAGGCGTTGCGCGTGCGCTGGCGTGGCAGAGACGACCTGCCGCCAGCGCTCTTGGACTTGTGGGATAGTTGGGAATCTGAGGGACGCACTTTTTGCCACGTGCGCATGGGGTTGGCCTCCGGGCCTATGGTCGTGGGCAATATGGGTTCGCAAACCCGCACGGATTACACGATGATGGGCGATACCGTCAATTTGGCGGCGCGCTTTGAGAGTGGCCAGAAAATCTACGGCACGGACATCGTGGTCAACGAGGCCATCTACAGAGCAGTGTGCGAAAAAGTAGAGACGCGCAAACTCGACACGATCCAAGTCATGGGCAAGGAGGAACCCGTCGCGGCCTACGAAGTTCTCGGCCGTAAGGGCTTGTTAAGCGAGGGGCAGTATCGAGTATTGGATTATTACAACAAAGGCATGGAAGCCTACGAGGCGTTTGATTTTTCAACGGCCCGCGACTTGTTTCGCCAGGCGCTCGAGGTCGATCCGACCGACGGCCCGTCTTTGCTCTATGTCGACCGCTGTGCCGATTTCATACTGAACCCACCGGCCGATTTGATCTTCAGAGCGCAGAACAAATAAGGGGCTCCCTCTCCATTTTTTGTACAAATACTTAACCCATTTTGAGATAGCAGGAGATTGTCATGACAGAGCACAGCGCCAAGCCCATTGCTATGACGGATGAACAGAAATTCTTTTTTGATTTACACGGCTGGATCATGTTGCCTGCGGTACTGTCGAGCACCGAGATTGAGCGCATGAAGGCCGAGGTGTACGGGGGCGCCAAACAGGCTTATCAAGGTGCTTTACAAGAACTATTAGACCACCCGATCGTCACGGGTATTCTCACGGAAATACTCGCCGAAGACCCCTATACCGGGGATGACTATTATAGTTTCCGCTGCGAAAATTCTTTTATTACAGTGCGCCCTCCGGGTTGGAAGAGTGCAGAACACGGCACGGAGATGCCGCACGTCGTGCGGCCGCCGCAACAGGCCAATGCCATGCGCTACCAAGTGGCGGGCAACAAGATATTTTCTGGGTTGACACGCGTGGTATGGGAGCTCGAAGAGGTCAAAGCTGGGCAGGGTGGCACGACGTTTTTGACGGGTTCGCACAAGGCGCACTTTAATTATGGCGGCCCAGATCCAAACCGACCCAGTATAAGTGAGTCACCTTGGGAAAAGAGCATGCGTGCGGCGATGGGCCAATATAGCTGCCCTGCGGGGTCGGTGATTGTTTTTACCGAAAGCCTGATCCACGCGGCCAATGATTGGATCAACCCCGACAACTCGCGCTGTGCCGTTTTTAATTGCTACAATTCGCTGTGGGCGCAGTGGCACCGACTTAATCTCGAGCACGAAGTGATCGAGGCGATGCCACCCAAGCGCCGCTCGCTCTTTCGCGGCGTCTGGGAACTCGGTGGCAACAAGGAATACTCGGCGGAGAATCGCGCCTTATAAAACGAATTTTTTTTGTGGAGTGTATCGATGAGAGCAGTTATCGAAGAGTGGCTGGCGACGAGCCGGCAGAAGGTGGCGGACGGCGCGCTGACGGCGGCTGATTTAGATCGCCTAGCTAATTTGGTGGAAGAGCCGCGCCAGCGAGTGCTGTATTTATATTCCAAGTCGACGAATATGCGTTCTGCCGTGGCCTCGTGGATGGAATACGACGCGACGCAGCCGCAGGAGCCTACCTTGCCTACCAGTGAGCCTCCCTATGAATCCGTGTTGGCCGCCGTGGCCGACGGTTGGCGCATCGTGCAGTTTCCCGACGCCAAGCTCTATTCGTATCAGGGGGTGGCCAACGACTATATCGGCTTTGAATTTATTCTAGAAAAAATGGTATAAGGGAGCGGAAAATGGCAACAATCGAACCGACGTTGAACGACGATGGGGTCATGGACTTTGTCGCTGCGGGTTTTGTATTGCTCGAAGGGGTGATCGACGAGGCCTTTAACAAGCGCTGTAGCACCATGGCCGGGGGCAATGTCGACGCCTTTATCGGCTCCGATGAATTTACGCAGGCCGTGCTATTGCATCCAGAGGTCGCCGGGGTCGCGCGCTCGCTGTTGGGCGCCGATTTTTTGGTGCCCGCCGGTGGCCATCATCACCTCTTCGAAGAGCCTTTTATGGGCCAGACCTGGCATTCCGATGGTCTGTCGGGTTCGGGCTATGACGTGACGGAGTTGCAGTGCTATTATTACCCGCACGATGTCGAAATCGAGGACGGGCCGACGATGGTATTGCCGGGTTCGCACTGTCGGGCCGTCGACCGCGAGGCCATTGCCCATTACGGCGATATCCGCGGGCAAATCTCGCTCATTGTGCCGGCCGGCACGGTGGTGATGACGCGCTACGGAATTTGGCACAAGGCCGGGCCCAAGACCAATAAGCGCCGCCGCAGCATGTTTAAGTTTTCGTATCATCGCCAGGCTGAGCCCCGGCGCGATTGGCGCATTGATACACCCGAGATTCCCGCCTATAAAGACCGGCCGCGCCTAGCGTATGTGACGGAAGTGGAATCGTATCGCGACCGAGTGCGGCGCATGCGCACCTGGAAGTGGCTCTGCGGGATAGATGAAGAAGTAGCGTTGCGCTGGGAGAAGAGTCGGCCCGTCAGCGAGTTGGCTGGCTGAGACTTTCCTCCCTTATACCTCAGCCCTCTTCGCCCATCTACTTAGAGCCACTGCGCAAAGGGATTTTCGCCGTTGTCAAAAGGGGCGGGCAGCGGCAGCGCCACGCGCGCACCCAGCATATGGGAAGCGTGAGCGGCCATCGCCCACTCTAGGTAGAGACGCGCGTTGGGGCTCTGCACCAGATCCAATGCGGGCTCTTCCCCGCGCAGCATCTGCAGCATAGAGGCGGCCATGCGCTGGTGCGCCTTGCGCCATTTGTGTTCGTCGGGCGCCGGTTCGCTCGGCACGATCTGCCAGCGCTCGTCGCCCATCAGCGGCGGGTTGACGAGCGGGTGAAAGTAGATATCGGGCTGGTTGCTCATCGGGCCGGGTAGCGACAGTGTGCCCTCCGTGCCGTGCACATCGATGCGATAGGGAATCTCCTTGCCGTCGCCGCGATACGATTCGAAGTCGGCGGCAAATCCACTCTCAAAATGATAGTAGGCGCGCAGCCCGTCACCGGCGACCAACCCCATGCCCTCGGCACCGGGCTTGAGGTCGGCCGGCGTTGCCGTGCGCCCTTTTTCCGTTAGGTGGGCTTGGCACCAGGACGGTTCGCCCCAGACCTGCCAGAGAAAATCGAAGAAGTGCGGGTAGAGGTCTAAGAAGAGCTGGTCGCCGCCGTGCTCGCCGCCCATGCCGTAAATGCGCGCCAGGCGCGGTTCGCCGATCTTGCCGGAGCGTATCAGTGGAATGGCCGTCTCTTGGATCGGCGGATGTCCGCGCCAGGGGTGGCCGACGACTAGGAGCAGATCCTTTTCGGCGCAGGCCGCGACCATGCGGTCCACTTCGGCGGGCGAGGCGGCGATGGGTTTTTCGAGATAGATATGGGCACCGCGCGCCGCCGTTTCCAAGACGAGGTCGAGGTGGTCGCCGATTTCGCGCGAGGCCAAGACGGCGATATCGGGCTTTTCTTTCTCGAGCATCTCGCGATAGTCGGCATAGGCCGTCAGCGCTCCCGTTTTTTGTTGGATCTCGGCGCGGCCTTTTTCGTCGGGGTCGGCCAGAGCGACGATCTCGCAGCCCTCGACGCCGACGAAGGCCATATCGAGATAGTGGCCGTAGTGGCCGCGGCCTGTATGGCCGATAATAGCGACGCGAAAAGTGTCTTGTGTCATGAGAGGTCCTTTTATAAGAGTGGTATAGCCGCTTTCAGCTGTTCAAAGTGTAGGTCGATCTAGCCTATTGGTGGCCTCTATTGGAAGCCTGTCTTTATCGTGCCTATATTGATGGCCACTGGAAATAAACAATCATCTCAACGGTGAATCAACTACCATAAGGACCGAATGCTATGAGCGATGTCACCCATTCCATCCCCTTTCCCGCTCTCACCCCCGCGCAGCGCCTGCATATAGAGATTTACGGGTATGTCATTATCGAAAATGTGCTTGCACAGGACGAGATTAGCGCACTTACAGATACGCTCTATGGCATAGAGGACGACTTCCGGCGCACGGGTGAGTTGCCCGGGCCAAATTGTTTTAATACCAGCACGACGGAAAACTTCTTTCGCATCGACAACCTACCGCATTTGGCACCGTGTTTCTTTGACTATCTCACCAAGCCATTTATCGTCGGCATCGCCGAGGAAATCATCGGCGGACGGGCGCGGCTACAGCAATCCGATGCCCATATTCGCCGCCGGGTGCCCGACGAAGACCAGCGCTACGGTTTTCATCGCGGTATCAATCCGGCGTATGAGCACTACGATAAGGGCCTGTATCACTTCTCTTTTATAAAGGCCCTGACGAATCTGACGGATCTCGGTCCCGACGACGGTGGCACGACGGTGATTGCCGGGACGCACAAGGTGCCGACGGATATCCCACAGGAAGCGATCATTAGCGCCGCGCTGGCAGATCCTTCGATGATCCACCAGGTAGAGGCGCCCGCGGGCTCGACGCTGCTCTTTTACGAATCGCTTGTGCACGCGGCTGGCATTATTAAATCGGACAAAGACCGGCTGCTCATTTTGGGCGGTTATATGCCGACGATGTTTCAGCCGTGGATGGATTACGATCCAGATCCTGACTTTGCCAAAATACAGTCGGATGAACACCGGGCTTTGCTGACGGGCGAGCAGAAGTTCAACTGGCCGCGCAAGCACCGCGATTTAGGAGCGCCGGCCGAGACGGTGTGAGGACTGTATAAGACAATAGCTACTGCATGGATGAACGATGCCGGACGTTGGACCGAATCGAAAAAGGGTTGTCCATGGATGATAGCAGCGATCCGCTTGATCGGTTTTTTCGGCGTCTGGATGCCGTGTGTGAGATGGTCGTTCGGCGACGCAACCGAAAGGGAGGCTGCCTGGTCGGTCTGGCCGCGACGATGACTCGCGATTGTCAGGCCTGCACTCGAAACCGGGTTGGAAAATCCCGCACTAAGAATCGACCGAGAAATACGCCACTTGGACCGCGACATACAAAAGGAACTATTAATGAAAATAAAATCGATCCGCGCCGTAAAAATAAATTTACCAGAAACGGGCCCCCTGGCCAAACCTTCGAAAGTCGAATACAAAACCGCGCGCCGCGCGCCCTGGGTCGCAAGCGGTCCAGTCGCCAACCCGATGACCCGCTACCCGCGCTACGCCGACTACCGCCCGTCGTGGACACCTTCGTGGCCAGACTTCGGCGTCGTCATCGAAGCCGAGGACGGGACTTGGGGTTTTTCCACGGCCAACCACGGCCGTCCCGTCGCCGCGCTCATCGACGATTATTTGTCCCCGCGCCTGATCGGCGAGAGCTGCTTGGCTACGGAGAAGTGCTACGATATGATGGTGCGCATGGGCGCGCCCTTCGGAGCGACCGGGCTATATTCCTATGCCGTCAGCGCCATCGATTTGGCATTGTGGGATCTCAAGGGCAAGCTCTTGGACCGACCGGTCTACGAACTGCTCGGCGGCCCGGCGCGCGATGAACTCTTCTGCTACTCGACCGGCGGCGATACCGACTGGTATATGGAATTGGGTTTCCCGGCGACCAAATTGCCCTGCCCGTATGGGCCGGCCGACGGTATCGACGGCTTGCATAAGAATGTCGAACTGATCGCCCGCACCCGCGAAGAAGTCGGTCCCAAAGTCGAATTGATGCTCGACTGCTGGATGGCCTTCGACGTCGAATACGCGGTGCGTTTAGCCGAGGAACTGCGGCCCTACAAGCTCAAATGGATGGAGGAGATGCTGCGTTCGGAAGATTTCGACGCGCATGCGCAGCTACGCCAGCGCATACCTTGGCAAACGTTAGCCACCGGTGAGCACTGGTACGGGACCGTGCCCTTCCAACATGCCGCCAGCCGCCACCTCGTCGACATCTTCCAACCCGATATCCATTGGGTCGGCGGCTTGACCGCCATTACCAAGATCTGCGCCATCGCCGAGTCGGCGGGTATCTCGGTCATCCCGCACGGCGGCGGTATCACGGCCTACGGACAACACGCCTGCTACGCGCTACCCGCTATTCCGTGGGCCGAGTGTTTCGTGGCGACTCCTCCGGGCGTGCCACCCGAAGAGGCTGTGCGTATACCCGGTGTCGCCACGCCGAAAGACGGGCGGATGGTGCCGTCGGATAGGCCCGGGTTTGGGGTCGAAATCACCGAAGAGCACTTCGCGCCGTTTGTTTATTGAGTCTATGAGAGTGAATAAGGCATTACTGCCGTACACGATCCCACCAGCCGTCCGATGATGGTGGAGGCTTGCTGCCACAGAGCGAGCGGTAGCGCACGGCGATGAAGGGCGCACGCCCTATCAATAAGCACGCAAGAACACATGAGCCCCTGTGCGCCGTGTATTGTTGCTCACGGTTCAAGTCAGAATGCTATGAAAGAATACAAAACATGAAAGGTACTCCCAAAACCGGCACGGTCGGCGAAGAGCAGTTCGTGGTCGGCGAGCAGCACGTGATTGACTTTGCTCATGATGGGATGCCGCAGATCCTGTGCACACCGTGGCTGATCTGGTTTCTAGAGCACGCGGCGCGCAACGCCGTATTGCCCCTGCTTGAGCTAGGTGAGAGTACGGTCGGTGTCGTTGTTAACGTCGAACATATGGCGGCGACGCCCGTTGGATCACTCGACGCCAAAGAGGCGGGCGGCGTTGTTCCAAAAGATATCTTCGACCTGGGTATCGTTCATTTTTTCCGACCAGCAGGCCCATTTTATAGAGCGCAGGTGTTCGAGGCCGACGAGCACGGGTTGGATGGCGAGGTGTTTTTCGCCCCAGACGGGCGTGTCGCCGTAGAGCCAGACAAAGGCGTCGGCGGCCGCGAGCGAGCGCCCGCGCATATGCGAGACGGGCAGGTCGGTGCCATACATGAGTTTGTGGTGGCCGCAGAGGCGGATAATGGCCTGATGGGCGATGGGCTCGCAGTTGGCGCTGGTATCGAAGTAGAGGTTGTCGAGATCGGCCAGTTGGGCTAGGCCTTCGAGATTGTGGGCCGGTTGGAAGCCGCGCGCCGAATGGGCGAGGATGAGTTTCATATGCGGGTATGTTGCGCAGTAGTGGCGTATCCAGTGGATATTGGAAGGGTCGGCGACGGCGCGAGCGCGCACCATGTGCAAGGTGATGACCAGGTCTTCTTCGTGGGCGATGCGCACGAGCGCTTCGGGCAAGTAGTCCGGGATTTCGGCCTCCCAAGTGGGCGTGACGGATGCCATCGTGTGATAGCATTTGAGGCCGTGTGCCCCTAGGCGCCGCACTTCTTGGCGCACCCACTCCGGGTCGTCTGTCGGACGTACAAAGAACAGGCCGCGGCAGTCGCTGGCTTGGGTGGTGGCACGCGCTATCCATGCGTTGGGCCCGGCAAAGGAATCGTCTGTGTCGGCCTGTACGGAGGGGATAAATAGGGCGGCGATGCGGCGTTCGGGATGCAGATCCTGCATGAGCGCTAGGTATTCTTTATAACCAATATCCGCCGGCGTGCCTTCGATCTGCCATTCGGCGAATTCTCGTTTCCACAGATGGGTATGGGCGTCAAAAATGCGCGCGGGCAAAAAAGTCTCGATCTCGCGGGCAAAAAATTCGCTGTCCGCTCTTTTTAGGCGGCTTGCTGAACTCGACATAGATCCCTCGTTTATGTGGCGTTTGGCGGCTTTTATACGGCCCGCCTATATATCCAATCCGTGCAGAATGACGTTGTTGGTGTCGAAGTCTCCGCTGGCGAGGATTTCGCTGACGCTGCGGCTGCTGTCGTAATAGTCATCGCCACCGGGATAGGCTCTGCTGCCGTCAAAATAGAGAATCGACGGTAGGCGTTCGGCGGCAATGCTATTGATACCCACGGACTTTTCTACGCTGGGACAATTGTAGGCTCGCCCCGGTTCCAGGCAATTTTCTACGCGAAAACTCTCGCCGCCGTCTTGCGAAATCAACCATACGAGGCGCTGGTCGCTGCGCTCGCACATGCGCATGGCGCGCACGGGTTTGCCTTCTTGCCATTCGTCGTTAAAAGGCGTGAGCGTGACGAGCAGGCAGAGCGCGTCGTCTGCGCGCAGGACCACGCTGCATTCGAGGGCGCGCATAGCGGGATAGAGTCGTTGCCAATATTCGTTTATCGCGGTTTGGTGCAGGCTCCCAGCCGCATCGAGCTGCACCATGCGACAATGCCCTGGCTCCTCGCCGTGATCTATATAAAATGCAAAGGGTTGGCCCGACGAATCGACGACGAGACCGCCCTGGCGGATTTCGGGCGGCGGTAGCTTCTCGTGGCGCGAACGCGTGTTGCGCGCTAGGATATCTAGGTTTTCGGGCCGAGCGGGCAAGTGTATTGGCGAACCATCGGCGCGCTGCCAAGAGCGGCCTTGGTCGCTGCTGCGGGCATAACACGTCGCTTGGTGCAGCCCACGGCCGTGCTCGTCTTCGCCCTCGTAAAAATCGATAATGGCATGCAGGGTGCCGTCGGGTGCCGCGTCCATTTGCATGTGGTATGCGGCGTAGACCTGGCCGTATTCCTCGCTGAGTGCGACGATGCGCTGTGGCGCAGACCACTCGCCGTGAGGTGGACGGCGGTAGAGGTCGACCCCGCGGTCGTGGCGTTCCTTGCCGTTGCCGCGCAGGGTCAGATAGAGCGTGCCGTCGGGACCGCAGATAAATATGGGATAGGTGCCGACGCCGATGGGCACAGGATCTGTCCACTGCGAGGCGTCGTTGGCTTCTAAGGCGTGGCACCAGTGCACCTCGCTACCGTGTCCGCCCATAACGGCGTGCAAGATGCCGTCGGCGTCGATGGCCAACACGGCGCGGGCGTGGTTGTCGACGCCGATGTCCAAAACGACGGGATCGCCCCACTGCTGTGTCGCGTGGTCAAAGGTGCGCACGAGGTTATAGTAGCCTTGACGGGTCACGTCCTGCCAGGCCACGTGGGTGCGGCCGTCGAAGGTAATGATCTTGCCGCTGTCGTTGGTGGCGCGTTCGCTGCCTTGGGCGGAAATCAGGTGCATAGGGGTATCCTCGTTGTCGCGTGTTGTAGAGCTAGCGCGCCTGTTCTTTATCTCGACCAGTAACCCGCCTTCAAATAAGCACCTTCGGCAAAGGTTATGGGGTGGTCGAGATCGTGGAAGGTTTTTTCTTTTAATTCGAGCGTTTGTTTACTCGCGCCTATTCCCTCTGCGCAGAGGGCGAAAAAATCATCGGCTGAAACTCTAGAAGAACAAGAGGCCAAAAAGAGCAGGCCACCGGGGCTTAGCACCTGGGCTCCGAGCTTTGCCAAACGCAGATAGTGCCGTCGCGCCCTCTCGACTTCGCTGGCCTGTTTGGCAAAGGACGGCGGGTCAATGACGACGATATCAAAGGCCTCTCTGCGCTGAGCCATCGCCTCTAACTCTACAAAGGCATCGACGGTCTTTGTGTGGTGAATGCCCTGGTGGGCATTGAGCGCCGCATTTTTTTGCGCCATCTGTAGGGCTTTGGCGCTGACGTCGATGCTGGTGACTTCCGTCGCGCCGCCAGCGAGCGCGTGGACGGAGAAACCGCCGGCATAGGCAAATACATCCAGCATTTTCTTGCCCTTGGCCGCGGCGCCAATCTTCTGTCTATTGTGCCGTTGATCGAGGAAATAGCCCGTCTTATGCCCGGCAATGACATTGGCTGCAAAGAGCAAACCGCATTCTTTAAAGAGCACCTCTTCGCTGTCGAGTGTGCCCCATAGGACCTGACCGTCGCTTAAATTCCCTTTTTCTTCTAGTTGCATCAGGGAGCGGCTCAGCCGCAAGACGATGGCTTTGCAGCGGCTGTGTTGGACTAGTGCGGGAAGAATCTCGTTTAAGTAGGGCAGCCAGATAGCGGAGTAGATCTTGAGCACGAGGACCGAGTCGTAGACGTCGGCGATCAGGCTGGGCAGGCCGTCATTCTCTCCGTAAATGAAGCGGTAACTATTGGTGTCTGTATCCAACAGCGGTTTGCGCCGGGCGAAGGCCTCTTGGATCCTTGTGGCAAAGAATTGCTCGTCGATCATCGCCGGTTGGTGAAATTGCAGTAGTTTGACGCGGATCGGCGAATGCGGGTCGTATAGACCGCAGGCTAGGAATTTGTTTTTTTTGTTGTCGTAAATAACAACTATATCCCCGGCCTCCCCTGTTGAGTTTTGTTTGCTTATACTGTCTGCAAAGACCCAGGGGTGCCCCTTTTTTACCATGCGCTCAGCGGCGGGCTTGACCCTGATGGACAGGCGCTGCGGCTTTCTCTGTTCAGATAAGTTCATATAGTTAGGAATCCTTTGCCGCGTCCAATATAAGCATAGGATATACCATATAGCGATGGGAGTAAAAATACCGTGACATTCGAGGAGCGCCTAGCGGCCTATAAGCGAGATGGTTTTACCGTTTTTGAAAATGTGTTTAGCCAGAAACTAATTGATGCTTGGAAGGCGGTCTATCCTAGTATCGTCGATAGGCAAACGCCTTTGGGTCAGACTGATCCGACCCTGTGGTTGAGTTCGACGCTGGAGTTTGAGCCCAAACTTTTCTTACCCGCCGTGGCCAATCCTGAGCTACTGGACTTTGCCGAGCGAGTGCTGGGGCCTTTTGTGCAGATGGATAATTTGACCTATATGGCCTTTCCTTCGATCAGTAAAGAAGAAGCCAAAGGTCGGGCATCGGGCTGGCACCGCGATATATGGGCCTACAAACCAACCCACGGCGAATACGTGCCGCCCCTGGCGGCCAATGCCATTACCTATTTGCAAGATCTGACGGATGAGTATGGTCCCTTGCGCGCCATTCCTGGGTCGCATCGCAGCAGCATTAGCATTGGCAAGGATGATATTGGCAAGCCACATGCGGATGAAATTATTATTCCGGTCAAAGCGGGCGATGTGGTTTTTACGCATGCGGCACTCTACCATTCTGGCACGCCGAATTGTTCGGGGCATCCCCGCTACTTTTTTAGCCTCTACTATAATAGATCTTGGCTGAAGTGTCGGGACAACCATCAGGGGCCGGCGGTGCAGGCTATTGTGCAGGCGGCGCGCGCTAACGAAGATCGGCGCTTGATGCGTTTGTTTGGTGAAGATCCGCTGTTGTTTGCGCGTGCGAATAGCGGTTTTTCGCGCGATGATGAGGAGATGTGGGATGAGTGGATTGAGGAGGATCGCAAGGCGTTGGTGCGGGAGACGCCGATTGGTTTGGAGAAGTGGGGGTAGGTGTGTAGTGAGTCGAGGGGGTTTGCTCAAAAGGAACATTGCAACTCGGCCCTGCGGGCCTCAGACAGCAATAACCTTTTTGAGCAAACCCCCTCGACCTCAGATCGACCTTGGGAATTGAGTGAGAGTAGGGCAAACTTAGAAAGAGCAAAGGGTGATATGAAGCGAGTGATGGTGGGGGAGATTCCGGTGGTTTATGTCGAACCTCAGGGTGAGAGTCGCAAGAAGCTGGTCATTTTTCTCAGTGGGTTTAGTGGGGATAAGGAGGGGTGTTTGCCGCGCTTGGAGGAGTTGGCGGCTCTTGGTTTTACGGCTGTTAGTTTTGATGCTTGGCAGCATGGGGAGCGGATGGTGGTCGATGTCGAGGAATTGCGCGCGCGTATCTCGGGCAATATCCGTCGTTATTTTTGGCCGATTCTTGCGCATACGGCGAGAGAAGTGCCGTTGGTAATCGATTGGGCGCTGGAGCGTTTTGATCTCGATGATGCGGTGGGTATGGGTGGCATTTCTATGGGCGGTGATATCAGCGTCGTGGCGGCGGGTATCGACCAAAGAATTGCCGTAGCGGTGCCGGGCATTGCCACACCGGATTGGCTGCGGCCGGGTACGTTCGAGCCCGTTGGCCAGGCCGATGAGATCGCCCAGGTCTGTTACGATGAGCTCAATCCGCTGACTCATCTCGAACACTACGCCCACTGCCCGCGCATCGTGTTCCAAAATGGCGCCGAAGATGGGCAGGTTCCCCCAGGCGGTTCGCTGCGGTTTTGCGAGATGCTGCGTGCGAGTCATTACCAGAACTGCAGCGAGCGCATAGAGGCCGTGCTACATGAGCATGTAGCACACGCCTATGGCGATGCGATGTGGGAAAATGCCAAGCAGTTATTGGCGGAGCATTTATAAGGCAAAGCGACGCTTAGTCGACCGTCGTCGTTTTTTGTTATTGAATAGGCCGGATCAACATCGATTCAAGGCTGGCCGTCAAACGGTCGCCCTCGACTAATGAGACTTCGATGGTGTGTTTCCCCGCCATCTTGAACTCGATTATACCCATGGGTTAGGTCTGATATTTCCCGGTAGACCCCTGCTGGTTTTGCACGGGCATGCCTTCGTCGGTAGCCATATGCCAGACCAGTTTACCTTGGCCCTTATAGCGCAGATCCAGATAATAATAACCCGGAGTAAATACATCTACGCTCCACTGTGCCCGCCCTTCTTCTGGCCACGGGCTTATTTGGTTGACGTGTTTCCATTCGCCAAACTTTTCCATCCAGCTAATATTTTCGCACTCGGCCTCTGTAATTCCGGAAAAATCGGCCAGTAGTTCGCTGGTTATATTGGGGTAGATACCGAGCGTTTCCTCTGCGATCTGCGCCTTTTCGGCCAATTGCATTTCGATCACGGCAATGGGAGTATCTGTTTTTTGCGCGGGCAGGTGCAATAGGGTCCAGCCATGCTCATGGTCAAAGGAAATATCACCGCTCTGATCTTCCCCCAGCCACTGTACGGATATGATCTGGCTGGCCAATCCGGGCAGATAGAGCTTGTTATCTTGCGGCCAGGAAAAAATGGATAGATACAAAGATTGGTCTCGGGTCGTTATATCGCCCCAAGGCAAGGGGCCCGCGCCGTAGACGACCTGGGGGTATTTTTGAATCCATTGACCGGCCTGACGCAGGAATTGGGCGCCGATTTCCGGCACGCGACCTTTGCCATCGGGCCCAATGTTAAACAGATACGTCCCCCCGCGGGCAACGGTTGTAATAAGGCGGCATAAGATCTCTTTGGGGCTTTTAAAATTATTGTCGTAGCAGGCATAGGACCACGAGTCGTTATTGGTATCGCAGGTTTCCCATAAGCTGGCGATATTGCGAGGCGGGACTTCCATATCGCCCTTGCTAGCATAATCCCCCATGCCGTGGCCGACTCGGCTGCAGAGCATGGTATTGGGCTGTAGTTGCCGCACGACCTCTACCAATTCGACGACCCGCTCTTTGGGCATATCGCCGGGGGTATCAAACCAGACAAAGTCGAATTCGTCTGGGTTGAACTCTTGGGTAATAGCGGTATAATCATCGACCCGTTTTCAGGGTATCGAGCGCCACGGTGGTCTCTCCCCACATCTCATTCATTTCTCATTTCTCTTCTTCCATGCGTTTGTACTCGGTGATATCCTCTCCAGAGCTTTAGGCTTGTATACATACCTACACCCACTGGGGGCGCTGGTAACAATTCCGCTGGGCAGCCTCAAGCGCATAAATAAAAAATAGGGCCCGAGCGATGATTCACCCGGGTCCCATTTTTATTTGTTAGATCGTTCCTGATCCTGCGGCAAATCCTGCCTAGGAGAGATAGATCTCTATGGTAGCGCGTCCAACCCAGCCTGCAGCAGAGCTCTGGCATGCTGCGAGTTGTGGGCACCCTTGCTTTTGTCTTCGTGGGAGACGTAGATCCAGTTGTAGAGCGCGGCCGCCTGCGCTTCCGGCGCTTCCGTTACGATCGGATGTCCGTCTGCCGAGTTTTCGTCGATTAGACCCGCGGCGACGAGTTTCTCGCCGAGTTCGTCGACCATGGCCATAATCTCGGTCTGCACGCCGTTGATATCGAAGTCCTCCGCACCGGCGTGGCATGCCTGACAGGCCGTCACGTCCGCATCGAAAGAGTGGTCATCCCCCTCGCCCATATGGCAGGCGACGCAGGTGTTTTCTACGAGATTATAGTGCATGCTCGGGCCGCTGCTCTCTACACCGGCACCATCGAGACCGAGCAGCATAGCACTCTGCGGACCGTGGTGCGGACCCCAGTGCGAGCTGATGCCCGTAACCATGCCTTCGTCATTGGGACCGGGATATACCCGGCGCGGCTGGTGGCAGCTGACGCATAGGTTGCCGCTGCCGCCGTCGAAGGTCGCGCCTTCGATAGCGTATAGATCGACCGCGGTCGTTGTCTCCAGAGCCCAGTCGTCACCCGTGTAGCTCGTGTGGATCTGGTGGCAGGTATAACAATTCTGGCGCGTCGGATCGGGGTCGCCCATCGTCACCTCGTTGGGCGCTAAACCCGCTTCAATCCGTTCGGAGAAGGCGTTGCCTGAGTGACACCCGGCGCAGCTGGCGCTCCCACCGCGCACATAGGATTCGCCCGAGCCGTGCTTCGATTCTTCCCACGCAGTCGCTTTACCCTCTATGAAAGCAGCGCTGCTATGGCAATCTGTGCACGTGAGATCGGCGGTGCTAAATGATCCGAGATCGCCCTCTGGTCCTGCAGGTCCAATCGATCCGGTCTGTCCAATCGATCCGGTCTGTCCAATCGGTCCTGCCGGTCCGAGATCGCCCTGTTCGCCCTGCGGTCCTATCGGTCCTGCCGGTCCTTTTGGTCCTTCGCAGCCCACTACTGCCAGAGCTGCGATCATCGTTAATCCGGTCAGTAACGCTGATACTCTAGGCTTAGTAGTTGCTTTCATAGCAACCCCTCCTTTTGGTAGGGTGTAACAAACGCTATTTTACTCTTTTGTTCTAACATCGAAGTGTTCATAATCTAAGCTCGTTCATGTAGTAGTAACTACACCATCGCCGCCGAGTTCACAGTGAGCGGATATTAGATTAACTCCGTCTCAGTAAAACGTCTGTAATTTGTATATCAATTGTCAAGTAACATGGTGATGAAATTTTCCGGGTCGATTTTAGCGGTGTCTCGTAGGTATATGAGGCGGCTATTGATTGGCATGGTGAGCGAGTAGAGCACCTCACCTCACCTCACCAATACACCACGTTCCTTGGCTATCACTCCCTATCCCACGGCTATCCAAACGATTTATGATATTTTTCC
>JBLHGI010000051.1:0-24474 GCA_047616505.1 Planctomycetota bacterium
TGCGTCGCCATCCATTCGATGGCGACGCACGCTGTACTTAGTTGATTATATTAACTAGCTCATCATATTTAACTAATGCATCGCTTGGTAGAGTCGACGCTGGTAGCTCGTGACCAACTCGTTGTCGCGGCCCAAGAGATGGAAGACGGCGACCATGGCATCTTTGGCGGCGCCGTCTTGGAAATTGGGTTTTTTTTCAACTACGTTAAACCAGGTTGCCAGTGCCTCTTCAAATTGGCCTTCGGCGGCTTGGCAGCACGCTAGCTGATACTGTGCCTCAAGATCTTCTGGGGTCGCCAAAACGTTCTGCGCGCAGGCTGCTTTGCCACCGGCTAAATGGCATTTCTGCGCGAACTCTATCTGTGAGAGCAACGCCTGCGCCTGCTGGTATTCGGGCGTGCCAATCTCGACGAGGTTCACGAATTCGTGCACGGCGTCGATGTTGTTCTGCTGCAGGCTAATGCGCGCCAGGCCGAGTAGGGCCTCTCCGTCGCTGGGTGTTTCTTCGATTACTTTCTTATAGAGTATGGCGGCACCATCGAGGTCGCCCATGGCGGCGCGCTGCTGCGCTTGTTCGGAGAAATTGGCTTCCCCTTTGGGCGCATCGGGCACGAGGGGGCGCAGTATGGAATCGATCTGCCCTTTGGGCAGAGCGCCGGTAAATTCCTGCGCCAGTTTGCCTTCGTGGACGACTTTGACAGACGGAATGCTCTGCACGCGGAAGGCTGTGGCCAACTGCGGGTTTTCGTCGATGTTGACTTTGGCCAGGGCAATGCCGGGTCCGAGTTCAGTGACGACTTCTTCTATGATGGGGCCCAGCGTCTTGCAGGGCTCGCACCAAGGAGCCCAGAAGTCGACTACGATAACGCGCTCCTGCGAGCCGCGGAGCACGAGTTCTTCGAAGTTGCTTTCGTCGACGTCGAAGATTTGAGGTTGCGGTTGAATGTCCATTATGCATCCTTTTGAAAAGTGAACTGGCTGGTATTAAAGTTGTGTCAGCGATTCTTATTGACTCTTTCCGCGCCCAGCGACCTCCCATACATCTACTACTTCGTCCCCGCGTATGGCGTATGTGCGGTCGTGTAAGTTGGTCGTCATACCGCCGTGTAGAGGAATAAACGAGAGCATATCGCCGACCTTAAATGTATGCGCTGAGGCGCTGGTGTCCACGTGGCCGTGCTCGACGGACATGCCCTTGATAAAAATTTCCGGGTGTTCGATACAGTGGCCATAGGGCGTGGGCGGGTAACTGGTAAAGGCTTTTTGGCCGGCGTCGATGATAAGCTGGTCGGGGCGCGCGGTGCTGACGACGCTGACGCGCATGCGCAGCGGGCAGCGCTGTGGGGTGAGTTGCTCGCTTTTGCCGATGCGGGTCATACCCTCGTAGACGTAGGAGCCAATGCGGGTTTCAGTGCAGCCCAGCGATTTAGAAATTTCCTCCGACCCCGTGCCGCCGCCGCTGATGATGTGCAAGGGTAGACCGGATTGGTCCATGAGTTGGTGCACTTCTTCTAGAATGGGCCGCACGCGCTCGCTGCTGGGGTAGGTCATAATGCCCATAAATTCGAGCCCGGGCAATTGGTCTATTTTTTGTGCGAGAGCGAGCGTCTCCTGCGGTGACTGGGTGCCACAGCGGTGGCCGCCGGTGTCCATTTCGACGAGCACGCGGATGGTGCAATTATCGGCATTGGCCTGTGCCGAGAGTCCGGCTACCGTGGTCTCCGAGTCGGCGGTGACCGCGATGGTGCTGGTGCCACTGCGCACGAGCTGGCTCAGGCGCGCGAGTTTGTTCTTGCCGACAATATTATAGGGGATCAGAATGTCCTCAATGCCGGCAGCGGCCATGGCTTCGGCTTCGCCGATCTTTTGGCTGACGATGCCGATGGCACCGGCCTGTATCTGGCGTTGGGCAATGGCCGGTGTTTTATGAGTTTTAGTATGCACGCGCAGGGCGATGCCCAGCTTGTTGCAGGCCCCTTGTAGGCTGTGGATATTGCGGTCGAGCACGTCGAGATCGACGCAGAGAGCGGGGGTGTCGAGATCTTCTAAGCGCATTCTATACGCTCCTGTTAAAAATATCCATGTACTGGTCGGCGGCCGTGTCCCAGGTGTAATTGGCCTGCACGTAGTTGCGGCAGGCCTCGCCTAGGGCTGTGCGCTCGTCGGCGGATAAGCTGTAATAGGCGTGGATTTGCGCGGCGAAAGCCTCGTAGTCCTCTGGTTTGATCAGATAGCCCCCTTCGCGAATGCTCTCGGTGAGGGCATCGACGGCAAAGGCGACGACCGGCGTGCCGGCATACATGCATTCGAGCTGGGTCTGGCCAAAACCCTCGACGTCGTTGGGCACGCGGATATTGGGCATGAGGAAGAGGTCAGAGCAGTGGCGCAGCATAATCAGATCGTCGTCGGCAATGCGGCCCAATACTATGACGCGCCCCTCTGTGCCGGGTGCATGGCTCGCAACTTCTATGCGCGGTCCTTCCGGCCCCTGGCCACCGACGACGAGTTTGATATCTTTTTCTATGAGGGGCAGGCCCTGTTCTATAAACTCGGCCATGCCTTTGCGCCGGACTTGGCGGCCAAAGGTAAAGAGCACGCGGTCGCGCCCAAATTGCAGGCCGTATTTTTCTTCGAAACGCTTCTTTATTTTCTCTAACTCTGTGTCGGCTAGTGTGGGTGGTTCGACGCCGAGATAGATCGTGGCGATCTTGTCGTCGGCAATGCCGCTTTCTACCGTGATGCGGCGGGTGTTCTGGCTGATAACGGCGACCTTCTCACAGGCGCGCGCGCCGGCCTGCATGAGTTGGCGCGCGAGTGCGTTCTTATAGGTCATTTCCAGGCCGTAGATCGTGATGCAAAAACGCGCGGGACCAAAGGGTCGGACGAATGGGGCGATAAAGCCGGCGACGCCGTCGGCGAAGTAGACGACATCGACGCGGCGCAATAGCACGGCCCAGAAGGTCGTCCACAAACAATAGGGCAGGAACCAGGCCAAGTGCCAGAGGGGGTGATAGCCGAGGGCGACGAGGCGGACGTCGGCGCGCTTTACTAGGCGGGTATATAGCTCGTAACAGTGGGTTTCGATGCCGCCGACAGAGGGCGGGTAGCGGCGGGCCAGAAAGAGAATACGGGTGCGTTTGGGCGTGGACAAAGTCGGTGTAGATCCTCCATTTCTGCGCTGCAATTGCAGGGTCGGGCCGTGAGCTTGTTTTGCACGAACTATAATAAGGGAGATCGGTGCACGCGGTCAAAACAAAGGCGACAATTCTACCGAATAAATTGGATTGAAGGGCAATCTTGACGCAGTCCATAATTAGGTACATACTATAATCATGTCCAACAACCCAGCCGTTCTTCTTCGCCAACACGGAGTCCAAGTCACCGCTCAGCGCTTGGCCGTTTTGCGGGCCGTTGCGTTCTGCCCGCACGGTGCGGCGGACGACGTCACTGAAGCGGTACGGGTCGATCTCGGCGTCATCTCCCGCCAGGCGGTGTACGACGCCCTGCGTGTCTTGGCCGATAAGGGCCTCATTCGGCGCATCCAGCCCGCCGGGTCGCCGGCCCGCTACGAGAATCGGGTCGGTGATAACCATCATCATCTGATCTGCCGCATTTGTGGCCGGATGGCCGATGTCGACTGCGCAGTCGGCGCCACGCCGTGCCTGAGCGCTGACGACGACTTGGGTTATGAGATTGATGAAGCCGAAGTGGTGTATTGGGGCCGCTGCCCCGAGTGCCTAGCTAAAAGCCCGGTTGCAGACGGGGGCTGAAGTGCGACCGACTTTGATCCGGGAATAGCATCGATACTAATAGAGAGACAACTCAATTCAGAGCAACGCTTTAATTCAGAGCAATCAACCACTAAAATCAACCAGCAGGAGGACTTACATGTCAGAGAACGGAAGCAAATGCCCAATGTCGGGTGCCCGCACGTCGGTGGGGGTCAGGTCGAACCAGGACTGGTGGCCGAATCAGTTGAACCTGAAGATTCTGCACCAGAACTCTTCGCTCTCCGATCCGATGAGCGAGGAATTCAACTATGCCGAGGAGTTCAAAACGCTCGACCTCGCTGCCCTGAAGAAAGACATCGGTGCGGTCATGACGGCGTCACAGGACTGGTGGCCGGCCGACTATGGCCACTACGGCCCGTTCTTCATCCGCATGGCGTGGCACGCGGCCGGTACCTACCGCGTCGGCGATGGCCGCGGTGGCGCCGGTGCCGGCCAGCTGCGCTTCGCGCCCCTCAATAGTTGGCCCGACAACGGCAATCTCGACAAGGCGCGCCGCTTGCTCTGGCCGATCAAACAAAAGTACGGCCGTAAGATCTCGTGGGCCGACTTACAGATCTTGACCGGAAATGTCGCCCTAGAGTCGATGGGTTTTAAAACATTCGGTTTCGCCGGCGGGCGCGAGGATATCTGGGAGCCCGAAGAGGACGTAAACTGGGGCGCTGAGTCCGAGTGGCTCGGAGACGAGCGCTACAGCGGTGACAGAGAGCTCGACAACCCTCTTGGCGCCGTGCAGATGGGCCTGATCTACGTCAATCCGGAGGGGCCGAACGGCACCCCAGACCCACTTGCTTCAGCCAGGGACATCCGCGAGACCTTTGCCCGCATGGCCATGAACGACGAGGAGACGGTGGCGCTCATCGCCGGCGGACACACCTTCGGCAAGACCCACGGTGCCGGTCCGGCCGATAACGTCGGCGCCGAACCCGAGGGGGCCAGCATCGAGGAGCAGGGCTTCGGTTGGAAGAACAGTTTTGGCAGTGGCAAAGGGGGCGACGCGATCACCAGCGGGCTAGAAGGCGCGTGGACCACAGAGCCGGCGAAGTGGGACAATGGCTTTTTCGACAACCTATTCAACTATGATTGGAAGTTGACGACAAGCCCTGCCGGTGCGAAACAGTGGACCCCGAAGAGCGCATCTGCCAAGGGCACGGTGCCGGATGCACACGATCCGTCGAAGAAGCACGCCCCCATCATGCTGACGACGGACCTCGCACTGAAGGTGGACCCGATCTATGGGCCTATTTCGAAACGTTTCCACAAGAATCCGAAGGCGTTCGCCGTTGCCTTTGCCAAAGCGTGGTACAAGTTGACGCACCGCGACATGGGACCTCCGTCCCGATTGCTCGGACCGGAGGTGCCGAAGAAGGCACAGCTGTGGCAGGACCCCATTCCCGAGGTCGCTCACAAGTTGATCGGGAAGCAGGATGCCAACGCCCTCAAGAAGAAGATTCTCGCATCGGGGCTCACCGTTTCCCAGCTGGTTTCTACCGCTTGGGCATCGGCGGCAACGTTCCGCGCTACCGACAAGCGCGGTGGAGCGAACGGGGCGCGCATTCGCCTTGCGCCGCAGAAGGATTGGCAAGTCAATAACCCGGCCGAACTGGCTAAGGTGCTGAAGGCTCTGGTAAAGGTCCAGAAGAGCTTCAACGGCTCGCTATCCGGCGGCAAGAAGGTCTCGCTCGCCGACGTGATCGTGCTGGGTGGCTGCGCTGCTGTCGAGCAGGCGGCGAAGAAAGCCGGGCACAGCGTACAGGTTCCGTTTTCGCCGGGGCGCACGGACGCGTCGCAGAAGCAAACGGACGTGGAATCCTTTGCCGTACTCGAACCGAAGGCAGACGGGTTCCGCAACTATTCACAAGGCGGACAGGCGGCGGAACTACTCGTGGAACGGGCGCACATGTTGACGCTGACCGCTCCCGAGATGACGGTACTCGTCGGTGGTATGCGCGTCCTCAACGCAAACGTCGGGCCGTCCGAGCTCGGCGTCTTCACCGCACGGCCCGAGGCGTTGACCAATGACTTCTTCGTGAACCTGCTCGATATGAGCACACAGTGGCAGAAGTCCTCCAAATGCGAGCACTTTTTTGAGGGACGCGATCGCGCGACGGGCGAGCTCAAGTGGACCGGCACCGCCGTCGACCTCGTCTTCGGTTCTAACTCCCAGCTGCGCGCCCTCGCGGAAGTCTATGCGTGTAGCGACTCGCAGCAGGCATTCGCGCGCGACTTCGCGGCTGCGTGGGGTAAAGTGATGAATCTCGACCGCTTCGACCTCGCCTGATCTGGGAATCTATAGTTGGGTGACCGGTTTAAAATGAATCGGTCACCCAACCCATCAATTGACGCACTATGCGAGCTTCCGTTCATCCCGCTCGTATGGTGCGTCTCTTTTTTTCTCTTTATGATGCGGGACAGACGCGATACAAATTATAAAGGACATAGGCAACTACAAGGCGCGATCTTGGCTGCGGCGCAAGCGGGTGTGGGGGCTCTTGACGGCCAGATCTCTTTGCGCAAAATTGAATCGGGACAGGTGCGAAATATCGTCGCTATTTTTAGGAGAAAATAAGATGCGGATTGGACTAGTATTACAGCCTGTAAATGAAGAAAACCTGCGCCTGGCCGCCCAGTTGGGTGTGACGGATATAGTGACGCATATGCCCGCTGGAGACTTTAACGAGTTGGCCATGCTCAAGAGCCGGATTGAGGATGCCGGGCTCAAGCTGTCGGTTATTGAAGGGCTGATGGGCATCAATGAATCGGTAATGGGTAGTGAGGGGCGCGATGAGGAGATCGAACAATTCAAGCGCGGCTTGGACAAGATGGGGGCGGCCGGTATTCCGGTCGTCTGCTATAATTTTATGGTGTGGTGGCCGGGTTTGGGCGTGGTGCGGACCTCTTATACTACGCGCGAACGCGGTGGCGCTTGGGTGAGCAGCTTTGACGCTTCGCAGGTCGAAAGGGCAGCGCCGGTTGAAGGAGCTATTATCGAAGACGAACGCCTGTGGGACAATTTGGAATATTTTCTCAAGCGCGTAGTGCCAGCAGCCGAAGAGGCGGGGGTCAAGCTGGCGATGCACCCAGACGATCCGCCGATGTCGCTGCGCGGGCAGGCGCGCATTCTGCGCAGTGTTGAGAACTACGATCGGCTCGTGTCGATGGTCGATAGCCCGTGCAATGGTTTGACTTTTTGCCAGGGCTGTTTCTCGGAGATGGGAGCGGATATCCCCGAGACTATTCGCCGCTTTGGCGACAAGATCCACTTTGTGCATTTCCGCGACGTGCGCGGGCAGGTGCCCAAGTTTGAAGAGACCTTCCACGACAATGGCAAGACGGATATGCTGGCGGCGATGCGCGCCTATCGCGAGATCGGCTTTGAGGGAGTGATGCGGCCGGACCACGCGCCCTTTTTGGAAGGAGCGGGCGATAGCGGCGAACCGACGGGGTACGAGATGCGCGGCAAGATTTTTGCGGTGGGTTATATGCGGGGGTTGATTGAGGCTGCGAATGAATAGGAGGGCGGTTGGAGTGTTGTCCCGCCGGGCTTTGCCAGTTATAGACGGTTGGGGCATTGTCCTGCTGGGATTTGCCTAGCCCTAGGCGGTTGGGGCATTATCCCGCCGGATTTGCCCAGTCCCAAGCCCTTGGCCCATCGCTCCGCTGGCGCTCCGACTCCCCGCATCCAATGCCCCACGGGCTTATTCCCCGGCCACTCTCCGGGCAAAACCCTCTGGGACAACGCCCCGCCCTTTTAGGGTGGCTATAGAAAGGAGAATTCTGTAGCCTTTTGAGAAGACAGGTCGTCTATATTGAGACGCATTCTGTAGTTCTTTGAGAAGGTAGCTCGTGTCGGTTGAGGTGCATTTTATAAAGGTTGGTTATGTCGATTGAGATGCGTTTTGTAGCGATCCTTTTTCTGTTGTTTGCTTTTTGCGGTGGGGAAGCGCACGCTGGCGATTGGCCCAAGGAAGTGCGCGTGTATCGCGGTAGTACGCCGAGTCTCGATGGGGTGTTGAGCCCGGGTGAGTACGACGATGCCATGATGCTCGAAGACTTCAGCACGTGGATGGCGCAATTCAACTATGTAGACCGGCGTGCCGATTTGCACGCCACGGTCTGGATCAAACACGATGGGCAGGATCTCTACTTCGCTTTCGACGTGAGCGACGATATTGTTTACGGTGAAGATATCGATCCTTGGTTACCCGCCGATAATCCGGCGGCTAACGACTTAACGCGCGAAGGCTGGCCTTGGTTTGGCGATGGGGTCGAGATTCTGCTCAATGCATCCTATCGCTGGAATACTATTGATGGGCAAGATGCTTGGGGAGATGGAACGAGTTGGCAGATGGTCGCCAGTGCGCATAAGTCTCGGCTGGGGGGGATAGGCGAAGGAGGGCTATTGGAAGGTGAGCCGCGTTCGCGCGATCGGGCGTGGGCTAACTATACGCCGTGGATCGAAGATGGGGCGATGCAGTCGGCCGTGCGCATAAAGGACAAAAATACAGAGGGCAGCGGTTATGTCATCGAGTGGAAAATTCGCGCCGATCCTTGTTTGGAAATAAGACCTGATGAATTCTGGTCGCCGGAGTTGGGCGAATGGAAAATGGGCCTGAATCTGGCCGTTGGCGACCTGGACGAAAAGGCGGACGGCGCGGGCAACTTTGGTAATTTCCACCACGAAAATTGGTGGGCTGGTGAACGCGATAAACGCACCTGGCTCAAACAGTGGGGCACGATGATACTCGTGCCCGGCCCCATGCCTGCTGAGCCGGAAGGTTATGCGCGAGGCACGATTCAGCTAACGCCCAGACTCGAACAGCCTCTGGTTACTACTTCGGTTCAGGTGCCCAAAAAACTGCGCGGAACGGTCGACGAGGGGTTGACCCTGAACCTGCCCCCTGGTTTTAAAGCACAGGTTTTTGCTGCTAAGGGCTTGCGTGGTCCGCGTTTTATGGCCTGGAGCCCGGACGGGGTCCTGCACGTGGCCAATATGAAAACGGGCGGCGCTTCCCAATTCGGGCCGCCTAACGACGGCGATGTCGTGCCGCCTTTGGATGAAATGACCGGCCAGATAGTCGCCCTGCCCGACCGCGATGGAGACGGCGTTGCCGATACGACGATTGTAGTGGCAGAGAACTTATGGTGGGCCAACAGTCTGCAGTTTTACAAAGGTGACCTCTACGTCGGCGATCGCCACGCCGTGCGCCGTTTTGGCGATATAGACGGAGATGGCATTTACGAGACGGAACGCGAACCACTGGCCCTGCTGCCGCCGAGTAAACACCACCGCACGCGCACGATTCTCTTCGATAAGAAAGAAGAAAAACTCTACGTATCCGTTGGTTCTAGCTGCGATCTGTGCTGGGAAGAAGATTCGGAGCGGGCGGCGATTTTACAGTTTAATAGCGACGGTAGCGGTCGGCGCGTATTTGCCACGGGCTTGCGCAACGCCACCGGTCTGGCCCTGCATCCGCTGACCAATGAATTGTGGGCCACGGACAACGGCCACGACAAAGAGGGCCGCAGCCTGCCGCCGGAGATGATCGATATTATCCGCGACGGAGGTTTTTACGGCTGGCCGCTGGCCTACGGCTATGGTGCGTGGACCGATACCAATGTGCCCAGCTACAACTTCCAACTCGTCCCCTTGTCGCATCAGGACTCGCTATTGGTCGCCAGCATGCAGCGGCCGGCCGCCCTGCTGCCGGCGCACCTAGCGCCGATGGACATTCATTTTTATAGCGGTGAGAACTTTCCGGCGCGCTACCTCAACGCCGCCTTTGTCGCTCTGCGCGGCGGTAGCAACGCCCCAGTGCCCGGTTATCGCGTAGTGACTCTTTTCGGCGAAGCGGACGGTAGTAATACCCGCGTGGCCGACTTTGTTAGCGGCTTTTCGCAAGATGGCCAGGTGTGGGGAAAACCCGTGGGCATCACCTCCGATTCGCTCGGGCATATGTATGTCAGCAGCGACTGGATCAATCATTTAATTCTGCGCATCAGCGCCGGTGGTTTGGGTGGGCACTGGTTGCAGACTCCCCCGAGCACTGCGCTGGCGGGCGATGTCTTGATGTTAAATGCCCTGATCGTGCTCAGCGAGTTAGACCCTGAGGGAGGACCGGCTGAGGTCACGGCCAATTTAAGCGATTTAGGCGGCCCGTTGAGTCTGCCATTTATAGCAATAAATGACAGCACGTATCGCCTGGCGACTGAATTAACCCTCGGCGATCAGGCGGGCCGAAAGGTGCTGCGCATCAACATAACTCAGCAAGTAGGCGAAGACCTGCGCAGCCTGCAGTTGCTGCACTCGATAAACGTGACTCCCTCGGGAGACCAGCTGGTTTTCGGCGATGCCGACGCCAACGGTTGGCAGGCGGTGCCGATCAGACCCGATGAGGTCGACCTGGCGGCGCGAGGTCAGGTGGTCGAGGGGGAATCGGCTATTGCGCTGTCTGGAAAGTTTCGTTCGATTGTTTTTGAACCGCCTGCCGGTTTTGATCTAAGCGGTTATACGGACCTGGCTTTTTCGTTCCATCCGGGCGAAGCGATACTGCCGGACGTCGGCGGTTTGTTTAGTATTTCGGGCAACGCCGATGCCAACGTGCTACGCGGGCACACTATCCAACTTTTGAAGGGTGGTACTAGCGGCAGGCAGTACCACCGACTATCAGGCATCGAAGTCGATCTGGCGTTAAAAGAGTGGCAAGAGGTGGTTATTCCACTAGGAGAAATGCGCCTGGACGACGGTTTGAAGTGGATTCGTTTTCTCGGTGGTTTTGACGGCGGATCGCTCTATATAGATAACTTGCGTTTTGTCGCCCCCGCCGTGGAGCAGCGCCCCGAGCCGACCGAGCCGGTCGTTATCATTCAACCTTCGCGCATCATCGATACTCATATCCACCTGTTCGATCCCTCTCGGCCAGAAGGCGTGCCCTGGCCCGGCAGCGGCAGCGAACTCTATCGGCCCACGCTGCCGGCTGACTTTCGTGCGATCGCCGAGCCCGCTGGCGTCACCGGTGCTGTGGTCGTCGAGGCCAGCGCATGGGTCGAAGACAATCAATGGCTGCTGGATCAGACGCGGGACGATCCGTTCTTTCAGGGCATAGTGGGCAATTTGGAACTGAGGTCGGCGGACTTTGCGGACCATCTGGCGCGTTTGGCATCAGATAAACGTTTTGTTGGCATCCGCACTAAGGGCCTAAAGACGGCGGATCTCGACGAGCAGGTGATCGCCGATTTGCGCGCGTTGGCCGCAGAGAATCTCGTGCTCGATATTTTGATGGCGGGCATGACGTTGGCCGACGCACAGGCGATTGCTGAAGCCGTGCCGGAACTGCGGCTAATTCTCAACCATGTCGGTGGCACTAATATTCGAGGTGGTTCGCCCAGTGCAGCCTGGATGGCATCTATCCAAGCCATAGCCCAGTTGCCTAATGTCTACTGTAAAGTCTCGGGCCTGTTCCAGCAGTCGGGGAAAACACCGGCCCCTTTAGAGGTCGAATACTATAGGCCGGTGCTCGATGTGCTCTGGCAAGCCTTCGGGGAGGACCGGCTGATTTACGGCAGCAACTGGCCGGTATCGAATCTGCGCGGAGACTATGCCCAACACCAGGAATTGGTGCTGACTTATCTCAGCGAAAAAGGGGAAGGAGCCGTCGAAAAATCCATGTGGAAAAATGCGGTGACCTTTTATGGGTTGGATGCGATCGATACGGCCGTAGAAGAAAGGGCGAGCGCTGTATTGCCTGAATCTTTGCAGCTCGTGCAAAACTTCCCCAACCCTTTTAACGGCAGTACGGTGTTTCGCTTTGCGCTGTCGCGCCCAGGAGAGGTAGAGTTGGCAATTTACAATCTCGCGGGGCAGCGAGTCGCGACTCTGGAAGATGGTGCGTGGGGTGTCGGTACTCATAGCCTTAGCTGGGATGGGCGCGATGAGAGTGGGAGGGCATTGGGCAGCGGCGTTTATTTTTATCGTCTAAAAAATGCTTCGACACAAACCTCGCCGCGAAAGCTGTTATTACTGCGTTAGAGGTGTTTGTGGGGTTTATTATGTGCTCGTTGCCTTGCGAAATCTCGCTTGACAATGCTCCTGCCCTCTCGTAGTTTTAGGCCCACTTATGAAAATGACTATTTTAAATCTATGCTGGCGACGCTTCTGGTATGCTCAAAACAAGAGTAGAGGTGCGTCCATATAGCAGTGCGATTGACTACAATAAAAATCGAAACCGCGGGCGCTCAGGCGTTCGCGGTTTTTTTTATGCAATACGGGGAAGCGACATGACACAGACAACACAAGTTTATGAGACGGCGGGTGGGGTCGAAGTAACGCGTTCGGTGGAAGAGCTGGCGCTGGATGCGCCCTTGGAAACGGTTCTCGAAGCACTCAATGCTCGGCGCGGTGCGCTCTTTGCCAGCGGCTACGAGTATCCGGGGCGCTATAGCCGTTGGGATACCGGTTTTGTCGATCCGCCGTTGGAATTAAAGGCGCGTCAGCGCGAATTCACTTTTCGCGCGCTCAACGCACGCGGCGAGATACTGCTGGAGATTTTCCGCGCGGGTTTAGTGGGCCACGAACACCTAGAAGAGTTGGAGGTGGTAGAGGGAGAGCTGCGCGGTAGCGTCAAACCGATGCCGGCCTATTTTCGCGAAGAGGAGCGTTCAAAGCAGCCGACGATCTTTAGCGTGCTGCGCGCCTTGGTCGATTTGATGCGCGCCGACGACGAGCCGCACTTGGGGTTTTACGGCGCGATGGGCTACGATTTGGTCTTTCAGTTTGAGCCGATTGAATTGCGCCACGAACGCGCGACAGACCAGCCCGATTTACATCTTTTTGTGCCCGACGATTTGATAGTGGTCGATCATCGCAAGGAGCAGGCGCTGCGCTATTCGTACGAGTTTCGTCAGGGCGAACTTTCTACTGAGGGACTAGAGCGGGCGACGGCTGTGCTGGAGCCGAAACGCGGTGTCGCCAGCGAAGTGCGCTGTGACCACGCGCCGGGTGAGTATGCCGACAAGGTGCGCAAGGTTATCGCCGGCACCGAGCGCGGCGATTATTTCGAAGTGGTGCCGAGCCAAGTGCTCAGCGCGGGTTATGCGGGGACGGCGCGCGATTTGTTCGAGAATATTCGCACGACGAACCCCAGTCCGTATGAGTTTTTGATCAATTTAGGCGGTGAGCAACTGGTGGGGGCTTCGCCGGAAATGTTTGTGCGTGTCGAAGGCAATATCGTCGAGACCTGTCCGATATCGGGCACGATTCGCCGTGGTGCCACGCCGATTGACGACGCCGAACAGATTCGCGAATTGCTCAACTCGAAAAAGGACGAAGCCGAGCTGACGATGTGTACGGATGTCGATCGCAACGACAAGGCGCGCATCTGCAAGGCGGGATCGGTCGAGGTGCTGGGGCGGCGGATGATCGAACAATATTCGAAGCTGATCCACACCGTCGATTATGTCGTCGGTGAACTCAAGGACGACTGCGACGGTTTTGATGCCCTCCTGTCGCATATGTGGGCGGTGACGTTGACGGGAGCGCCCAAGCCAGCGGCGATGCAGCAGATTGAAGAGCTCGAAAACTCGGCGCGGCGCTGGTATGGCGGCTGTATCGGCATGCTGCGCTTTAATGGCCAGATCAATACGGGGATCACCATTCGCACAGTGCACTTAGAAGGCGGCGAGGCGCGCGTGCGCGTGGGAGCGACACTGCTCTCTGATTCAGACCCGGACGATGAGGAGCGAGAGACGCGGACCAAGGCCGAGGCTTTTATCAACGCGGTATTGGGCGTCAGTGCGGCCAAAGGGCAGGAGAGCGTAGAGGTGGCTAAGACGGGGCGCGGCAAGAAGGTGCTCTTTGTCGACAACCGCGATTCGTTTGTGCACACGCTGGGCGACTATGTGCGCCAGACGGGGGCCGAGGTCGTCACGGTGCGCGCGGGTTTTCCCGAGAGTGTTTTTGCCGAAGTCGATCCGGATCTAGTGTTTATTTCGCCGGGCCCAGGTACGCCGGAAGAATTGGGCGTACCCGATCTCGTCAAAGAATGCGTGCGCCGCGAGTTGCCGATCTTTGGCGTTTGTTTGGGCCTACAGGGTATAGTGCAGGCCTTTGGCGGTGAGTTGGGCGTGTTGTCCTATCCTATGCACGGCAAGCCCTCCCCCGTGCACTGCACGCCGGAGGGGATATTCGATGGATTCCCCACTGAATTTGTCGCTGGGCGCTACCATTCGCTCTACGCGCAGCCCGATGCGTTGCCCGCTTGTCTCAAGGTCTTGGCCAAAACGGAAGACGGGGTGATTATGGCAGTCGAACACGAGAGCTATCCAGCGGCGGCGGTGCAGTTTCATCCGGAGTCTATCCTGACGTTAAAGGGCGGCTGGGGCTTAAAGCTAATCGCGCAGGTCGTGGGCAGGTTGGCGAAATGATCCGCATCTATGGAATTCGAGAGAAGTTAAATCCGCTCAAAGCACAGCTCTCGGATATTATCAATAGCTGTATGGTCGATGCGCTGGCCTTTCCCGAGGACAAACGCGCCCATCGCTTTTTCCCGATGGATGCTGAGGATTTCTACTTTCCGGCTGGGCGCACAGAGGCTTATCTGGCCTTAGAGGTCAGCATGATGGCTGGGCGTTCTGAGGAGGCGCGAAAAAAACTGCTCCATCTGCTCTTTGAACGCATTGAAGAAGGGGTGGGAATTGGTCCGGTCGATGTGGAAATTATGATCTATGAATTGCCGGCCTGCAATTTCGGCTTTCGCGGTATGACGGGAGATGAGGCCGTGCTCAACTACAAAATAGACGTGTGAAGAGGCGCGTACTGACGGCGGGTGGGCATGGTCCTGCTACTTGATAACTACGACTCCTTTACCTACAATCTGGTGCAGTATTTACAGGTATTAGGAGCGGATGTTGAGGTCGTGCGCAACGACGAGCTCTCACTTGCTGCGCTAGAGGCGATGGCGCCGGAGCGGATTGTCATTTCGCCGGGGCCGGGTGCGCCAGAGCAGGCTGGTTTGGCGCTGGATCTGGTCGCTGCTTTTGCCGGTCGCGTGCCCATTCTGGGCGTGTGTCTGGGCATGCAGGTCATCGCCCAGGTCTTTGGCGCCGAAGTCGTGCGCGCGCCGGCGCCGATGCACGGCAAGACTTCGGCTATACGCCACGATGGCAGCACGCTCTTTGTCGGGGTGTCGAATCCCTTTACCGCCATGCGCTATCACTCGTTGGTTGTTGCCCAGGCTGATTTACCCGCGGTGCTCGAAGTTTCTGCCGAGACCGAGGATGGGTTGCTCATGGCCCTCAGGCATCGGTATTGGGCCGTCGAAGGCGTGCAGTTCCATCCGGAATCGATCATGACGGAAGAAGGCATGCTGTTGTTGGAGAACTTTCTTAAGCTGTAGAGAGGTATAGAGGAGAAGAGGCATGATACAAGAAGCAATTCAAAAACTAGTCGCCGGCCAAGACCTTGGCGGCGAAGGCGCGCGCGCCGTGATGGATCAGATTATGAGCGGCCAAGCGACCGACGCGCAGATCGGAGCCTTTCTCATCGCCCTGCGTCTGAAGGGCGAGAGTGTCGATGAGATTGCCGGCTGTGCCCGGGTGATGCGCGAGAAGGCGACGCCGGTATCGACTAAACGGACGGACTTAGTCGATACCTGTGGCACGGGCGGTGATGGTTCGGGCACCTTTAATATTTCGACGGCGGTAGCTTTTGTCGCTGCTGGCGCTGGCCTAGGGGTGGCCAAACACGGCAACCGCGCGATGTCGAGCCAGTGTGGTTCGGCGGATGTGTTAGCCGAACTGGGTGTCAATATCGAAGTCTCGCCAGAAAAAGTGGGTCAGTGCATCGACGAGGTGGGCATCGGTTTTCTCTTTGCTCCTGCATTGCATGGGGCCATGAAACACGCGATTGGCCCGCGGCGTGAAATCGGCACGCGCACGGTCTTTAATGTATTGGGGCCGCTGACCAATCCAGCGGGTGCCAAATGCCAGCTGATTGGCGTTTATGCGCCGGAACTGACGGATAAGATCGCCGGTGTGCTGGGCGAATTGGGTTCACAGCGCGCCTATGTGGTGCACGGCTCCGACGGGTTGGACGAGATTACGTTGACGGGGCCGACGCGAGTCAGCGAGTTGCGCGACGGTCAGGTGCAGACGCGCGATATCAGCCCAGCTGATTTTGGTTTAGAAATCGTCGATGCCGCTGCGCTAAAGGGCGGCGATGCGGTGGTCAATGCGCAGATTCTGCGCGATGTGCTCGACGGCAAACAGGGCCCAGCGCTCGATATTGTGTTGTTCAATGCGGCGGCGGCTATTGCTGCCGGTGGTATGGCCGAGAGCTTGGAAGAGGGGTTGGAAAAGGCGCGCTCGGTGGTTGCTGCCGGTGCGGCGCGTGCGGCGTTGGACCAACTCGTAGCCGTAAGCAACGCATAAGATGGCCAATATTTTAGAGGAGATCGCCGTATACAAGCGCGAATTTATCGCCTCGCGCAAGCGCGAGCACAGCCTAGTCGATATGAAATTGCGCGCTGCAGACTGTTCACAGCCAGCCGACTTTTCCGCTGCGCTAAGGCAAGATGGCATATCGCTTATTGCCGAAATAAAGAAGGCTTCACCCTCTAAAGGGGTGATTCGCGCGGATTTCGATCCGGAGCGCATTGCCGCGACCTATGCCGAGAATGGTGCGCACTGTCTTTCGGTACTGACGGACGAGGCTTATTTTCAAGGGTCTGACGCTTATTTGCAAACGGCGCGAAAAACTAGCGGGCTGCCGGCGTTGCGCAAAGACTTTACGTTGGACGAATATCAGATTTACGAAGCGCGCGCGTTGGGCGCCGATGCGGTGCTGCTAATAGTAGCCCTGATGGACGGCAGCCAGCTCGACGATTTTATCGGACGGGCGGCAGAGCTGGAGTTGGCGGCTTTGGTTGAAGTACACGACGGTGAGGAGTTGGCGCGCGCCGACGAAGCGGGTGCGCAGTTGATCGGCGTCAACAACCGAGACTTAAAAACGTTTAATACTTCGTTGGACACGACCTTTGAGCTCTTGGAGTCCATGCCGGAAGGAGCTATTGTCGTCAGCGAGAGTGGCATAAACCATCGCGAGGACGTAGAGCGTCTTGCCAAAGCGGGCGTCGACGCGATTTTAGTGGGCGAGGCGCTGATGCGCGAGCGCGATATCGGCGCCAAATTAAGGGAGCTCTTAGGGACGTGAAGAAACGGGTATTTTCGGGCGTAAAGCCCTCGGCGCATTTGCATATAGGCAACTTAATAGGCGCCATTCGCAACTGGGTGGCCGATCTCGATACGCGCGAAAATATTTTTTGCGTGGTCGACCAGCACGCCATTACGGTGGACTACGATCCGCATGAGCTGCGCGCACTCACGCGCGAGTTGGTCGGTCTTTATATCGCCTGTGGCCTCGATCCGCAGAAGGCCAATATCTTTGTGCAGTCGCATATTCCGGAGCACACGGAATTGGCGTGGCTGCTCAATTGCATCACGCCGATGGGCTGGTTGGAGCGCATGACGCAGTTTAAAGACAAGGCGGGTGACCAGCGCGAACGCGCCAGCGCCGGCCTCTTTACCTATCCGACGTTGATGGCCGCCGATATTTTGCTCTATGGTGCACACGAAGTGCCGGTGGGGGACGACCAGAAACAGCATGTGGAATTGACGCGCGATCTCGCCGAGCGCTTCAACCGCAAATTCGGCGAAGTGCTGGTGGTGCCCCAGCCGGTGATTCGCCCGGTGGGTGCGCGCATTATGGGATTAGATGACCCGACGAAAAAAATGTCTAAATCGGTCGATGGCCAGTTTCACAGCATTGGCCTTCTCGATCCACCAAATCGCATCAAGAAGACGATTATGCGCGCGGTGACGGATTCGCAGACGGAGATCGTCTTCGATGAGGCGCGCCCAGGCGTCAATAATTTATTGGGTATTTATCAGGCACTTTCGGGGCAGAGCAAAGAGCAAATCGAAGCGCATTTTGCCGGCAAGGGTTACGGGGACTTGAAAAAAGGGGTGCTCGAAGTCGTGATGGCTGAAATCGAGCCGATTCAAGCGCGTTATGCCGAAATCAGTGCAGACCCCGCCTATATTGATGGGGTGCTCGCCGAGAGCGTCGAGCGCTTGCGCCCGATCGTCGAACAGACCATGGATGCGGTGCGCCGTGCCATGGGGCATCGTTAAGGAGACGGGTGAATATGGATCTCAGCGAGTGGCGTGAGCGCATAGATCAACTGGATAAGGAACTTTTACAGCGGCTCAACGAACGCATGCGTTGCGCTTTGGAAATTGGGCATATCAAAAAGGAACACGGCCAGCCGATTCGCGACCCCGAGCGCGAGGTGGCGCTATTGGAGAAATTAAAGGGGTATAACGAAGGGCCTATGCGCGATGTGGCGATAGAGGACATATTCCGTCGCATTATTGCCGAGGCCGTTTATCTCGAAGAACAGGAGGACTAGCCTTCTTTAAGCGAGTTGTTCTAATTGGCGTGGGCCTGATTGGCGGCTCTATGGGCCTAGCGCTCAAGCGCAGCGGTGGTTTTGCCGGGCGCATCGTTGGCGTTAGTCGATCGGAGACGATAGAGACGGCTCTGGAAATGGGCGTGATCGACGAGGGCTGGGGCTATGAGGAGATGGCGCAGGCGCTCGCGGGTGCCGACCTAGTCTTTATTTGTACGCCGATACAGCGCATTATAGAGCAAATAGAACAGGTGGCCGAGCTAGTGCCAGATGGGGCGATTGTAACGGATGTGGGCAGCACCAAGCGGCGCATCGTCGCGCGCGCGGCCGAGTGTTTTCGCGCTGGCACCTATTTTGTCGGCGGTCATCCAATGGCCGGCTCCGAAAAGGCGGGAGTCACGGCGGCCGATCCGTTCCTTTTTCAGAACGCCATCTATATTTTGGTGCCCGATGTAAAAGTGCCGCGCGATCGCTACGATGCGCTTATTGCGCTGTTGCGCAGTGTGGGGGCGCGCGTGCTGGAATTGGCCGCCGAAGAGCACGACGAAGCGGTCGCATCTATCAGTCATTTGCCGCAGATCATGGCCACGACTTTGGTGGAAATGGTGGGGAAACTCAATGAAGATGACGACCATTTCTTGCCGTTGGCAGCGGGTGGTTTCCGCGATATGACGCGCATTGCTTCGAGCCCGTTTGCACCGGTATGGCAGGATATCTACGCGACGAATGCAGACCAGGTGCGCGCGATGATAGACCGCTATATGGCGGTACTACAAGATGCGCGCGAGCGTCTGGAAGATGGCAGCCTAGTGGAAGATTTTGCTTATGCCAACCGCGTGCGCGGCTCTATACCTCGCGATGCCAAGGGTTTTATCCACGTGCTCTACGAAATCCTAGTGGTGGCGGAGGACAAGCCGGGGGTGATTGCCGAGATTGCTACGGCGCTCGAGGGAGAGGGCATCAATATTAATGATATAGAAGTGATGAAGGTGCGCGAGGGCGAAGGGGGGACGCTGCGTTTGGGATTTGATAGCGATGAGGCGGCGGGCAGGGCATTGGTGGTGTTGGAGGGGATTGGCTACGGGGCGCGTCGGCCTTGAAGTGGTACAGCCGGTGGACGGATAGGGTATTCCCTCTGTGAGAGGTGAAAACAGGACGGCGTACTTTTATGGGTGAGGGAGATAAAAACATGAGTTTTGAGAGTTAATAGGGATTATGAGAGAGTCTAGTACGCCGACGCGAAAGGTCGTGGGAGAAGTGCGGGTGCCCGGGGAGCGGGTGCCGGCGGAGCGGGCGCTGCTGTTGGCGGCGTTGGCCGAGGGAGAGAGTCGGGTGGGTTATGTGCCTCCGAGTGCGGGGCGGGTGGTGGATGTGCTAGTGGCGCTGGGAATCGAGACAAAAAAGGAACGCGGAGGCTTTGTTGTTGTGGGCAAGGGGCTGCGCGGTTTTTCGCCGGCGGATGGCATACTGGATTTAGAGGGGCTGGAAGAGAGCGCGTTGTTGGTGTTGGCTATTTTGGCGGGGCAGAATTTTGTCACGCGAGTAAAGCTGGGAGTGGAGGTAGAGCGGGCCGTGGGGCTGTTGGCACAATTGGCGCAAATGGGTATGCCCGCGCAGCAGGAGACGGAGAGCGTCTATAGTGTGGGTAAAGGCGAACCGGTCGCCGTCGCATTTACAGAAGTCGATATAGCGGCGGCGGACAAGCTGGCGCTCTTGGTGGCGGGGCTTTTTGTCGAAGGGACGACGGTATTGCCCGAGACCGCTAAGAATCGCAATCGCATGGAGCGCCTTCTGCGTCAACGCGGTGTGACGGTATCTCGGCGTCGCAATGACGAACAGTATATCGTCTCTGTCGAAGGAGGACAGGCTGTCGAATCACTGGACGTCGAGGTGGCTGGAGATCTGGATTTGGCCTACCCCTTTATACTGCCGGCACTTGTGCTGAAAGGGTCGAAGTTGACGCTAAAGAGCGTGGCCGTGCGTTCGGGGCAGCGCCATTTTTTAGAGCTGTTGCGCCAAATCGGTGCTGAGCTGGAGTTGGAGGATCTCGGTGAGGACACCTACGATCTACGCGTCAAACCGAGCGAACTCAAATCGACGCGGGTGGCAGGGCAGCGCGCTGAAAAATTAATAGGCCAAGTGGCTTTATTGGCTGTGCTGGCTACGCAGGTGCCGGGGGAAGTCGTCATCCGCGATATCGAACCGTTGCGCCAAGGACCATTCGATAAAGTGGCGCATCTCTTTGAATCGCTGCGCGCGCTGCAGGTGCGGGTCGGTGAGTTTCCCGAAGGGCTCGTCGTCAAAGGTGGTTTTCCCGTCCATGGTGGAGAGTTAGACGCGCGCGATGATGCAGAACTGGCTATTGCCTTTGCGGTAGCGGGTCTGTGGGCGGAGGGGGAGATACTCATCGATAACACCGAGTGTGTTGCGTCGGTCTACCCGGATTTTTTTAAAGCGCTGGCTGCGCTGAAGGAGAAGAGAAGATGAGAGGATTGTTGCGACTCGCTGCGCTCATGGCCATAGTGTTCTGTGGTGGTGTGGTGGTTATACGCCTATTATACGATGTTCCATGGAGCGAAGCGGTAGAGATTGCCGGCCAGTTTGTAGAGGATTTGCTGGCTTGATTTCAGGATCGACTCGAATATTGGGTGTCATCGGGCATCCGGTGGCACACACTGCCTCTCCGGCCATGCACAATGCGGCGATTGCGGCGTTGGGCTTGGACTATGCCTATATGGCCTTCCACGTAGAGCCCGAGTGTTTGCATGAGGCTATTGCTGGTATGCGTGCGCTGGAGATTGCCGGTTTAAATGTCACGGTGCCGCACAAACAGGAGGTGATGCAGTGTGTGGACGAGGTTTCTAAAGAGGCCGTGGTGATTGGCGCAGTAAATACAATTGCCAATCGCGATGGTCGACTCGTTGGTTATAATACGGACGCCTTTGGTTTTATCGAGAGCCTCAAACGCGATGGGGGCATGGAGACGCTGCCTGCTCAAGTGGCCTTGCTGGGGGCAGGGGGTGCGGCTCGGGCTATACTTTATGCTCTTTTAGAGCGGCCGGAAGTCGAACGCGTGTTATTGCTCAATAGGACGGTGGCAAAGGCCGAGGCGCTGGCAGCAGATCTCGATCAAAATGACAAAGTTGAAGTGGGGTCGATGGCGGACAGTGGCATCGCCGATGCCGGTCTGGTGATCAATTCAACTTCCGTGGGCATGCATCCAAACGAAGGGGAGTCGCCGCTGGTGGACGCTTCTTTGTTACATGCGGATATGCTGGTGGCCGATATCGTCTACAAACCGCAAAAGACGCGGTTGATGGAAGAGGCTGAAGCAGTAGGAGCTAAGAGTATAAACGGATTGGGCATGCTCGCTTGGCAGGGGGCGCGTTCCTTTGAAATATGGACGGGCATTATGCCGCCGGTTGATAGAATGATCGCTGCGGCGTTAGAACGGTTTAAATAATGGCAATCAAAGAGCAGTTGGAAGAACGCATCGGTGCCGCATTAGAGGCGGCGGGTGCCCCGGCGGGATCACCGGCATTAGTCGGTGCGGCGACGCGGCCGGAATTTGGCGACTATCAAGCCAACGGAGTAATGGCTGTCGCCAAAGTGATGAAGACTAACCCGCGGCAATTGGCCGCTGAAGTTGTGGCGAAGCTGGACCTAGAGGATGTCGCCGAGTCGGTGGATATCGCCGGTCCGGGTTTTATCAACGTCAAACTCAAGAGAGAATGGCTAGATGCCTATCTGAACGAGGCGTTGGCCGACGAGCGCCTGGGGGTGCCGGAGATCAAAAAAGCGCAGCGGGTCGTGCTCGATTACTCGCATCCGAACCTGGCCAAAGAAATGCACGTCGGCCATTTGCGCAGCACGATCATAGGGGATGCCCTTGCGCGCACGCTCGAATTCTTGGGCGACGAGGTTATCCGCCACAACCATGTCGGCGACTGGGGCACGCAATTTGGCATGCTCATCGCCTATATGGACAGGCTCGAAGCTGAGGGCGAAGATACTTCCGTCGAGTTGGCCGATTTAGAGGTGTTTTATCAGTCGTCGCGCAAGCTGTTTGATAGCGATGAGGCATTCGCCAATACCGCGCGCGAATACGTCGTCAAGCTACAGAGCGGCGACGAGCACGTGCGCAGCGTTTGGCAGCGCTTTATCGGAGAGTCGCTCAAACACTGCGAAGAAGTTTATGAGAAGCTGGGTGTAACGCTAGCGCGAGAGGATGTGCGCGCTGAGAGCGCCTACAACGACGACCTCGTAACGGTGGTCGACGATCTGCGCGCTAAGGGTTTATTGCGCGAGTCGGAGGGGGCGCAGTGCGTATTCCTCGACGAATTCAAGAACAAAGATGGCGAGATCACGCCGGTAATTATCCAGAAATCGGACGGCGGTTACCTCTATGCAACGACCGATCTATCGGCGGTGCGCTATCGCGCTAACGAAGTGGGAGCCGAGCGGGTGCTCTATATTGTCGACGCGCGTCAGGCGCTGCATTTGCGCCAGGTCTTTGCCGTCTCGCAGGCGGCGGGTTATGCACCCGATTCATGTTCGTTGGAGCACCACCCGTTTGGCACGATGCTGGGCAACGATGGCAAGCCGTTTAAAACGCGGACGGGCGGCACGGTTAAGCTGATGGATCTATTGCGGGAAGCAGAGGATCGCGCCTTGGCGCTAGTGGGAGAAAAGAATCCAGATTTGGACGAGAGCGAGCGCCGCGAAATAGCTCGCGTCGTGGGTATTGGCAGCGTCAAATACGCCGACCTATCACTGAGCCGCACGACGGACTATATCTTCAATTGGGAGAAGATGCTCTCTTTTGAAGGCAATACGGCGCCTTATTTGCAATATTCGTACGCGCGAGTGAAAAGCATCTTTCGTCGTGCTGAGCTCGATGAAGACACTATTAGTGGAACGATTAGTGTCGGCGAAAAAGCCGAGCGAGCGCTAGGCGTTAAACTAGTTCAGTTTGGCGAGATCGTAGAGGGAGTTTCGCGCGAGTGTTATCCGAATATTTTGTGTAATTACCTCTATGAACTGGCCGAGTTGTATATGAAATTTTACGAAATTTGCCCCGTGTTGCGCGCAGACGAACCGGTGAGAAGCAGTCGTTTGCTTTTGTGCAAACTGACGGCCAAGGTGATTGCGCGCGGTTTGGGCTTGCTGGGCATCGGCACTGTGGAACGGATGTGAGCTGATTATGAAGAAGAAAATGCACTGTGATACCTGTGGCAAAGAAGTCGACCATTTGCGTCGCGATGTGATAGACGCCCAATACAACGCGCTCAACAAACCACCGTTGTGGAATTGCACTCAGTGTTACGAGGAGAAACGCGCCGGTCGCGACAAAGATAGAAAGGCGAATTGATGCAGGGGATGCCGGTATTTCTCACCGGTTTTATGGGGGTGGGGAAAAGCAAGATCGGCGGAATCCTAGCCTGGCGTTTAGGGCGCGATTTTTTGGATACGGACCAAATGATTGAAGAGCGGGCTGGTATGGAAATATCGGCCATTTTTGCCAGTGCTGGTGAGGCGCATTTTCGCCAGTTGGAACACGCGTGTGTAGAGCAGGCCTGTGCGCGCAAGAACGCCGTCATTTCGTTGGGCGGTGGGGCGATTGCTCAGCAGGGGAACTTAGAACTCGTGCGGTGCGCAGGGGTGCTTATTTGTTTGGAGGCCGATATCGATACGATCGTCGAACGCGTCAGTCGGCGCGATGACCGCCCGTTGCTCTCGGGTTTGAAGGCGGAAGAGAAGCGGGTGAAAATAAAAACTATGCTCGACGAACGCGCGCCCTATTACAATCAGGCGCATATTAAGATGCTCTCCAGCGAGGGCCTGGCTCCGGAGGAGACAGCGGAAAAACTCATCGAATTATTGGAGTACTGGAGTGAAGAGCGTAGGCGTACGAACGAATAGGGCGGAATACGAGATTAGAGTGGGCCACGGCGTGTTGGAGACTGTCGGGACGCACTGTCGCGAGTTGGACCTGGGACGGCGGGTGGCTTTAGTGACGGATGAGCGGGTGGCTAAATATTATTTGCAGCCCGTATCGGCGAGTTTGGCAGCGGCTGGTTTTGAGGTGCTCGAGATCGTCTACCCCGGCGGCGAAGGGCACAAGAATTTGCGCGGAGCGGAACCTATTTTTGCGCAGCTAATTGAAGCCGGACTCGATCGCGGTTCGTGGGTATTGGCCTTGGGCGGGGGGATTGTCGGTG
>JBLHGI010000052.1:0-23936 GCA_047616505.1 Planctomycetota bacterium
ATAGCGCTACCGTAAATGATGTTAACTGTCCAGTAAAATATGCAGCCAACTCGTTTTGTAGGTGCTGTAAGTGAGAATTAGTGCCCGGCAAAATGGTCGCATTAAGTCGTTTTCGCAACGCGTTAAAGTCTGGCTCTAATTCTTTGCGGTCAGAAAACTCTAACAAGCACACTCCTTCCTTCGTAGCACAGGCAAACATCGGCCCCAGTGGCGTCGTGAGTCGAACAATATTAATAATACCTTTATCGCTTATTTTTGTCGGCGCCTTTCCGAAGATGGATTTATACCTTTCGTTAAACCCACTCAACGATTCATAGCCATTATCAAAAGCCACGCGAGTGACCGGCTCTCCAACCGTTATCTTTTGGAAGGCACCATTCATTTTTAGCATTCTTTGATAGGCGTGAAATGTCATATTATAGTTTTTCTTAAACCATCTTCGCAGCGCGTTGGGTTCGATTCCCTTTTTAACTAAATCGCAATCGCGAATCTTGTGATATGGAGAATCGTTTAAATCTTGTAAGACCGCTTGGATACTACCCGGTATCGAACCCGGTAATTCCGTCGGTTTACAAACTTTACACGGCCTATATCCGTTCGACAGAGCCTCTTTCACACTTTCGTAAAAAACGACGTTCTCAGCTTTTGGCTTCCTCGCGCTGCATGTCGTGCGACAGAAGATCATGGTGGTTTTCACCGCACAAAAAAAATGCCTTCGCAGGCCGGATCTTTTCTAACTAGGGCGTCATATTTTTCGCAAAATGACAACATAACCTCTCCGTCAAAATTGGATATATGGCTATTAATAAGATATTTTACAGTCCTATTGAGCAACTAAGTTATAGACATTCCCGATCTCGAACTACCGAAAATTTGACACGTATTTTTTGAGAAAAAACACCCCACTCAGAGCGGATCACATCCATGACACAACAACCCAACCTACTCGTCGTACTATCCGACCAACTCCGCCGCCAAGCCCTTTCCTGCTACGGCGATCCCGATGCGCGCACTCCACATACGAGCAGCCTTGCCAACGACGGCGTGCGTTTTGTCAATGCGTGCTCTACCTATCCCATCTGCGTGCCGTTTCGCTTTACGATGATGACGGGCGAATACGCGCACACGCGTTTAGTGCCCGGCATCGAGTATCGCATGTCGCCGAGCGAGCGCACGTTAGCCGACGAGTTTAACGAAGCTGGCTACCAAACGATCTATGTCGGCAAATGGCACCTCGACGGCGGCCATGGGCGCATGGGGTCTGCCGTGCAAACCAACCGCGTGCCGGTCAAGCGCGCCTACCAGGGGCGTTGGCAAAAATGGTATGGGTTTGAGCTGCGCAACGGCCCCTTTGACACATGTTATTTCGAAGACGAGAACCCAACGCCGATCCCGATTGAGGGCTATCAGACCGATGGTCTTTTCGACATTGGTATGAACCACCTCAAAGACCGACGCGATGCCGACAAACCTTTCTGCATGGTCATCTCGGTCGAGCCACCGCACGACCCCTTTGAGGCTCCCGCCGAGTACCAGCAAGCGTGGGAAGAACGCGATATCAGTCTACCTCCCAATTTCTCGGCCAAAGACGAGGCACAGCGTGAAAAATTTATCCTCGAGCGCAAGCGTTACAATGCCATGGTCGAAAACCTCGACCACAATGTTGGCCGTCTGCGCACCTTTTTAGACACGGAAGGATTGACCGACAATACCGTCGTCGTTTTCCTCTCCGACCACGGCGAACTCGGCGGCGCTCAAGGCCTGGGTCGCAAACAGTGGCCCTATGAAGAATCCGTTGGCATCCCGCTCATCGTCTGCGACCCACGCGTGCCCGAGCGCGCCGGTGCACTCGTCACCGCGCCAACCTGTACAGAAGACCTTTTCCCCACCTTTTTGGGCCTTTGCGGCTTAGCGCCGAAGAACGCGCTACCCGGCGCCGACCTGACGCCCCTTGTGCACGGCAAAGAACAAAAGCTAGAGCGCGAGGGCGTACAGCTCGAATTCGTCGCCGAGCTACGTCAGCAGGTCGTCTTTTACGATGCCGTCTGGCGCGGCTTCCGCAGCGAGCGTTTTAAATACGTGGTCAAAGGCGACAAAAATGCCTCGGAACCTTGGCTCTTTTTCGACTTAGAGAACGATCCCTACGAAATGAAGAACCTAGTAGACAACCCGGCCTGGGACCAAGAGAAGGCACGGCTACACGACCTGCTGCGCGCTCGCATAGCAGAAACAGATGACCCCTTTGTGCTCTCTCCGGCGTGGGGCTGTGCGGGGATCAATGTGTGGCAGAAATAAATTATGTGCTAGTGAGCGCGCACGCGCTGCCACAGCCGTGGGTCGGCCGCTTGTGCCGTCTTAAAATGAAACTCAGCTTCCTGCGCCCGGCCCACATCGACTAACAAGGTCGCCAAATTATAGTGTGCGGCGAAAAAATCTGGATGCCCTGCTATGGCGCGCCGATAATGCGCCTCGGCTTGTTCTATTTTTTTTTGCTGCTGATAGATAAAGCCCAACTCGTAGTGCGCGCGAGGGTGATGAGCATCAAGGCTTAGCGCCTCTAGCTGAGCGCGCTCGGCCTCGACAGTATCCCCCACCAACCTCAGCGCCTGCCCCCACTGCGCGCGGTAATCTGCACGGGCAGGTGAATACACAACGGCCTGAGCACATATACCCACCGCCTCATCGGCGCGACTCATCTGCAGGAGCGTCGCACAGAGCCCAGCATTCGTTGCTGCTTGTTCTGGCATAATGCGCAACGCGGCGCGAAAATGCACTAATGCCGAATCCAAGCGCCCACTTTTCTTATACGCCGTTGCCAAATTGTGCCGCGCCGATAACAGATCGGGTTTCAGCTCTACGGCGCGACGAAAATGCACGAGCGCCGTTTCTAGGCTGGCGACCTTTGTCAGCGCCTCGCCCAAATTATTATGGGCGCGCGCATTCTCTGGCACGGCTTCAATCGTTGCTCGCCAAATCGAAACGGCACTGCTATACTCGGCGTTGCGAGAGACCGTTAGCAACGACAGCGAGAGCACGGCGGCCAAGAACAGTCCCTGCAAGCTCTTCATACTCCACCCCCTGCGCACCCACAGCTCGCGCGCGCCAACAACCAGCAGCGCCAGCAACAGCATCAGCGGCAGATACATGCGCCGCTCGGCACCTACTTCCGTTAAAATGGGTACAATACTCGAAGTCGGCGCTAAGATGAGAAAAAAACAAAGAGCGGCAAAACCAGCGCGCGGTCGCAAACGCAACGCTACCACACTCAATAAGAACAGCGCACCGACCAGCAGCACCTGCGGCCACACTTGACCGATATCTAGCAGGCGCGGAAAACCATAGTCCAGCACCAGCGGATGTGGCCAGAGTGAAAGCTGGAGATATTCGACAACCATCACCGCTTGGTTGAGCATATAGTCGAAAACGGACAGCCCCAACCCCCAGCCAGCGGAATCCCCGCGCGGTTGCCGCGCTACGAGCGCTGCGAGTACGGCCCAACTGCCGAAGAGCCCACTATACAAGAAACGCCGCTCTGCCCAAGCTGCGCGCCAGTTCGGCCATAGAAAAAAACGATCGTAGAGCATCACTACAATCGGCGCCGTCACCATCGATTCTTTGCACGTCATACCGGCGATACAGGCGGCCACTGCCGCATACTGCCAAGCTTTGTGCCCTGAGTCAACTGCCGCGCGCTGAGATGCGTAGATCACCGTCAAAAAACACAGCGCCATCAACAGCTCACTGCGCTGGGCAATATAGTTAATGCATTCGGAATTGAGCGGGTGCACGACCCAAACTAAAGCAGTCATCAGCGCCACTGCATCGCGGCCTGGCAACGCGCGGCGCAGTGCACTATACAACAGCAGGGCACAAAGAATATGTAGTAGGAGATTGACGACGCGGAAAGAACGCACCTCGTAGCCACCGAGTGCATAGTTCAGTGCAAAGCTCAAACGCACGAGAGGCCGTCCATCCGTAGCGCGACCATATTCAGCATAATCGGCTACTGCGATCTGCCGTATGGATTCGTTGGCCAGAATGGCGCTGTGGTCATCAAATACAAAGGGATTGGCAAGACTGTTGGCATAGACCAACACGGCCACCAAGGGCAACAGCCAAAAAAGACGGCGTGTGTCGTACGGTAGTATACCTGTCATTGGCCTCTACTAAGCACCCGCACCTGGCACCACAAACATCTCGGGCTGGTACGGCAGAAACTGCCCGTGCTCGCGATAGAGTTCGTGATACATCGCCACCTTCTCCCCGTCGACCACGACCCCCAACCCCACTCCGTCCGGTACGCCCCAGCGCGGTCCCGTCGCCGTGGGCAACGCGTCTACTAATATGTCATCCCCCATCATCGCCGCCGTCTGCTGGTTGCCCAGCACCAAATTGGGCAACGTCAGACACACGTGATGCGAAGCGGCCGCCATCAAACCCAACTCACCGTGCGTATGGCGACACACTTGCAATCCCTCGTTATGCGCCTGCCAGCTCAGCCGCTGAAACTGGCTTAAGCTGCCCACCCAATTGCTGCTGAAACACAGCACATCGGCCGCTCGGCGCTTGATCACCTCGAGCACATCGCACACGCGCCACAAGCCCTCGTTAGCACAGAGAGCCACCGGCGTCTGCCGCCGCACTTCTAGCATATTATCCAGCGGTTCGGGCCAGACGGGCTGTTCGGCAAAATCGATGCGATAGCGGTCAAAATCACCCAAGTGACGAATCGCCTCGTTGACGGTCCACGCACCGTTGGCATCGATGCGAATCCGCCGCGCAGGACCAATCGCCGCGCGCAGTGCCGCCACGATCTGCAGCTCTTTTGCAAAGTCGATGCCCACTTTGATATAAAACGTGTCGTAGCCCGCCTCGACGCCTTGTGCAGCCTGCGCGGCCACGGCCTCGGGCTCGCCGTATGACAGATAATAAAAATAGTCCACATAGTCGCGCTGCAAACCACCAAAGAGATTGTAGAGCGGCTGACCCGCATCCTGGCCACACAAGTCACAAAGCGCCATATCGATGCCGGCAAAACTAAAGTTGCCGCTCATCTCCCGGAGATTCCAATGCGCCGTCGAAAAGAAGTCGTGGGCAATGGCCTCGCGCTGCCATGGGTCACGGCCAATAAGCAAGGGCTTAACGGACTGCAGTGCCTCATAAATGCTTTCGACATTGGGACCAGGACAACTCTCACCCCAACCGACCCATCCCGTATCGGTGCTGATCTTGACCAATACGGCCGTGACGCCATCGCGTTGTACGCGCGACGAAGTTTCGCGATGCTTATAGGGCACGCTGACGATGGTATTTTCAATAGCAGTAATTTTCACGAGCATTCCTTTAGCGTAGCATATACAGGTAGCTTAGGGCGAGTATCGGCCCTCGACAACAACGGCCCCTAGAGACCTTTTAAGGCTGGCTCTTACTCAAAGTGAGATGCAGTTGTTCGGCCTGCGCATGGTTTGGTGCCAATTCGAGTGCCCTCAGATAGTAGACCTTCTGCTCACCGATGCGCCCCGCCAACCCATACGCTTGCCCAAGAGCGATATACGCATCGGCATCGGCCCCTAACGCGACGCGACGTTCCAGAGAATCAATGCCTTCTGCAAACTGCCCCAACTCTATATAACAGATCCCCATATTCATGAGAATATCTGGATCGGCCGTATCCAATTCGTGTGCTTTGTGCAAAGAGTACAGTGCAGATTCGAGGTCATTCAAACTAATATAGATGAGACCTATGTTAAAATATATATGCATTTGGTCTGGGCGTAGTTCGAGCGCTTGCTGCCAATAGTAGAGCGACTGGTCTATATTGCCCATTTGCTCATAGGCATAAGCCAAATCTTCATATATCATATAATACTGGGAGAAGGGCAGTAGTTCAGCCAAGTAAAATGGCGAATTCAAGACCGATTCATACCGCTCTATACTAACAGCCCATTCTCCTCGATCCATATGCTGGTGCGCCTGTAGGACTAGAGGCACTAAGGCGAAATACTCGCGCGCAGTAGGCAAAATGCGCAGCTTATTTTTCAACGGTAGATATCCCACCTCGATAGCGGGCCCTGCGCGCTCTGCATCATTCCATCCTGCCACGGGCACATAGTAGGCATCCTGCCAATCGAACACGGCATCACTAAACGAGCCCGGATCCCACAACTCCTGCCAGGAAATTACTCCGGCCATTTCCTCCAAGCGCAACACGCTGGCCTCAGAAACAGACAGAGGATGGTCGTGATGCACCGCGATAGCCGTATCGACCACTCCATCGCCTGGTGCCGCGACAAACGCAGAAATCCTCTCCCAAGAATAGTAATTATATACCGGAGGCAAATCCGCACGTTGACTCAGCAGACTGTAGGCCCTTATGAGCCCAGCCGCGCCGAAACTATTTATATAGCGTTTCTGTCTGACCAGTTGATCGGAAAAGTTTACCGGCGGGCGATAGCGTATGCGCGTGGGTGAAAAGATCAAGCGTTGGCCATTGGGCCAGCGTTGATACAGCCACTGCTGGAACTGAGCGCGCGTATCCCGTTGGTTCAACAGCGCGTGCATGCGCAGTGAAGTATGCGCTGGTTCGACTAATAAAAACAATAACGCGCCGGCGAGCACCGCTCGATTTCTTTGTTGCCAGTGCGCAAATGGGCGCACTACCAGCACGGCCAAGAGAGGTGCCATAGGCAGGGCATAGCGCATATAACGCGACTCGGCCATAGCGAGCAGAGCAGCGAAAACGAACAGGCCAACCAGCAGCACCGCTTCCTCTCGACGCCAATGACGCGGTTTTTGCAGCAACGCTAAAAAGAAAACGCATAGGGCAACGGTCCCCATACCGTAGCGCAGCGTGTGCAGCCATAAATACACAAAGGAAGAGAGCTCGTGCGATTGCTCAGCGAGGACATGTTCCCGCCCCATCACAGACAGGTCTGCCCAAAAGGTCTCGAAGTCCAGCCACACATAAGGGGTGGCCAAACTAAAAGCACACAGAGCCAGTAGAGTGGCCAACCACAAATACCGATTTGCCAGTGTAAAGCGTCGCAGGAGTTCACTCGCCAATACCGGCAGCAAAACCAGACCGGCTGGATATTTAGTAGCCGCCGCTAAACCAGCGCATACACCGGCGAGCAACAGATCGCGCTCGTGGCCCTCCTGCAGTAGACGCACCGCGAGCAGCAGGGCCGCCGTCGTCCAAAAGGTCGCCGGCACATCGGTGATGGCCAAATGGGAGAAACGGGTATGAAGTGGCATCAGCGCCAGCACTAGGCCAGCTAATAGCCCGCCCCATGCCCCATATAAACGCCGCCCCAACGCAATAACAAGCGCCACTGTTGCCACCGCTATCAGTACGGATATAGCACGAGCCAGGACCAGCAGGCTGCCGTCCTCAATGAAGTAGTGGTAAGCGACGAATTCTTCTAGCGGTTCAGCGGCGAACAACAAATAATACAAATAGTAGAGCGCTGAGTTTATATAGAGTTGGAAGGTGGGATAATTAAAGAAATGAGGGTTAAAGTCGCCGCTCCAAAAACCCAGTGGATGGATGATAAAAGCCCATTCATCACCGTGCGACCACACAGAGCCAGCAAAAGACCAACGCACCCATAGCGCGAGAGCTAAGACGCCCCCCTGGAATAGCGTTATATATTTTTTGTCGTGCAAATCCATGCCGTATCTAGCTCACTCGCAGTAGACGACCTCCTAGCCGCCTACCACCACAAAGCCCATAGTTTTACAATTTTTCCTTCTCCCACTCTGCAGCGACCAGTGGGCATCCTATAAAAAAGGACGTGTGTTGTCTGAGGCCCAACGGGCCGAGTTTCACACGTCCTTTTTTAAGGGTGTCCGCTGGACGCCCCCCCTACCCTTGCGTAGGCTCTAAACCCAAGAGCACCAGCAACCAAGTCCGATGCCAATACGCGCTATTGATATAGGGATTCTCCGCCGAGGGCCAATTCGTCCAATAGGTCTCATTGTGCGGTATCCGATGATACCACTGCAAGATGGGCACCGATGGCATCTCCGCCAACCAAATCGCCATTGCCTCGCGAAACAGCCCGTGCAATTTGGGATCATCCGCCGCCGTCCGCCCCATCTCGTCGACAATGGCGTCAAACTCGGTATTGGACCAGCGCCAGAAATGTTCCGCCGGCTCGCCCGTCGGTTTTACAAAACGGCTGTGATAGAGACGCAGCGTAAAGTACGGATCGCGCACCGAACCGGCGTGCCCATTCAAAAAAGCGCGCGCTTCGCCCTGCGACATCTGGTCGTAGACATCGGACAGCATGCGGAAAGAGGCATCAAAGCCGGCCTTCTTCAGCTGTGCCACAATGACCTGGCCCACATCGTTAAAGGCACCAAAGATATTGATGGCCATACGCACGGTTTCCCCATCTTTTTCCCACATGCCATCGCCGTTCTTTTTCCAGCCATTGTCCCGCATCATCGCCGCACTCTTCTCCAGCGAATAAACGCCCGCATCGTGCTGCTCCAATAGGTCGCTTATACCATCGGTAAAACGACGCAGCGGCGGAAATTCGGGGAAAGGCAACTTAGCGGTAGAACCGCTGCCTTGCCAGGCAATTTCGACGAGTTGGTCTCGGTCGATCGCATAGCTGATAGCCCGGCGCACGCTCACCTCTGTAAAGGGAGGTTCCTGGTTGTTAAAGCCCAGCGAAATCGGCCACCAGTCCAAATAGCCGTAGGGGGACTCGCGTCCCGTCCAGGTCGTCAAATTCGGATTGCCATCGACCATGGCGCGAATATTGGGCGGACGAGAATCGACGCAGGTATCGAGCGTATTGGCCAGCAATAGCTGTACGCGCTTGGCCTCTTCGACATAGGGTAGAAAGATCAGCCGCTCAACTTTGGGCAAGGCGCGAAAACCAATCGTCGAGGCCCACCAATCGTCGCGCCGATCCCATACGCGCTGCTCGGTGCTCGACAAGACCATCTTATAGGGGCCACTGATGACGGGCCAACCCTTCGCCATATCAAAATTGGCGAATTCCTCTGGGTTTTTCCCCTCCCATATATGCTTGGGAATGATCGGCACGCCGTTGTCGAAGTTATGCGTAAAATAGGTAAACATAAAACGCGGGTTGGCCGCAGTGAGCGTAATCTTCGCCGTCAGGTCGTCGACGGCCACCGCCTCTTTGACCCAGGTCTGCATATCCGTTGACCAGAGCAGAACGGGGGCATTGTCCTTGAGCATATTGATGGTGAAGACAAAGTCCTGCGCCGTCCACGGTTGCCCATCGCTCCATTTAACTCCGTCGCGGATATGCACGGTGATTTCGGTAAAATCACCATTGAACTCGTGCCCGGTAGCAATCCACGGAATGACGTTATCGCTCTTGCCATACGCGTTGTAAAAATAGAGCGGCTCGTATAAGAACTGATACCCCGTGCGCGCTGTGCGCCCTGGTATATAGGGATTGAAGGTATCGTAATCCTTCATCTGCCCGGCACAAATCCCCGCGTCGACGCAGTCGAGAATAAGCGTGCGATTGCGCGCTATCTGCTCCAGGCTCGTGACCTCACCCCCCGACTGCTGACCGCCACCGGTCTCTTGTCCACCTCCGCACGAAATCAGAAAAAGTGCGCACAAGGTCGCGCACACCGTATATAGCAAGCCGTGTTTCATGCAGTTTCCCTTTATAGAATTCACATCTTCTTGTGTAATATATGTTCGCCCTAAACGCAGGCCGCGTCAACAAACGCGATGGTCTAATTCCACGCATGCACCGAGGTCACTTTTCAGGTCTTTTTCCGCTCAATCGACGCGCCCATCTGCCGCAGGCTCTGGTCGATCTCTTCGTAGCCCCGATCCAATTCCTCGACGCCGTGAATCACCGAGCGCCCCTCGGCCAGCACCGCCGCGATCAGATAGGTAAAACCAGCGCGCAAATCGGGAATCGTTATTTCGGCCCCCTTGAGCATCGCCGGTCCGCGAATCACGGCGCTGTGCCGATGTCCGCTCGCACCAAAACGGCAGTCATGGCCCCCTAAACACGTATCGTAGAGTTCGATATCGGCGCCCATTTTCTGTAGCTCACTGACGTAGACAAAACGATCCTCAAAGACCGTCTCGTGAATCACGCTCATGCCCTCAGCCTGCGTCAGCAGCACCGCAAAAGGTGGCTGCCAGTCCGTCATAAAACCAGGATGTACCGTCGTCTCTACGGCGATAGAGCGCAGCGGACCGTCGCGGAAAAAACGAATGCCATCGCCCTGCACTTCAAACGCCCCCCCCACGCGCCGCAGCGCATTGAGGAAAGTGAGCATATCGGCCTGGCGAGCCCCATGTACAAAAAGATCTCCATGCGAGGCCACCGCTGCCGCACCCAGTGAAGCAGCGACTAAGCGGTCGGGCATAATCTCGTGCGTGGCCCCGCGCAAGTTAGCAACGCCCTCGACGATAAAGGTCCGATCTACTTGGTAGTCGATAATAGCACCCATCTTTTGCAAAAAGAGTGCCAAATCAACCACCTCTGGCTCGATGGCCGCATTGCGGATAAAGGTGCGCCCCTTAGCTAAGGTCGCCGCCATAAGCAGGTTTTCCGTCGCCGTTACACTCGGATAGGGCAACGTGATATCGGTCCCCTTCAGCCCATCGGCTTCGACGTAATATACATCGTCCAATATCTCTACCCGCGCCCCCATGCGGCGATAGCCCTCCAGATGAAAATCGACGGGGCGGGGGCCAATGCGATCGCCGCCAGCCGCTGGCACTACGGCGCGGCCGTGCCGGTGTAATAGCGGAGCCAACATCATCACAGAAAGACGATTTTTGACGGCCAGCGCCTCGGGCACGGCAGCCACCGCCACTTCTGGTGTTTGCACGTCCAATCTCTTGTTGGCACCGGTGCTACAGCGCGCTCCCAGTGCCTCACAAATCTGCTTCGATATCTCCGTGTCACCGATGGCCGGCACATTGTTAAAGGTGCAGGTCTCCGCTGTCAGCATACTCGCCGTCAGCAGCTTGCTCATCGAATTTTTGGCCCCGGCAACGTGGATCTCACCCTTGAGCGGAGTCGGGCCTTCTATAATTAACGTTTCCATGACCTGTCTTTTATGGGCTTTGGGGATTTCTGTGTTAGCGTCAATATAGGAAGCTCACCGACAAAAAGGAAAGCTGAATTACGCCAATAAAAAAAGCGGAGCGCCCATAGGCACTCCGCTTTCCCTTCCAGTACTGTTTTTAATTCAAACTAGGCCTGCGCTGGCTCCAGCCCCAAGAGCACCAACAGCCACGTATTGTGCCAATAGGCGCTATTGATATAGGCGTTGTCGATTGTCGGCCAGTTCTTCCAATAGGTCTCATTATGAGGAATTCGGTGATACCACTGCACGATCGGAATCGACGGCAACTCGCTCAGCCAAATTTCCATAGCCTGGCGAAAGAGTTTTTGCAATTCGGGATCGTCCGGTGAGGTCTGTCCCATCTGGTCCACGATGGCATCGTATTCGGGATTCGACCAACGCCAGAAGCGCTCGGCGTGCGTGCCCGTGGGCTGCACAAAACGACTGTGATACAGACGCAGCGTAAAATACGGATCGCGCACCGAACCGCCATTGCCCATTAGATAAGCGCGTGCCGTGCCCTGCGCCATGCGCGTAAAGGCGTCCGGTGTCATGCGGAAATCAGCGTCAAAACCAGCTTTTTCCAGCTGCGCCACTAGCACCGGTGCCAAGTCGTTAAAAATGCCAAAGATATCGATGACCACCGACAGGCGCTCGCCGTCTTTGACCCAGAATCCCTCGCCGTCTTTTGCCCAACCCTTGCGCTGCATAATGGCAGCAGACTTAGCTAGATCGTGCACGCCGATCTCGTATTTGTCGACCAAGTCCTGAATCTGGTCCGTATACTTGCGGATGGACGGAAAATCGGGCAGCGGCAAATGAGAGGTCGTGCCGGCGCCCTGCCAACCGATGCCAACGAGTTGATCGCGATCGATCGCATAGTTGACGGCGCGGCGCATCTCCGGATCGTCGAACGGCGGTTCGAGATTGTTAAAGCCCAAACACACCGGCCACCAATCCAAATAACCGTGCGGCAAGTCTTTGCCCGTCCAGGTCGAAACATTGGGGTTGGAATCGAGAATCGACTGGATATTGGGCGGACGCAAGTCCAAACTGGTATCCATCGTGTTGGAAATGATGTTCTGAACGCGCTTGGTCTCTTCCATATAGGGCAGGTAGATAATGCGCTCGACCTTGGGCAATGCTTTAAAACCTGTCTTGGCCGCCCACCAATCGTCGCGCCGATCCCACACGCGCTGCTCTGCTACTGAGATGGCGATTTTATAGGGCCCCGTAACAACGGGCCACCCCTTAGCCAGGTCAAAGTTGCTGAATATTTCGGGGTCCTGCCCTTCCCAGATATGTTTGGGAACGATGGCAATGCCGTTGTCGAAATTGTTGGTGAAATACGAGAATACAAAGCGCGGGTTGGGTTTGGTGAGTTTGATCTCTGCCGTATAGTCGTCCGTGGCGACCGCGCTCTCGACCCAGGCCTGCATGTCGGTGGAAAAACCCAAAGTCGGCGCGTGGTCTTTGAGCATATTAATCGTAAAAACTAAGTCGTGCGCCGTCCACGGTTGTCCATCGCTCCACTCGACGCCTTGGCGAATGTCAATAGTGATCGCCGTATAATCGTCGTTGTACTCGTGGCCGGTGGCAATCCAGGGGATAATATTGTCATCCCCTTCGGCATAGGCATTATAAAAGTAGAGCGGCTCGTAGAGGAAATTCCAGCCCGTCTTGGTAATGCCGGTGAGCAAGAAAGGGTTAAAGGCGTTATAGTCCTTGATCTGGCCGCTGCAGTCCTGCTGGCTCGAGCAATCCATGATCAAAGTGCGGTTGCGCGGAATACTGCTGGCTTGACCGCCGCCGCCGCAGCCGGCAAAAACAAAGGCCGCCGCCAGCACAAGGCTTGCACACTGTAAAGCTCTCTTCATGCTCATCCTCTCGCGGTCGACGCCCTTAGGCATCGCTCTCACTAAAAATGTTCGATAGGTCGCCCTCTAAACTCTCCTGCTCGTCGTATAGAAAGCACGAGGCTGCAGAGCCGACACCGCTGCGAAAGAGCTGCGGTTTTTTGTTGCATTTGTCCATGGCGTGCAGACAGCGCGGAGCGTAGCGACAACCGCTGACGTTCTCTTCAATTTCCGTTTCGTCGACTTTTTTCTCTTCAACTTCTTCTTCGATCCAAGCACTGCCCGGATCGGGCACGGGAATCGAGTGAATCAATTCGCGTGTATAGGGGTGCTGCGGATCTTTAATCACCTTCTCCACACTGCCCGCTTCGGCGACGGTGCCGTGGTAGAGCACGACGATGTTTTCGCTCACTTGATAAGCGGTCGTCAAATCGTGTGTGATGTAGATAAAGGAAATATTAAAATCGCGGAAGAGCTTGTGCAGGCTCGCCAGAATCGTCGCGCGCAGCGAAGCATCGACCATCGATACGGGCTCGTCGGCAATAATCAACTTCGGCTTGAGCAATAGGGCGCGAGCAATAGTAATGCGCTGGCGCTGACCGCCAGAGAGCTGGTGCGGGTAGCGCCCCAAGGTCTCCTCGGGCCGCAGCCCAACCGTGCGCAGTGCCGTATCGATCTGCTCGTTGGCTTCTTCCTTCGAAGATGCCAGGCCAAACTTATCGATCGGCGTCGTCAGTATATGATCCACTTTGTAAAAGGGATTGTAGACTTCAAAAGGATCTTGGAAGATGGCCTGTACGTCTTGGCGAAAGGAGCGCATTTGCCCCTTGTCGAGTCCGTCGACGTCCTGTCCTCGATAGAGCACCTCACCACCGCTGGGCGAAATCATGCCCAAGAGCATGCGGGCAACCGTGGTCTTACCGCTACCCGACTCGCCGGCAATCGTCGTAAAAGAAGGTTTGTCGGCGTCGATAGACAGCGTAAAATCGTCTACGGCCACCGTCTCCGAATTTTCGGAAAACAGGCCGCCGCCGCCGGAAAAAACTTTTCGTATATGGCGCGCCTCAAGAAGCGGGGGCATGGTCTTCCTCCTCGAACAGCAGACAAGATGCCATCTGGCCGGAAGCGACTTGGCGCAGCGTCGGTTCGACCTGCGAACAGCGCTCCATGGCCTTCGGACAGCGCGGGTGGAACAAACAGCCGGACGGCGGGTCGAGCAGCGATAGCCCCACGCCGGGAATACCCTTAAACTCGCCGCGCTTCTCAAAGGATGGGATACTGGAAATCAGCAGCTGCGTATAGGGGTGTTGTGGGTTGCGGAATATCTCCGAAACGGTGCCGACCTCTACGAGCTTGCCACCGTACATAATGCCGACGCGCTCGGCAAATTGCGCCATCAAACCCATATCGTGTCCGACCAATAATACAGTGGCATCAAGCTCTAGCTGCAATTGGCGCAGCGTCTGCATAATTTGTCGTTGCACCACCACGTCGAGTGCCGAAGTCGGCTCGTCGGCCAGAATCAGCTGGGGATTCAGGGATATCGCTTGGGCAATGCAGGCGCGCTGCTTCATGCCGCCGCTTAACTCGTGCGGATAGAAAGTCGCCGCTTCTGGTTTGAGCCCGACCTTTTCCATCAGCGTTTCGACGCGCTGCATCAACTCGCCCTTTTCGCCCGTCTCGCCGTGTTCACGCATGGTCAAGACCATCTGATCGCCAACGCGCATCACGGGATTTAACGAGTTCATCGCGCCCTGTGGCACCATCGCCACGCGCTTGAGCCGCGTCTGCCGCACCTGTTCTTCGTTGAGCGCCAAAAGGTCGGTGCCGTCGTCGAATACCGCCTTGCCACCGGCGATATAACCGGGCGTTTTGATCATGCGCAACAGCGCTAGGATCATCGTCGTTTTGCCACTGCCCGACTCGCCGACCAAACCAAAGCGCTCGCCCTTATAGAGCTTTAAATCGACTTCGTTAACGGCGCGTGCAATGCCTCTGCGCGTTTCGAAATGCACTTCTAAGGCGCTGATATCGAGTAGTACTTCTCTGTCCTGGCCGCTATCGCTCATACGGCTTTCCGCTGTTTGGGGTTGGCCAATTCATCTAAGCCTACGGTAATCAGCAGCAGGCCGACAAAGATCAATGCAATAAAGACGATGGGAATAGCCCACCACCACCACATGCCGCGAATGAGCGCACTAAACGTAATGGCCCAGTAGATCGTCATGCCCACGGTCGGATCGTTCTGAGGTCCTAACCCCAAGGCCTCTAAGCCGATAGACGAGAGAATGGCAAAGTTGACGGCGTTGGCAAACTGAGCGGCCAAATAGGGCAATAAATTGGGGAAAAGTTCTTTCCAAATGATTTCTGTATTGCTCATGCCGTTGAGCTTGGCCATCTGCACATAGGCGCGCTCGCGCATGCTCAAGACCTGCGAGCGAATGACGCGCGTCGGCCACATCCAGGCCAGCGAAGCAACGACCATCGCCATGATATTGACGCTGATCTCCTCGCGAATAGTCGAGGCGATCGACACCAGCACCACCAGGCCCGGCACCGTCAGCAGCGTATCGACGACACCGCGCGTGATCGTATCGAATTTGCCACCGAGATAACCACTGGTAAAACCGAGAAATATACCGAGCCCCAGCCCCACGGTTCCGGCCAAGAGACCAATGCGCAAGGTCAGCGGCACGCCGACGACCATAACGGCAAGCAAATCGCGCCCCGCGTCGTCCGTGCCAAATAAATGGTCCCACGAAGGTTCTAAGCGCGGCGTCGTCGCCAGCGGCTGTGCCAGCGACGTATCGATAAAGATCGGCCCCAATAAACCAAAGAGCACCATAGTGGACACCATAATAAAACCGGCAGCCAACATCGGGCTCTCGCGCAAATAATAAAGTATCAGATGTAACCGCTGCATATCAGTTCTGCTTCTGGTGAGAGATGCGCGGGTCGAGTAACGGATAGATGAAGTCCATCAGCATCGTCACCAGGCCAATCGACATGATCAAGATGAGCACGATGCCATTAATAACAGTATAGTCAGATGCCTGAATGGCCTGAAAGAGCAACGTGCCGATCCCCGGATAGGCGAAGATAACTTCGACAATGACCTGCCCGGCCACGACGTTGGCCAGCGACAAGCCCAGCGCCGTCAACTGCGGCAACATGGCATTGCGCAGACCAAAGCGAAAAAAGATCGTGCGGTTGCGCAGCCCGTTGGCCTCGGCCAATGTGATATAGTCCTCACCCGAAGTCGTCACCATCATGCCGCGCATACCCAGCGCCCAAAACCCGACGGCCCCCAGCACAATGGCCAGCGCCGGCAAGATCGAATGGTGCAACACATCTAAGTAGTAGTCGACGCTGGCAATGGCCAGCCTGCCTGGCGAATATCCACCTGAAAGTGGAAAGAGCTCCATCTTGAGGCCGAGGATATAGAGCACAATGAGGCCCAATAGGTAGGGCGGTATCGCCGAAAAGGCCATAAAGGGCACCGCTAAACCGCGCAAGAAGCGCGGCGTCCCGGGCCAGGCCGAAAGCGCCCCCATAAGCGTACCGAGCACAAAACCGATCAGCACGGAGATAAACATCAGGCCCAGCGTCCACGGGATCGCATTGCCGATCATCTGCCCTACCCGCGCCGGATAATTGGCCAGCGAATAGCCCAAATCAAAGGTAAAAGTATCACCGAGGAAGTTGAGATACTGGACATAGAGTGGTTTGTCTAGGCCGAATTTGGCTTGATACGCCTTGACCATCGCCTCGATGCCGTCTTGGCGCAAACCACCGCTGGCAGCTAATTGCCCCAACTTCTCGCGAATTGGATCGCGGCCCGAGCCCAAACGCGGCACGAAAAAGTTGACGCTAGCCGCGGCCCAGACCACGACGAGAAATAGCGCTACGCGCCTTACTATATAATTCCAGTTCATCCGGATTAGCAGTAATTATTAGGATTAGGAGAGTGGCAACAAAGACCACCGCAGAAATAAGAAGCGGTAAAATTATCGCAGAAGTGCTGTCCTGTCAAACAGTTTGACTAATTCTTGCCGTGCGTTCGCTCGCGCAGAAACAGCTTTGTCTTAGCTTGCGCAGCAAAAATCGTATCGCGCGCACCTCCCAAAAACTGCACTTGGACCCACTCCGCGCTCTTATTGTCACCCAAACCAAAATGCAGGAGCAATTCGTTGGCACCCAGATATCCAGAGGCGCTGTTGACGGTGCGCACCTGTTCGCTGCCATCTGCTCGCACGGTGACGCGAGCGCCAACCCCGTGTAGGTTCGCCGCCTGTCCCTCTAATTCCACCCACAGCCAGTTGCGCTCGTTGCCGCCGTCATTGCGCAATAGGGTCGGTGCCGCATCGACATTTGTAACGAGGAGATCGAGATCGCCGTCACTATCGTAATCGCCACTGGCGCTACCGCGACTCACGGCCTCGACAGCCAATCCTGGACCCCCGTCAACTTCTTCGTATAGACCGCCATCATTGCGAAATACTTGGTTGCGCTGTGCATAACCGCCACCGGCCCCAGCGGCATCGACCTGTGGATAGACGTGTCCGTTCGCAGTAAAGAGGTCGAGATCACCGTCGTTATCGGCGTCAAAAAAGCGCGCTCCCCAGCCCAAGTATTCTACACTCGGTGCCGCCAAACCGCTGTTGGCCGTGGCATCGACAAAGTTGAGCCCACCGTCATTGCGATAGAGCGTATTGGTCTCACCGTAGAAATTCGTAACAAAAATATCGCCGTCCCCATCGAGGTCGTAATCGCCCACATCCACCCCCATCCCGGATTCTTCTTCCCCGTCGAGGTTGAAAGCAACGCCCGCCAGCACCCCCACATCGTGGAAGAGGCCAGCCCCATCGTTCTGCCAGAGCACATTGGCCGTCTCATCGTTAGCGACAAAGAGGTCTAAGTCACCGTCGAGATCGAAGTCTTCCGGCACTACGCCCAACCCGTAATAGTCGTTGGCCGCAGCAATACCCGACGCTTCGGTCACGTCGATAAATACGAGGCCACTGTCGTTGCGATAGAGCCGATCATGGCCACCCGGTAAACCCACCGGCCCGCAAAACACGCGCAATCCTCCCAGATAAATACAGGGGTCCTGCATCTGCGGATCTTCTAAGAGCGGCGCGATATCAAAGGCCACGTAATTACTGACATAGAGATCGAGATCACCGTCGTTGTCGTAGTCAAAAAAGGCGGCGGAGGCGCTAAAGTCATCCCCTTGAGCCCCTGCCGCATCGGCGGCGCGAACAAATGAACCATCGCCTTTATTGCGATACAAACTGTTGGCACCATAATTCGTCACATATACATCGCGATGACCATCTCCGTCATAATCGGCGATGGCTACGCCAGCCCCCCAATCCCTGTCCTGTAGGCCCGACCCTTGGGTGCCATCGACGAAGCGACCCCCCTCATTGCGATAGTAGCGGTTGCTCGGTCCCGTCCCTTGGCCATAGTCGGCAAAGGTCGATCCGTTGACAAAATAGAGGTCCAAATCGCCATCGCCATCGCCATCAAAGAACGCCGCTCCGCTGCCGTGCCCTTCGAGGATAAAACCCTTATCCTTGCCACCGCCGACATGAACGAAGTCTATACCTGCGGCTATCGTTTGGTCCGTAAAGGTGATTTCGTCGGCATGGGCAGCGAGGGCGATGCAGCCGGCGAGTAGGAGCAAGTAGATGAGTGAGCTGGGTGTATTGGGCATTTTCTGTGTCGGTGAATAAGGATGTATTTTAGTCTCTATTACTAACGCTTAGACTAAACAGTTTTACTACCTACCTATTCCCCGTCTCCCTATAACTACTTGAGGGCTGGACGTTGTCCCAGAGGATCTTTGCCCTGGGGTGGCCGGGGGAGAAAGACCGCAGAGTCGAGCGCCAGCGGAGCGATGGGGGCAGGCCTGGGGTTTTGGGCAAAGACTCCGTCGGGGCAACGGCCGGACCGTCTTCAAACAGTCTCGATTGAACGCCCTATCTCCAACTCAACGCGCACAGCGAAATCCCAGCGTATTGCCCTTCACATACGAATGCGCATCCTTCGTATTGGCCCGCTTATCACACTGCCCCAACGTATTGCCATTCACCCACGACCCTCCGCGCAAAAACTGAATATCCCCCTCTGCCCGCGTCCACTCCCAGACATTGCCCGCCATATCCATCAAACCAAACGGGCTCGCGCCCTGCGGGAACGTACCCACCGGAGATGTGCGCACATAGCCATCGTATTTATTGCCGAAGATATTGGCATAACCCTGTTCAAAAGTGTTGCCCCACGGGTACTTGAACTTTTCGTCTCCCTCGCAGGCATAGCGCCACTCGCGTTGGTTCGGCAAGCGCTTGCCAGCCCATTCGCAGTAGGCGCGCGCACCGGACCAAGAGATCTCTACCGCGGGGTGCGTGGCAAAAGTGTCTATGCCAGCGAATACGCCATCTTTTTCCTCGACTAAGGCAAATTGGCTGCGCAATTCAATCCAGAACACGCCTTTTTCCTCTTGGTTGCCGCGCGCGTTGAGAAATTCGGCATACTCGGCATTCGTCACCTCGTATTTATCGATGTGGTAACTGCTGTCTCCCATGGCGATAAAAATCATCTCGCCACCTTTTATCGAGTCGGGCAACGCTTCCGGCCCCTGCGCTAGACTGACTTCTGTTGCCAATACAAACAAACAAAGTGCTATCCGGTACATGTTTTTTCCTCCTACACGCCTTCTATATAACGGGCGACTGTTAGAGAGAACCCCTCTTCTCGTAGCGGGGGCCCCAATTGTATGTTCTTGCCTTCAATAGATCGAAGCACTTCTGGTTTGGCATTGCCCATCAACACCCCCACGCCGGCGGCCGCCAACATGGGCAGATCGTTGTCGCCATCGCCGATGACCAGCGTCTCTTCCATACCAATGCCGACCTCGCGCGCCAGCGCCTGCAGTGCCACTGCCTTGTCCACGTGCGGCGGCATCAATTCTATGCGATCGGGAATGGCCCACGTTATGTAGACGCGATCGCCCAAGCGCGCGCGCAATTCGGCCAAAACTTCTTCGCGCCGCGCCTCGCCAGTGACGATCATAATTTTGGGTGGCGCGGCAATATCGCCAGTCAGGCAGCGCTCGTAGAGCCTCTCGTCGAGTATGAAACCCGCACCGCCAAAAGCCTCTAGGCCATCTACCGAGTGCGAGTGGCGGTATTCTTCTCGAATACCGTTATCGCCTTGCGCAAAGAGGCAACAGATTAGATTAAAGTCGCCGTCGCGACTAAAGGCCGCGAGCTCCTTAAATAGTTCGCCGTGCAAACGCTCTTCGTGTAATAGAGCGCGACGGCCCTCGCGCTCGGCACTGACGACGACCCCGCCATTATAGCCACCGACGTAGAGTGCAGCCGAGAGGTCTGGCCACTCGGCCAGCGGCTCTTGACTGCGGCGAATACTGCGGCCGCTAATACTGGCGACAAACAGGCCTTTGTCTAAAAGGCGCTGAATAGTCTCTATCGATTGAGCTGATACCCGGCTCTCCCCGTCTAGTATCGTCCCGTCTAAATCAAATGCGACCAGTTTTATCACGGCTGCTTCTCCCATTTCTCTTTCACTTCACGCAGGCGCTGCACCTCGCGCACATCGCCTGCCGCCAATTCCGCATAACGTCGCCATTCGGCCGCCGCTCGCTGCGGATAAGCTCGCTCGTAGGTGCTGGCCAGGTGATAGCGCCACAGCGCGCGCTCCGGCTCTAAGGCCACCGCCTGCTCACCCGCTTCTAAAGCCGCCCTCAACACCCCTAGTTGTCGATATACGTCACCTAAGGCCGCGTGCAATTCGGCATTGCTCTCGTGGCTTTCGACGGCCTCTTTAAAAACTTTCACCGCTGCCCGTAAACGTCGCTGATGCATATAGAGCCCACCCAACTTCAGCGCCGCATCGCCGCCAGCACCTCCCAGTTCCAGCGCCTGCTTAAAGACCTTCTCGGCTGCGGCCAAGTCGCCCAACTGGCTGTGAACAATGCCCATGCTAACGTGCACACTTGCGTCCTGTGGCTGTAGTTGAGCCAGTTCCGCATAGGCGGCCAACGCTTGTCCATGCTGCCCCTGAGCACTATAGATAAGCGCCATATAGCGGCGCGCCAGCACGAGGCTCGCATCGGCAGCCAACGCCTTAAAGAAATGTTCCAAGGCGCGCATGCCATCGCCATCCTCCCAGAGAAAACGCCCCATTTCCTGATGCAGCAGTGGCGAGTCTGGCGCTCGGGTGATACCCTCAGCCAATACGCCGCGCCCCACTTGGCCCTGCCCCATCTCGCGGTAGAGCGCCGCCAATTCGACGCGCACCTCGTCGTCATTGCTCTCTTGTGCTAATGCCTGCTGATAGAGAGCGACCGCTTCATCGCGTCGCCCCAAACGCGATTCGACACGCGCTAGGTGGGCGTGGGCATCGACCTGTTCTGGATCGAGCTGTAGCGCTGCCCGATACGATGCCCGCGCCGAAAGCAAATGCTCTTGCACGTGCCCCAATGCCTGGTAAACATGCCCCAAGCGAGTATACAAAAGCGCCGAACGCTCGCCCCGTCGCAAAGCGTCCTGATAAGCGCGCATCGCCCCGCTATAGCGCCCCTGGGCCGCTAGGGAAAAACCCAAACCGGCATAGGCTCGCCCCAGCAGTGAATCGCGTTCGATCAAACGCCGATACAGTAGGGCTGCATCCTCATAGGCCCCCCGTGCCTCGTAGAGCGCCGCCAAGGCAAACGTCGCCTCGACCGAGGTCGGATCCAACACCAGCGCCTGTTCTTGGCCATACTCCGCCTGCGCCAAGACCTGCGCGTCGAGTTGGCGCAACACCTTTCCCTCTAACAAAGCCTGCGCTTGCTCATGCCACTGCTCGGCGCTTTTTTCCCCGCATCCACTTAGCACAAGCAGGACAAATAGACTGCTGAAAATTAGGCCCGATGAGTATATCCTTTGCATCATGGCATCACCCTCACCTTCCCCGCCCCTTCGACCAAGAGCAGGCGCCGATCCGCAGCCACCTCTTTAAACGCATCGACCTGCCCGCTGGGCCAGCGCACGACGATTTCGTCGGCTTGCAGACAATCCCCTAAACCAAATTCCGCTTCTATGCTAGAGCTATTGCCAAAACTATAGCCCGAAGCTACTTCGTGGAGCTGCTTATTTTCACCGCAGCGCACGCTAATTTGGGCACCAATTCCATCGCGGTTGCTGCGCCGTCCTTCCAGCTTTAACACCAGCCAATGATGGCCAAAACCTTCATTGCGATAAAACGCGTTGTGCCAGTGGTCTCCGGGTTGAGCGCCGCCCGAAGGCACGTAGAGATCTACATCGCCGTCGCGGTCGTAGTCGGCAAAGGTAACGCCGTGCGACTTGCCGACGTGTCCCAAACCCAAAGCCTCCGTCGCATCCTCAAACGTGCCATCACCCAGATTCCGATAAAGCACATCGGGGTCACGCCGTCCCATCTGCGGTCCCCCATTACCCAAGTAGAGATCCACCCAACCATCGTTGTCGATATCGGCCGGCACACCACTCATCGTGCCCTGTGCTCTGGCAATACCCGCCTGCACGCTCCGATCTTCAAACGTGCCATCGCCCCGATTGTGATAGAGCACTGGGCGATCGCGAGAACTCGTACTCTTTGCGGATGCGCGATCGGCTAATACCGTCTCAAACTCGCTCCAATTGCCGACGAAGATATCGAGCGAACCGTCGTTGTCATAGTCTAATACAAAGGTGATAAATCCGTCTATATGCGCCGCCGAAACACCTGCCGATGCCGTTATATCGGCGAAAGAGCCGTCGCCCTCGTTGCGATAGAGCACATTGCTTTCGGTGAAATTGCACACGTATAAATCGGCATCGCTATCGCCATCGAAATCTCCCCAGGCTGAACTCAGGCTCTGTCCCTTATGGGCCACACCAGAAACGGCCGCCACATCGACAAAGGTGCCATCGCCTCTATTGCGATAGAGCACATTGGTCGAATCGCCCGTTGCTCCCGTGCCGTTGGCCACGTAGATATCGAGCCAGCCGTCGCGGTCGTAATCGGCCCAAGAGGCGCAAAAACCCGAGCCCATATCACCGACGCCTGCTTCTTCCGTTTTATCGACAAAGTGCCCGTCACCGCTGTTGGAAAAAAGCACATTAGCGCCGCCGCCAAACCAGCCGTCGCGCGTGATATAGAGGTCGGCATCGCCATCGTTGTCGTAATCGGCTACTTGGGCACCAATGCCTCCCACCGGCAATTCGAGCCCCACTTGTACGGTGCGATCGCTAAAACGAGCGCCGTCATTGCGATAATAGGCCAAATCGGGGTGCCCCAAGGCCACCAAATCGAGGTCACCATCGTCGTCGAAATCGGCCCAGGCACTAGACCGCCCACCGTCTTTTTTGTCGACCCCCAATTCGCTAGCTATCTCACTAAAGTGCCCCGAACTCGCCACTCCGAGCGCTTTTTCTTGCCCAAAGCGATAGGCGGCTGGCATCTCTGTTAGCGAGCGTCCCGTCTGCCGCCAGACCTGCGCCAGATGCCACCTAAGCTCCAGCACTTCTGGGTACTGTTCTATTGCACATCTGAGTAAAGAGTCCGCACGGTCGTATTTCAGCTGCCACAGCGCCGTTATGGACGCTTCGTAGAGCGGCTCGTAACCGCTCGGATCCACTTCTAGTGCCCGCGCAAAATAGCGCTCCGCTATGGAGTAGTGCCCTTCTTCGAGCGCCTCGCGGCCGCGCCCCAAAAAAGTCTCCATGATCAGCGCACGCGCGGCTACCAGTTTCGGTTCCCGCGTCAGCGCGGCGCGCAGCGAGTGCACCCCTTCGTCTATGCGCCCTTGTAGCAAACGCAGTCGCCCCAACTGCCAATGTCCTTCATAGGCGGCGGGATCTAGCTCGACACAGCGCGCAAAGGCCCGATCGGCGGCGCGCAGCCGATGCCGCTCCAATAGGTCTAAACCCTGGCGATAGACCTCGGCAAACTCAGGCGAGCGAG
>JBLHGI010000053.1:0-23793 GCA_047616505.1 Planctomycetota bacterium
TGTCGAGCTCGTGTAGGGCCATGTATTTGAGTAGTTCATCTTGTTTGCGCGTGTCGTAGCCAATCTGATTGATGATGAAGTTGGCGCCGCGCTTGATCTTCTGTGCCAGCTTAAAATACTGCGGCATGACCTCGCGCTCGTAGCGCTTGTGGTTGTTGGTGGCGGCCCCGAGTAGGAAATGGGTCTTTTGTAGACGGCGCTTTTTTTTGCCACTGGGCACGGCGAGCCCTGCGTTTAAATCTTGAAACATCTTGAGCAGGCCGATGGAATCGATATCGAAGACTCCACCGGCGCGACCTTGGTAGCCGCTGGTGGGATAGTCGCCAGAGAGGCAGAGTACATTGTCGAAGCCCTCGCTGGCGAGTTGCCAGGCCCGGCCCTGTAGGGCGTTGCGGTTCCAGTCTTTGCAGGAGAGGTGGATGATGACTTCCTGGCCCCGCGAAAGAAGGTCGGTGCCCAACGTGTCGGCGTTGATCATGGCGTTGCCGCCGGGATTGTCGGTGATGCTCATTGCGTGCATCTGCGGATGCTCGCAGAGGCGGCGAGCTAGGGCCAAGACGCGTTGACCATCCTTTTCGGCGATGACGCCGCGCGAAGTGACGAGTTCGACGATATGGACAAACTCATCGCTCTCGCTTAGCAGGTGGCGCAGCGTTTTCTTTTGCCAGGCACCCGAGTAACGGTGTGGAGGCTTTGCGTGGGTCATGGTAAGCGCTTTTTTAAATCAGCGTCGTAGGCATGGGTTTGAATTGGCAACCGTCGACAAATAAATCAAAGAAGTCGGGTGTCGTCTCTAATTCAATATGCTCAATTTGCGCGACCATTGCTTCGTACTGTTGGCGCTTGTTGATAGAGAGCAAAATATCGCGTGCGCCTTCTAGAGCGGCGTTGCCAACTTTTTCGATGCGCTCGATGGGCACGGGGGCCAAAAAACCGATATCGATAGCTGCCTGCACGTCGACATAATTGGCAAAACCACCGGCTAAATAGAGTTTTTTGACATGTTCAGGGTTTAGGCCGAGGGCTCGCAATACAATATATTGGCCGCAGTAATTGGCGGCTTTGGCCTGAGCTAAATTCGAGGCGTCCAGACGCGAAAAACTAATACCCGTTTCGGGGGCGATGAGTAGCTCCGTTTGTTTGTCTACAAAAACGCCCTTGGGCGACATCAACTCGTGGCGGCTCAACTCGGCCAATAAATCGATCAACCCCGAGCCACAGATGCCCTGTGGCTCTTTTTCGCCGATGGTGTGGTATTCCCACGCGGAGCCATTCCAACTCATGGACTCAATGGCGCCTTCGTAGCCGGGCATGCCGTAGGTGACGGTACCGCCTTCAAAGGCGGGCCCGGCAGGTGAAGAAGCGGCGACGATACGGCCATTGTAGATGGCAACGACCTCGGTGTTGGTGCCGACATCGACTAAGAGCACGGCGTCGGATTTGGCGTCTAAACTTGTCGCGCAAAGAGCGGCGACGGTGTCGGCGCCGACGTGGCTGGCGATTAGGGGCAGGCCGTAGGCACGCGCTTTCGGGTTGGCGCGCAGACCTAGGCGACGGGTCTTTTCTGTCAGGGCGCTATGCGGGCGTTTGCCGTCGAGATATTCTAACTCGATCAGCGATTTGTAGGGCTTCTGTCCAATGCCTTGTACGTCTAAGCGAAAGATGATATCTCGCATAGTTGAATTGCCGGCGATGACTATCTCGTAGATGCACTGCCGGGCAAAATCATAGCGTTCGCAAAGCTGCATGATTTCGCGGTTGAGTGCTTTGACGATGGATTGGCGTAACTCGTTGGGGTGTTGGCCATCGTAGGAGATGCGGTTCATGATGTCGCTGCCGCCAAAGCGCTGGGGGTTCTCAAAAGAAGAGACGTGCAGACTCTGGCCTGTCTCCAGGTCGACCAACTCCAGTGCGACCGTGGTGGTGCCGAGATCGACGGCGATGCCGTAGACGTGGCCGCGATAGTCATCAATGCACTCGTCGCCATAATAGACCTGGCCGTCGCGCACGCTGACTAGGGGGGCCAATTCGCCGGGTGGGTTTTGCGTGACGGTGAGAATCTTGGGCGTGCGGTTGAGGGGGGAAAACTCAATGTCAACGTCGGCATCTATGACCTCGGCCTGACAGGCGAGGCGGTAATTTTCGCGCAGGAAAGATTCGGACGGGTCGAGTTTGTTGAGCGCTTCGGCGCCGCGCTTTATTTCTACGATACACTCGTGGCAGTGGCCGGTGCGACCGCAGGAGGTGGGCACGGCCACTGATAGTTCATCGGCATAGTCGAAGAGGGTGCGCTTGGTAGCTGAAGAGAAGGTGTGACCATCGCAGGAAATTTGACCGCTGCCGTTGACCGCATTTTGTGGAGCCGGTCGCTTGTCGCTTTCCCAGGCCGGGCGATAATCGAGCTGGTCGTCGCCAGCACAAACTAAGAGGCCGCCCTGCTCTGCTGGCTTGCGTTGGTTGCGGCAGCCGAACTGCGCCGTGCACTCGTCAAAGCGGTTTTTGTAGGGACAGCGGCTCAGGGCCTGTTCGTCGGCGTGTTGGGCGATGCCACCGAGAATCTCCGAGAGTCGATCTAAGCGCTTCTGAAAATCTTCTGGATCAATTTTGGCCATGATTTACCCACCGCTCTGCTCCGCCTTCAGTTCTAATAGTAGTTGTTTGGCCAGCTCGACGCAGCCCAGAGCGTCCTTGCCATAGCCGTCTGCGCCCATGTCTTCGGCGAATTCTGGGGTGACAGGTGCGCCACCGACCATGATCTTAACGCCGTCGCGCAGGTCCTCGTCGATAAAGGCTTCGATGGTCTTACCCATATTGGGCATGGTCGTCGTCAGTAGGGCCGACATGCCGAGCAGCTTGGCGTTGTGCTCTTCGATTGCTTCGATGAATTCGTCTTCAGATGTATCGACACCGAGATCGTGGACGACAAAACCGGAGCCGCGCAGCATCATAATGCACAAGTTTTTGCCGATATCGTGTAGGTCGCCTTTTACGGTGCCCATGACGGCGGTACCTACTGGCTCGACGCCGGAATCCGAGAGTATGGGTTCGATATGGGCCATACCGGCTTTCATGGCGCGAGCACAGGCTAACACTTCGGGCACGAAGATGAAGTTTTCGCGAAACTTGATGCCGACGATGCCCATACCGGCGATGAGGCCGTAGTCCATCACTTCTAATGCTTCAATGCCTTCGGCTAAGGCTTGCTGTGTTAGTTCATTAACCGTTTCGTGGGCGCCGTCGATGAGCGCTGCGCCAATGTTTTGCATTAGGGGACGCGCGCTGGCGAAAAGGTTGATAATGCGTTCGCGCTCGTCGTCGCGCTCGATAAATTCCTCAATCTCGTCGCGGATAAATTCGTTGGCGATATCACCAATAGCTGCCATAGTCGTTTCTCCTAACGGTCGTAGCCGGCGTGCCAGTCGCGCACGGCACGGTTGATTTCTTTTAAGTTCTCTATCGATGTCTGCAGGGGAATGGCGCACTCGGGGCCGACTAACTGTACGCCAGCCTCTAGGTTGCGGTAGACTTCTTCGCGCACGACGTCTGGCCCCTTGGCAAAGAGCGTTTCGGGATTGTTGATATTGCCGACTAACGAGATGCGATCTTTGACCACGTCCATTGATTCCTGCGGTGTATTCTTGGAGTCGAAATGGAAGGCGGCCATGCCAGTTTGGGCGATATATTCCATGCGGTCGACCGTGCGGCCACAAATGTGCAGGATGATGGGCACGGGCAGGCGCTCGGCCATTTCAATATGCAAGTCGCGTAGATAGCGCTCGTAATATTCGCCGCTTACTAGGTCACCGGTAGCGTGGTCGGGCAGAGTGAGGGCATCGGCGCCAGCTTCAATTTGGGCGAGACCGTATTCGACGGTGATCTCTTTCATGCGGTCTAAGCAGAGCTTGGTCTTACCGGGGTCGTCGAGTGACATCAAGAGGAAGGGCTCGACGCCAAAGCAGTGATAGCCCAGCGACCAGGGGCCCATGGTCTTGCCGACGATGGCGACTTCATCGCCGTAGTCTTTGCGCAGAATTTTGATGGCATCCGTCACGCACTTCGTATCCGGATGCGTGCAGAGGTCGGCGGGCACTTTGATATCGTCGGGTGTCTCCCAAATCGGCTCGTTCATCTTGACGGTCGGCCAGTTGTCTTTTTGCTCCCACTGGATCTTGCAGCCCAAGGCGGCGGACTCTTGGATGATAGAAAAAACCGGCATGATGGTGTCGAAGCCCAGTTCCGTATATCCCGTGGCGGCCAGGCGCGCCATGAGTTCGGGTTGGCGGTTGGCATCGGGAAACGGTGCATCCACTAGGTCCATGAGTTCGACGGTGGCGACGGACGTCGGGTTGCACAGCGGTGTGCGGTCAACGGGCTCGCGCTTGAGGGCGGCCAATACGCGCTCGCGGCTGTTCATGGGAGCAACTTGAGGCTTGTCCATGTATAGGTCTCCTAGTTCTGGGCGCTGGGGGCGACAAGTTGGCCGCGGCTGGACATTTCTTCAGCTTCGCGCATAGCCGCACGCACGTTGGGCGCGCGGACTAATAAGAGGGCGACGAGTGCATCGTGCGCTTGGCCACAGCCAAAGGCCGCGAGATTGGCGTTGTCGGTATTCTCTTCCATTTCGCCGAGGCGGATCAGACCGCGTGCGACGGTAGCGGTGCGTCTTTCGATACCGGTATTATTGCCTTCGGCGCGCACGGCGTAGCGGCCGTTGCTGAGACTGTCGGCAAATATCTCGCAGTCGCCCTTTTTGTCAAATATCTGTAGTGGCAAAGGCTCTAAAGGCCGTTGGGGGTCGCGTTTACAGGCGTCTAAGAATAGGCGGCGGATGGCGAATTGATGCGCGTGCCCGCAGGGAAAGTGCAGAAAACCACCGTCGTCTATTTCGACACCGCCTAGTACCAGCATAGTCTGGCGCAGTGCTTCGATGCGTTCTTGGGCGCTGGGGTGCTGACTGTAGGTATGGATGCGATACCCGGGAATACCATCTATATCTTGGCGATAGAGTGCAATTGTTATATCGCTGCAGTGCGAGTCCATGGGCACCAATTCGATGCGGGTGCCCATATCCTGAGTGGTAGCCATATGCAGTTTCCCTTGACGGCGGAGGATATATTGGATTATTATGAGACAAAATAGCTGATGGTCAGACCAATTGCAAATAGAAGATCTAATGCAATTTGTTCACTGTGTTATAAGTATTTGTTATTTATATATTTAAAATAGAATGAAGGCTGTTTTATGCCAGCTGCCCAATCGCCTCTCCAGTCTGCAGATAGTATGCGGCCCGTCGTGCGCACTTCGCTGAGCGATGAGATCATTACACAGATTCTCGATCTGATCAAGCGCAATGTATTGGCACCAGGTGATCGTTTGCCTCCCGAGCGCGAGTTGTGCAAACGCTTTGGCGTCGGTCGCTCGTCGCTGCGCGAGGCGCTGCGTTCGCTCAGCGTGATGGGTATTCTGGATGGGCGCGTCGGCGAGGGGACGTTCGTCAACGATAACCATCAGTTTTTAGAAAAAGCGCTGCAGTGGGGTATGTTGCTCGATCACAAGAAAGTGCAGGACTTGGTCGAAACGCGCCTTATGCTGGAATCGGAGAACGCGTTCTGGGCGGCCGAACGCGCTCGGGAAGAAGATCTGAGCGCGATTGAAGAAGCGCTGGTAGAGATGAAACAAGCACTTGATGATCCGGTGAAGTTTTTAGCGGCGGACCTGCGCTTCCATTTACAGATTGCCCAAGCGACGCAGAACACGATTTTGGCTGGTTTGTTGGAGGCGACGCGCGGTTATCTACAAGAGTGGATCGAGCGCAGTCTGGCCGAACCGACGCGTGCCGATGCGCGCGCGCGGCTTTCTTTAGAACAGCACGGCCGCATCGTAGGGGCTCTGCGCGCAGGGGATGGACAGGCCGCGCGCCAAGCGATGCGCGACCACCTCTTGTCGAGCGGCGAGGACCTGAAAGTGCAGGTCGAGGGATGAAGTCGATGGAACGGGGATAGATATAGTACCGGTTTCTCAAATCTCCCCCTTTCTCTTTCTCCACACCCATTCAGCCGCAGGGTTAGGCATAAAAAAAGAGCGAGTGTTGTCTGAGGCCCACCGGGCCGAGTTTCACTCGCTCTTTTTTTATGTCTAACCCGAAGGCGCTTATCCGTCGATCAGCGTCCTATTAATAAATTCGGTTATATCCTCAATCTGATCCAGCTCCGTAAAAAGCAAACTCATGGCGATGCGCCGCGCTAGATCGGCCACGTGCGGATCCTCGAACTCAACGGCCTGACGACCGTCGGTTGCGCTCAAGAGCAGGCAGCCCAAGTCGCGCACGGCCGGTTTCTCAATCTCTGTGACGCCATTGTAGGAAGCGAGCTTGAAATAGCCGTTCCAGAAGACGTTTATAGCTTCTAGGTAGGCGGCTTTTTGAATGCTGTTTTGCATGGCCTTAACGCACATATCGGCGGCGTAGAAGGCGAGGTCAAACCCCGGGTGCCCATAGTGAGCCGTGGCAAAATCAACGAGGAAGAGTTGGCCAGCATTGATCCATACATTGCGCGGGCGTATATCGGCTAAGACTAGACAACGCGTGTCTTTTTTGAGGCGCTTCGTTTGGGCGTCGATGACTTTTTTGAGATCGGGAAAGGTATTGACGACGTAGTCGTAGTGCGGCTCTAAGCGCAGTTGTTCAAAAGGCTTGGTATCTTTGAACATGGTTTTTAATTCGGGCTGATCAGCCGTCTCGTTGTGCACGGTAGCCAGCAATTCGCCGCACTGAACGGCGATCTGTAGGTCGACGCGGCCGCTGGCTAAGTCGTCCTCCCAGAGCACGGCGTTTTCGGGGGGCGGCGTAGTAATGAGCACAAAGTCCGTGCGGTCTTCTAATACTATTTCTGGGACAATTTCCGGCGGTAGAAATTGACGCAAAATCTCGATGCAGTTGGTTTCTGCAAAGATGCGTTTGCGATCGAGCCACCAACGCTCTTTGATCTGCACGCGCGAGTGCGCCTGTTTTACAATCCAAGCCTCTTTGGGAGCGGCGACGTAGTAGACGCGATTTTTCAAACCATCGCCTAGGGTCATAACGCGAAGGGGCGTGCCCCGCGTTGTGATTTTTTTACGTTGTAGGTAACCAGAGAGAGATTTCTTTTCCAGATTCATTCGCGCTTTACTCTTTCTCGACGGGTATTGGGTCAATGCGCAAGAGATCGTCCGGTATGCGTTCTGCGCGCAGCGTAGCCTCGTCGACTTGTTTCTCGGCGTGGTAGGAAGAACGCACAAGTGGGCCGGACTCCACGTGGCGGAAGTTGCGTTTTTGGGCGTATAGGCGCCAATGGTCAAACTCTTTGGGGTCTACATAGCGCTCGACTTGGACGTGATCGGCTGAGGGGCTCAGGTACTGGCCTATCGTTAAAATGGCACAGCCCACGTCAGCGAGGTCGTCGATAGTCTGGGCGATCTCGTCTTCATTTTCACCCGCGCCTAACATCATGCCAGATTTGGTGGGTGCCGGGTTGAGTTGGCGTGCGCGCTCAAGTAGCTCCAGCGATCGCTCGTACTTGGCCTGTGGGCGCATTTTGTAGTAGAGCCGAGGCACTGTTTCGATATTGTGGTTGAGAATGTCGGGGCCCGCCTTGAGAACGGCTGCGAGTGCATCCCAATTGCCCTGAAAATCGGGTATGAGCACTTCTATACTGGTCTGTGGACACAGGCGGTGCAGTTCCTCGATGGTGCGTGCGAAGATGCTGGCTCCACCGTCTTCTAATTCGTCTCGATTTACAGAAGTGATAACGGCGTGGCGTAGGTCGAGATAGGCCACGGCCTCGGCGACGCGTTCGGGCTCACCTTCGTCAAGCCATTCGGGGCGGCCGGTCTTGATGGCGCAAAAGCCGCAGCTGCGCGTGCAGATATCCCCGAGGATCATAAAGGTCGCCGTGCGGTTGTCCCAGCATTCGCCGATGTTGGGACAGCGCGCGCTCTCACATACGGTGTGCAAGCGCTTATGCCCAACGAGATTTTTAATGTCGATGTAATTGGTAGAGCCGGGTGCTTTGGCTTTTAACCAGGATGGGAGGCGCCTACGGGTTTTGAGTTCGTTAGACATAAAATATTGTATATAATCTATTTGCAGAGTGACAGTGGACCACCCTCAGAAAGGGCGAAGGCAAACTTCTATTATAAGTGACGCATCCGGCAATATCAAGACTTCGCATTTTATTTTGCCGCGATAGCCTCTGGAATCTTGACTAATATATCTAAAATAAAAATAATTATTTAGGGTTATTGATGGCTTTCTTATGTCGCGCGACAATCCATAACCAGAAGACTAAAGTGGGGGCGAGCTTGGCGCTGCGATAGGTTAAAGTGGTGAGTAGGGACCATTCGCGTTCGGGGTCTATGGGGCCATAGATGCCAGCCTGCGTATCGAAGAAGACAAACGGCGTGGGTATCGCTAAGGCGGCATAGATCCAGAGGAGTTGAGCACTGTGCGAACGGGCGTAGAGGGTGACGAATACAGGGAGCAGAAAGACGTAGTGGTGTTCCCAGATATCTTTGTAGACGAGAAAATAGGTCGTCATCCATAAGCTCAGGTGCAAAACGGGATCGGCAGAGCGACTGGTGAAGGTAATGTATAGGGTCGCTATTACTGTGATTACTGGAATGATATAGGCGGGCAGGGCAGCCCACAGCGGTAGGTCGGACAGGCTGCTGAGTTCGGCTAAGGGCACGGCGCTGAGTTTGGCCCCTAAGCTGACTAGCGTTCCCCAGAGGCCGAGATTGCCGGCATGTGTTAGTGCCCCTTTGAAATGTCCCACCTGCAAATTGACGCCGGTGAAAGTGAAGAGCGCAGCGGGATAGATCAGGAAGTAGGGTATTGTAACGAGCGCCGTGCCGGTCAACGCGAGGGAGACGGCGCGAAAGTGGCGTAGGCGTATTAGGGCCGGCAACAGGATGAGCATATTGGGTTTTACGAGAATCGCTGCAGCCCAGAGAGCGGCGTGGACGCGGGGTTGTTTGCTGCCAAGGGCGACGATCAGCCAGTAGAATAGTGAAGCAGCCCAGAAACTGACTTGGCCGATGTAGAATTCGAGAAAAAGGGGGGAAAAGGCCATCCACATAAAGAGCGCTCGGCTACGCTGGAGTGGCTGGGTAAATAAACGCTTCGTTAGCCAGAGGTTGGCAAGCAGGAAGAGCTCGCTAAAGAACAGGTGCAGTAGATAGGCAGGTAAGGGAGCTAAAAGAGCATAAAGGCGGCCGAAAATTTGTGCGAAGACGGGCAGGTAGCGGTAGCCGAAGGCCCCTTCGACTGCATAGATGTCGCGTCCTTGGGCAAGTGCTTGTCCGGCGAGATAAAATACGCCGAAATCAAAACCGCGGCGGGTGTGCGAAGCGTCGTTGAAGAGCGGGCGTAGCCAGTCGCCAAAGAGGGCCGAGAGAAAGAGCAGGTGCAGAGCGAGGCCGGCGCCAATCCACAGCGCCGGCCTCTGCAGGTGGGACATAGGACTTATTGTATGTCCGGCATGTCGTCGTCTTGGGCAACGGAATCATCGCTATCAATGCCGACTTCTTCGACTTGAAACCACTGTTCGTAGTCGGCGGGGACGGCGAGGACGGCGAGTGCCTCGTCTATCTGGGGATCGACAGTGACGTTATAGCCCTCTGCCTGTTTGACGCCGAAGGCCTTTTCGAGAATGGCATAGGTGAGACGCCAGAGAATGAGCTCCTCGTTCTCTTTCCAGTGTCCTTCTTCGACCTTGTCGATCTTTTCTATGAGGTTTTTAATCGGTTTTTCCAGCTCTTTGAAGTCGTCGCCCTGGGCCACTTCCTCTAATTCGTGTACGTGGGCCTCGGCCTCGCTGACGTAGTCAAACTCGCGCGCTGCGGAGAAGCTGCGAAATTCTTTTAGCGTCTTTTCATCGGCGCGAAAATCGGGCGTTAGCTCCGGGTGGGCAACCTGATATTGACGGGCGTAATTGAAGAATTGATTGTTGAGGCTGGAGAAGCCACTCAGTTGCCACCAGAGGCGGTTGCCTTTGCGCGTGCTGCCTTTTATGTCGGGTGCGATGCCGCCGCCGCCGCGCACAATGCGCTCGAGCATGAGCGTGGTATAGACGGTCGATGGGTCGCTGACGAGCGTCGAGTCTTTGCGCATGCGCCTGTCGATAGAGCGCCCCGCTGGCGTGTGCCAGGCGGCCATGGTCAGCTTTAGCTCAGAGTGTTCGTCGATGGGGACGACTTGTTGCACTGACCCCTTGCCGACGGTAGAAGAGCCCAATACGAGACCGCGGTCCCAGTCCTGTATGGCGCCGGCGACAATTTCTGAAGCCGAGGCCGATTGGCCGTTGACGAGCACGATCATGGGCTCGTCGGTGAAGAGAGCCGGTCTGGAAGTGAGGTATTTCGTCGTGTCGCGGAAGGCGCGTCCCGCCGTAAAAACGACCATGCGTTCTTCGGGTAGGAAGAGGTCGACGATATCGACGGCTTCATCGAGATAACCGCCACCGTTGCCGCGCAGATCGAGTATGATGCGTTTCATGCCTTGCTCGCGCAGTTTGAGCAGACTGTCACGCAACTCATCGCTGCAGTTGCGCTGAAAGCGGTCGAGTTTGACGTAGCCGGTAGAGTCGGGAAAGAGCGTGTCGATAGCAATGCTTCCCATGTGCACTTCCTCGCGCACGATCGAGAGGTCAAACGGCTCGTCGACACCGGCGCGGCGGAGGGTTAACGTGACGGGAGTGCCAGGTTCGCCTCGCATCTTGTCGGCGGCATCACCGGCGGAGAGCTCTTTGGTGGATTCACCATCGATAGCGATGATGAGGTCACCGGATTTAATGCCGGCACGGGCTGCCGGTGTAGCATCGTGTAATAGGCTCCAAACGGCGATGGCGCTGTCGGGGCGCACCACTTGGATGCGAAACCCCAGTCCTCCGTACTTGCCTTGGGTTTGGATGTTGAAGTTGTCGAGATTGCGTTTTTCTAAGTGGACGGAATAGGGGTCGAGAATTTGCATCATGCCGGCAATGCCGAAGCGGATGAGCGTGTCGGCCGGCGTGTGATAGAAGGCCTGTTCGTCGAGACTCTTGGCAACCTGCATGAGCGTGGTAAAACGGTTGGCCAGTAGTTTGCGCGGAGGCGCGGCTGTAGCCATAGCGTCGGTGTCGATATCGTATTCAGAGGCTGGATCCATGGCGGCAAAGAGACCGCGTGCGGCTGCGAGCATGAGCGTATCGGGCGAGAGCTCTTCAAAGTAGAACTCGTGGATGCGCTGGGCGATTGGCCAGAGTACGGTCTTGTATTCCTGGTCGATAGAAGGAGCGGCGTGGACCGGAGGGGTCAGGGCGGGTAGAAAACTGAGGAGGATAAGCAGTGAAAAACGCAAGGCGGACTCCTTTGCGGATGGGCCGGAGGGCCGTATAAGATGTAATTCGCTCATAATAGGTACGGTCGCTTATGCCGTCAATAGACGGCGGTATGCCAGGGCTAGGCCATGGAGGACTAGCGCCGGTTCACAGTGGTCGAAATGGCGGGTCAGTCGGAACAGGCGTTCTCCATCGCCGCCGGTAAGTGTGCGTGTTAAAGGGTGCTGCTGGCTTTCGCCCATGCGCAGGCATAGACCATCGACGAGGGCCGCGGCTCCGTGAAGGGCCCCTGAGCGCATGCCATCCGGGGTGTTCTTTCCTACTAGAGGAACATCGTCGCTCAACTCAATGGCGGGCAATAGGCTCGTCCCTGCGTTCATTGCCCCGAGCATGAGATATAAGCCGGGGGCGATGGCGCCGCCGAGAAAGTGGCCGCGGGCATCGACGAGATCTACCGTGATGGCTGTGCCGGCATCGGCGATCACGGCGCCGTGGCCACTCGGGGCGCGTTCAAAAGCGGCCGCGGCAGCTAATAAGCGATCGATGCCGACGCGGTCGGGGTCGTCGTAGTCGATATGCAGACCCAAATCCCAACGACTGTCGACCTGACGAACCTGCATTCCCAGCGCACGGCATAGATCGGCCAATATTCGATCCAAGTCGGAGACGACGGCAGAGATTAGCACGCATTCTATCGCGTTTGTCCGATTTGCCGTTTGTAGGAAATGCTGCAGGTCCTCTTGGTAGGTCTCAATACGGGCGTCTCTTCTCGTTTGCCACTTGCTGTGGACCTGTAATTGGTCGTCTAAAAAAAGACCGAGGTCGATATGGGTATTGCCGATATCAATAGCGAGCAACATGGTGTATTGGGTGCCTTGTAAATGTTGACTTTCGCATTGGGGTGCCGTAGATTGGCAGGGCTTAAGTTAAAGTAACTCTGGTACATATACAAAGTAAAACCGAGACGCGCGAGCGCATAAGTGCGTTCCTGCAAGCGGGAGTCGAACCCCCTTTCGACAGGAGATGGAAAAGGCAGCATGCCCAGAAAGCGCCTGACTTTTATCGTCATACCTGCCAATGATGGCCAGGTTCGCGAGTATCGTTTTTCCCCTCATCTAATATATGCGGTCGTATTGGCCTTTGCCTGTTTTGTTGGTTCTTTTGCCTATTTTTCTAGGGGATATTATCAAAAGACCAATCAGGAAGAAGCCCTTGCCGCCCTGCGTGCGGAAAATGGCGACTTACTGCGCAATGTGGAGTTGGTGAGCAAAGAGGTGGTCGACTTAGAAGGGGCCATGGAGCAGTTGGTCGCCGACGACGATCGGCTGCGCGACTATCATATGATGGAACCGCTGTCGGCGGATATCCGTTTGGGCGGTGTGGGTGGCTCTGAGGAGTTGCTGGAAGAAGAGATGACGGCCTTGCCCGCGCCCAAGCGACAGATGGTGCGCGAGTTGTCGACTCGCATTCAGAAGCTCAAGCAGATGGCGCGTTTTCAAGAAGAGAGCTTTGCCGAGATCGAGACTCGTTTTCTAGAAAGCGAAGGCGATTTACGCCACTTTCCGACGATTTGGCCCGTGCCGAAAAATCGCGCCTGGATTTCGTCGGGTTTTGGCGATCGCACCGACCCCTTTACCGGGCGCAAGGCGCGCCATCTCGGCGTCGACTTTGCAGGACGCGCCGGCACGCCGATCTATGCAACGGGTGATGGCATGGTAACGCACGCCTATTTGGATCGGCGTTTGGGCAATGTGGTGGTGATCGAACACAGTGTCGAAGAGGTCAACGAGGACGGCGAAACGTACATTCGCCCAGGTAATTATCGCACGGAATATGGTCATATGGAGAAAAGCATAGTCAAAGCTGGCACGCGCATAAAGCGCAACCAACAAATTGGCCTCATGGGCAGCACGGGGCGTTCGACTGGGCCGCATTTGCACTATGCCGTGCGTTATATTGAGCGACGGCGCGGTGGCATCAAAGGTTATGTCGATCCGAAGGACTTTTTGCTCGATCACGTGCAGCGCGGCGCCGATGCAAAAGGCGCACAAGTTGCCGGTTGGGCAGAGGAATAATTCGGCTTATTTTTGTAGTATAACCGGTTCGCCCGAGGGCGGGCCGGTTTTTTTTATGGGAAATCGTATTGGGGCCCATCGGTTAGAGCGGAGAAACTGAAAATGCCTATAGTGGCGATGTATGGATGAGTGATGGAAAGAAGAGTTCGCCCTTTTCCTTTTTTATTTGTGTGTCTGTTGGTCAGTAGTTGTGCGTATTACTCGACTTCTGGTGGTCTAGTGGGCGGCATACGCAGCATCGGTGTGCCTACGGCTGAGACTCAGACGGCTGAATTCGATATTGCTGAAGGGTTGAGTGAGCGCGCGATAGAGGGGTATACGCGCGATGGGCGTCTACGCGTCGTCGATGAGGAAAATGCCGATGCGCTATTGCAACTCGTCGTAGTGGCTGTAGAAGACAAACCTTTTACTTATACTTCATCTGAGCAGACGGAACAGTATCGCTTTTTGCTTCGCGTGCGCGGTGAATTGGTGCGCGTAGCAGACGAAGAGGTGCTGTTGGAATTCCCCTCGACAGAAGGGTGGGGCACCTACGATGCGCGTCTCGCCGATGCGGAAGGGCGCGACTTGGCGGTGGAGAAAGCGCTCGATATGATCGTGGAGGAATTGGTTGATCGCAGTACGGCGAGTTGGTGAGAAAAAAATAGTTCAGCTTAAAAGGGAGAGAGGCCATGGCTTCTCTCCCTTTTTTGTTAGGGTGCTTCCGGATCGCGTCCTATAGCCCACAGGACTCCGGTAATCGCGATGACTCCCAAGGCCAAACCGACATAGGCTGGATAAAACAGCGTGCTGCCGAGATAGCCAAAAATAGCGGCTGCGCCCATAGTTGTTACGGCGTAGGGTATTTGCGTGCGCACATGGGCAATATGATCGCAGGAAGAGGCGATACTAGAGAGCACCGTCGTATCGCTAATCGGAGAGCAGTGGTCGCCGAAAATGGCACCATCGAGCACGGCGGCCGCGACTAACACGGTCAGGCCGAGATCGCCCAATTCGTAGGCTACGGGGATCATCGTCGGCAGGAGGATGGCCATCGTCGTCCAAGAGGTGCCGATGGAAAAGGCGACGGCGGCGGCGAGGGCGAAGACGATGAGAGGTAGAAAGCGCGGGTCGAGTAGGTTCTCTAGCGCGCCGATGAGGTAGTCTGAAGTCTGCACTGCCTGGCAGGTATCCTTGATGGCCCAAGCGAGCACTAAAATTAGTAGGGCATAAGAAAAGCCCGTGATACCCGAAATCCAGGTGCGCACTACGAGAGCTAAGTTGAGTGGGTGACTGTGGTCTTTGTCACTGCGTCGCGTCAGTGCCAGGACAAAAGCCAGCGCCGAACCGGCTAGCGCCGATAGAAACATAACTTTGGCGCCTTCGGCATTGGAGAATACAGTGGTCCAGTAGGTGCGGCCAAAAAACGCGTGCTCACTGCGGGCGGCCACGACCGCTTCAGCTTCCCAGGTATCCCAGTGCATGCCAAAGAGAACGCCAAAGATGACGAGCCCGACGGGCAGGGCGGCTATGGCCCAATGGCCGCTGATATCGGGGTGTTCGGGCACATTGGCCTCGTCGCCGGTCATGGGGCGGGCATCGGGGGCGAGAGGTTGGTTGAGGTGCAGGGCCCGGCGCTCTGCCGTGAGCATGGGGCCAAAGTCACGGCGACTCAGCGTAGAAATAATAACAAAGGCCAGTGTCAGCATGCAGTAAAAGCGGGCGGGTAGGGCGCGAAAGAACAGTTCGTAGCCAGATATGTCGGTGTCCAGTTCGCGCATGGCATCATCAAAGAGGCCGACTTCGAAGCCGATCCAGGTGCTGATAACGGCAATGCCGGCTACGGGCGCAGCGGTTGAATCGACGAGATAGGCCAGTTTTTCGCGACTGATGCGGAAGCGATCAGTAATGGGGCGCATGGTGGTGCCAACGACGAGTGTATTAGCATAATCGTCGAAGAAGATCGCCAGACCAAGCAGGGCGGTGGCCATGCGAGCCGAGCGGGCACCGGCGGCGTGGCGAATAAGTAGGTCGGCGATGCCGCGCGTCCCCCCCGCTAGAGAGACCACCCGCACCATGCCAATAAGCGCGGCGGTGAAGCCGAGAATAAAGAGCTGGAACGAATCGCGCAGAGGACTCCAAACGAAGTCGACTATAGCCGTATAGAGCGCGTAAAAAGGCAGAGAGTAGAGGGGGGTCTCCGGTGGCTGAACGATGAGTGCACCGGAAAAAATGGCCAGGCCTAGTCCGAGGATAAGGCGTCCCGAAGCCACGGCGACGAGGATGGCTACCAGGGGAGGAAAGAGACTCCAGCCGGTCGTGCCACCGCGTTCAGGTAACAGATAGCAAACGAGTGTGGCACCGGCCGGGGCTAGGAGTAGCCGCAGAATAGGAGAGGATAAAATGGTCAAAAGCAGCCCTACTCAGGCATCCTCTGCTGCTGCTTTGACTTCGCTGCGCGGCACGGTGGACATTTCTAATTTGAAGGCGAGTAGATACATCATGATGCAGCCGACGATCCACCAGGCTACTTGCCAGAGCCAGATGGTCGGGATGCCAAAATGCCAGAGTGCCGGATCCGTTTCGTTGCCGAGCACGGCAAAGGGGCCAATGGCGAAGAGAAACCAGACGATCGTCAGGATCCAGGCCGGTTTTTTCCACTTCTTATTTTCTGTAGACAGTGCGGTATGTTCGCGAAGAAAATCGTGATAGCGAGCGCGATGCGCGTCATTATCGCCCTGCCCCTGCGTGCGTGCGCTGACGAGTATGGTTACGGCGAGGTTAAAGAATATGCCCCAGCCGGCGCTGTGCAGGGTGAGTGGATACCGGCCGATACCGATCAGTCCGCCTAGCTCTGTAACGTAGGTGAAGGTTACGGCCGTTAGTCCCGCGGCCAAGCCCCAAGCAACCCCCTTGCCGGTAAAGAAGCGGATATAGCAGATGCCGAGCAGGGCCGGCCACATCTGGAAACCATATGAGACGGCGAGACCACCTAGAAGTACTAGAACGTCACCCGAAGCGAGGCCGACGAGCAGGGCCATGGCGACGATTATGCCGACGGTGATACGGCCGACCAACACCTGTGTTCCCTGGGATGCTTTGCGATTAAAAAAATGGCGGTATAGATCGCGCGTGATAATACCACTGGCCGTCGACATATAGGCGGCGCCCGTCGACTGCATCGCGGCCAAGGCGCAGACGGCTAACAGGCCGAGAAACCAAGGGTAATTGGTCGAGAGCGTGTCGATGAGATAGGGGACGAGATAGTCGGAAGATGGTAAGCCTAGCGCTTGTGTGCCGGGAATGAGGCCCATATCGAGCATGCGTCCGCCGAGCCCTTGCACCGCGGTAAAGAAGAACATAATGCCACCGATGATGATCGATGATGCAAAGACCTGTTGCCAGGGAAAGGGGCCGGGATCGCGGTTGGCAAAGGCCCACATGGAGAAGGCTGGGGCTGATTGGATGCCCATCAGCGCAAACATATAAGTCAGGATCATAAGGCCGGTCCAAGCTCCACCTGCGCTATCGAAGAACAGGACGCCGGCCCGCTCCAAAAAAGAAGATGACTCAGGGCGCGTCGGAATGGCGACCATATTGGGTTTGTGTTGTGCGAGCGTTGCGAGACCGCTTTTGAAAGATTGCCAGCCGCCGACTAACTCCAAGGCAATAAAGCCTAGCGCAATAATGCCTAAGGCCAATAGGATACACTGGGCACAGTCCACATAGGCGACGGAGCGCAGACCACCGGAAGATACATAAATAAACACGATGATCGAAAGCATGATTGCTCCGCCCTCGACCGAAGCAAAGACCGTATTTTCTATGGGAGTGCCGGCCAGTAGGCGATTGAATAGTAGGCCGGATGCTTTGAGTTGAACGCCGAGATAGGGAACGCTGAAGACCATGGCGACGACGACCGTGAGTAGGCGCATCGCGTCGCTGCGGTAATAATCGCTGAACATTTCTCCCGGCGTGATATAACCAAAGCGCTTGCCTAAGAGCCACTGGCGCTTTAAAAAGAGCACACCGGTAAAGGGAATGGTAATGGCGTAAAAAGAGGCGAAGGCGTAGGGGAGGCCGACGCTATAAATCGTGCCGGGATGGCCTACAAAGGTCCAGCCGCTAAAAGAAGTCGCCGTAGCGGCCAGCACAAAGACCCAGAGTCCGATGCCGCGGCCGGCGAGAAAATAGTCGCTGGCCGTCTTTGTTTGCCGCGCCCCCTTAATGCCCCAGAAGATGCAGTAACTCCAATAGCCCAACGTGAAGACGACGAGCCAGACCAATTTCTCCATGTTCCCTCCCGTTCATGGATAGGTGGCGGTGGTGCGTTCTTTTTTAGGCGAAGAGGAGCAGACGATCGCGTTTTGCAGTATAGCCGCGACTCGTGTGAGGCCTCTGTGCGCCGTGTAAATTGAAGCAGTTCGTTTATAAGTCGCCGCGAATGCGTTCGGCTTTGGCCACGCGGGCGATGGCGATGCTGAAGGCGGCTGTGCGCATTTGCGTCCCGCGCTCATTCATCACGTCGCGCACGGCAGCGTAGGCGCGCATCATATATTTTTCGAGTTCGGTGTTGACGTGTTCTTCGTCCCATGAAAAGACCTGCACGTTTTGCACCCACTCGAAATAGGATACCGTGACGCCACCGGCATTGGCCAGAATGTCGGGGACTACCGTTATATTGCGTTCGTTGAGGATTTCGTCGCCAATCGTCGTAACGGGCGAATTGGCGGCTTCGACGATCATGCGCGCGCGCACTTCACCGGCATTTTCGCGTGTGATAACGCCGCCTAAGGCGGCTGGAATGAGAATGTCGCAATCGAGTACGAGTAAGTCTTCGGGTGCGATCGCTTCGCCGGGGAAACCGGCTATACTGTGCTCCTGGCGCGCGTGCTCGAACAAGGCGGGTATATCGAAACCGTCGCCGTTGTAGATGGCACCTGTATGGTCGCCGACGGCGACGATCTTGGCACCGGCTTCGTGCAGGAGGAGACCGGTATAGGAACCGACGTTGCCAAAACCCTGTATGGCAATGCGTGCTCCGCGAATGTCGATGCCCTCATCGGCGGCGGCGGCCTGGGTGATAATAGAGACGCCACGCCCCGTGGCTGCCTCGCGCCCGGGAGAACCGCCGAGTTCCAGTGGTTTGCCCGTGACGATGCCCGGAGTATAGCCGTATTGCGAGCTGTACTGGTCCATGATCCAGGCCATGGTTTGGGCGTTGGTATTGACGTCGGGGGCTGGAATATCCTGCTGGATGCCAAAGGCGAAACCAATGCGCGAGATGAACTTGCGCGTCATGCGTTCCAATTCGCGCACGGTCAACTGGCGCGGGTCACAACTGATGCCGCCTTTGGCACCGCCAAAGGGCACGTTGACCAGCGCCGTTTTCCACGTCATGAGCGAGGCCAGTGAGCGCACTTCGTCAAAGTCGACTTCTGGGTGAAAGCGCAGGCCACCTTTCATGGGGCCGCGCGCGGCATTGTGCTGTACGCGATAGCCGAGGAACACTTTGAGACGGCCGTCCTCGCCGCGCAAGGGGACTTCAACTTGTATCTCGCGAAAGGGGGTCTTTAGCAGCAGACGGGTTTCCTCATCGACTTCGATCAGATCGGCGGCCTTGTCGAAAAGACGGTTGGTATTTTCGTAGTTGTTGACCTTGTTGCTCATATCATCCTTAATCGGGTTGGCCAAAATTATACAACATATTGGTGATCTTCCACGTTCCATCGCGTTTGCTCAGCGTCCACATGACGTAGCGCTCCAACGCGTGTTGGGCCTCGCCAGATGCGTGCTGTGTTGAAACGGTCTCACGTGTTACGGCTATCGCCTCATTTTCAAGAGGGCCAACCAGTGTTTGCAGGACGGTGCGGTCGATATGGTACGTTACATGGGGTAGTCTGCGCAGCAGATGTTTTTCGAATTCTTCCGTGCCGCTAAAAATAATTTGCCAGACGGCGGGGTTGAGCGAGTTCTTGCCGTTATAACCGATGAAGTATTCGGTGAATAGGGCGGTGATCGCGGCGCTATCACCGGCTTCTCGCCCTTCTTTTTCACGCGCTAGGACATTGGTTATTTCACTGTTAGTTGTGCCTTTGTTGGCCGCGATAGCAGCGTCTCCCAAATCTGCGACGACGGCGGTTACACGCCATTGATCTTCGCTTTTTAACAGGGTCCAAAAACGCTTTTCTTTGATCGTGCGTATAGAGCCATTTTGTCGGTTGACAATCTGGCCCGAGTCTATCGTCGTGGCCGTGGCGACTAGTGCGCGCACTTGGATCGAAGGGATGGTGCGCTCCGTTTCGTAGCGATGGGTCCGTAGGTCCGTTTCTAGATCGGCCTCAAAGGCTTCGAGACTTTCGTAGCGTAGGGTCCATGCGCGCGGATCGGTGCTACCGTGGGCGTCGTAGGAGGCAAAGTGCTCGTCGTAGCTCGATAACACGAGTTCGGTATCGCCGCGGCGATGGCCGGATAGGTCCGTGCCCAAGGTCTGGCGAATTAAAATAGTTTCGGGGGTTTCTGCGGCATAGGTGCCAGTAATGCAGAGAAGTACCGCGGTGAGGGCAATGCGCAATCGTGTCATTATTCTCTCCATTATTAACCATTACCCAATTGAGTCAGAGCCCACTCGGCGTAGTAGGCGACGGTAACGTCTGGGTCGCGCAGGAGTGCTTCGAGTTGAGGGCGACTCGAAGACTGGCCGATGTGGCCGAGGGCAATGGCGGCATTGGCTCGCACTTGGGCTTCGGGGTCGGCCGTCGCCTTGAGTAGGGCGGCTAAGGCCGATTCTACTCTCGCTTGGCCCAGCACCTGAGCGGCACCGGCCCGCAGGAGTACATTGTCACTTGCGAGTGCCGTTACGAGTTGGCTTTCGACCGCGCCAGAAGCCTTTTGCACTTCGGCGAGGAATTTTACGGCGTTCGTGCGCAGAATTGGATCTGGGGCGCGTATGGCGTCGAAGAGAAAATCGATGCCCGCTTTATGTTCCATGCTGGCCAATGCGGACGCAGCGCTAAAGCGCACTTGGTTACTGGGGTCGGAGAGTTTGGCACTCAATGCGTCTATGCCGCCGCTGGTGCCGATTTGCCCGAGTGCTAAGGCGGCGCGGCGACGCAGTTCGGGGTCTTCGGCGTCGAGCTGGATTATAAGCTCTTTGCTCACCTGGTCTAAGACTTGGTTCAGGGTGCTTTGGCGGGGGCCCTCTTCCCGCGCTAGGCGAGTGGCTAGCGGAATGCCAAAATGCTTGGATTCTGCCAAGCCGTCGAGGACTATTTGCGCTAGACTCTGGTCTGGACCCGAGAGCGCTTGGGCAATCTCCTCGTCGCCGCTATTATCGTCCATTTTGAGCAGGCCTATAGCTGCGTGCAGGCGGATGACGGGGTCTTTATCGTTTTTGAGTTGAGCTTTTAAGGCGTCGACGCCGGCTTGGACAAAACCCATTTCACCAAGGGCCCAGATACCGGCGATGCGTTCGGCGTCTGTATAGGCGACGGTAATGCGATCTCTGAGGGGGCCGGTGGCACCGCGCGGTTTGATGCGACCTAGGGCGCGGGCGCTGCCGGTGCGCAACTTCTCCTGTTCGTCGCGAAACTCGCGATAGGCCTCGCCCACATAGAGACCGGGGTTGAGTTGGGCGATCAGTTGGCGAGCGGCGGGGCGGCCGATAACGACTAGTTCATCAATCGCCTGCTGCCAGGCGGCCGAGCCAATGGGACTGGCTGCCATCTGTTCGACGTGCACGGTGATTTTTTGCTCGGTTGTGCTACAGGCGGCGGCGAAAAAGACAAGAAAAAGGACGGCAATTGAGGCGCGCATAACCACTTTCTACGGGTTGGAGTTAGAGGTGAAAGCGCTTCATTTTTAGATCGGCTCGTAATTTAACGGCTCGCACAGTACAAATCAACTACTTATCCATGGCCCGAGCAAAGATTAGGACCTGTGTCGAGGACCAGGGCAGTGTTTTGTTTGCCAACTCTTTTTCAAAGAGACGGCGAACGACGTGTAATTCATCACTGTCGAGGTGCTGGCTCAGATAGTTGGCATAGGTATGGCGTTTTTCGCCCCCCGGATCGAACCAATGGGCTAGTTGTTGCGGGTTAATATGGCGCTGCCCGTGCTGCTCCTCGCAGCGCAGGTCGATGCCGGTAAACTCCGCCGTGGCAAAAAACCCCGCCAATTCATCTGCCTCCCAAGAGACTTGCGGGTTGGAAGCATCGGCATATATGGCTTCTTCGGCATCGATGAGACGTTGGCGCAAATCAGTGGGGAGGCTGTTGAGTTCGACCAGTTGATGCAGGCGCTGGGCGCGGCACGACAGCGTTTCGGCCAGCGCTATACGACCGCCGGGGGCTAGGTGAATAGCTAGTTGTTGGATGGTGTTTTGTTTGTCGGCTAGACCGCCGAGGGCATGGCGGCCACAAATCGCATCGAAGCGGATATTGGGCGCGGCCTCTTGCAGTATGGTGTCGAGATGTTCCAACGGTCCCTGTAGCACGGCTGGGCGCTCCAGTTCAGGTAGGTGCGATGCGATTTCACTGAGGGCAATAGACGAGGTTTTGTCGGGCGTATGCATCCAGGTGCCGCCCTCGGGAACGCGCCGCATAGCCTCCCACGAGAGCAGGCCGGTGCCGGCATTGACATCGAGGACTAGATGGTGGCGCTCTAAGTGCAGGGCGTCGAGCAGGCGTTGGCGCAGTTTTTTTAGGTAGGTACTGTGCTCGCCAGCGGCGCGCTGTAGCCACTGGTCGCGCGCTTTGTCCGGGGGCGAAAAGCTGAGGACTTCCGGTGTCGACTGTCCTTCGACCATGGCGGCTAGCTGGAGCTCGCGCCGGCTCTTGACCTGATCGCCGAGCTCTTTTTCGCGCCCCTGATCAGACGGCTCGTAAAAAACGCGGCCCTGCAGGCTGCTGGGCAAATATTGTTGGGCGATCCAGTGCTCGCGGAAGGCATGCGGGTAGAGGTAATTCGCCCCGTGCCCAAATCCCTCGCTGTCGCGGCTGGCGTCCTTGAGGTGGTTGGGTACCTCGGCCTCTTGCTCTTTTTCAACGGCGGTGAGCGCGGCGAAAAAAGCCATGGTCGAATTGCTTTTGGTCGCAGTCGCTAAATAGAGGGCGGCATGAGCTAACGGGAAGCGTCCTTCGGGCAAACCAATACGATCGAAGGCGGCGGCCGAATCCATCACGACTTGTAGGGCATGAGGGTCGGCTAGGCCGACATCCTCGCTGGCGAAGATGATCATGCGGCGAAAGATAAACTGCGGGTCTTCGCCGGCGTAGACCATGCGCGCGAGCCAGTAGAGCGTCGCGTCGGGGTCGGAGCCGCGCATCGATTTGATAAAGGCACTGATGGTGTCGAAGTGATAATCGCCCTCTTTGTCGTAGAGGAGGGCGCGCTGTTGGATCGATTCCTCGGCTACTTCCAGGTCGACGACGATGCGTCCCTGCGTATCGGCGGGAGTCGTCTCGACGGCTAATTCCAGGGCGTTGAGCAGGGCGCGGGCATCGCCGTTGGACACATTGACGAGGTGTTCGAGCGCGTCTTCCTGCAGCACCACCTTTAAATGGGCATACCCGTGCGAAGCCGTAATCGCCTGTTGGGCAATGCGTCGGAGGTCATCGGCATCGAGCGCCTTGAGCTGGAAGACACGGCTGCGCGAGAGCAGGGGGCGGTTGACCGAGAAGTAGGGGTTTTCCGTCGTGGCGCCAATGAGGATAACGGTGCCATTTTCGACCCAGGGCAGGAGGGCATCCTGCTGTGCTTTGTTGAAGCGATGGACTTCGTCGACAAAGAGGATCGTGCGCTGGACGTGTAGTTTGCGCCGTTCCTGTGCTTCGTCAATGGCTTTGCGGATGTCGCCTACGCCCGCTAATACGGCATTGATCGAAATGAAATGCGAGCTCGTGGTATTGGCGATGACGGCGGCTAGCGTGGTCTTACCCGTGCCGGGAGGACCGTAGAAAATAAGCGATGAGAGTTGGTCGGCCTGGATGGCGCGGCGCAAGAGGCGACCGGGGCCGAGGATGTGGTTTTGGCCGACATACTCGTCGAGGGTGCGCGGGCGCAGGCGGGCGGCCAAGGGCTGGTCGCGCTGTTGGCGCGCTTCGAGACCGGCGTCGAAGAGATCCATACGTATGTTCCCAAGAGGATAGTTGTTGGCAGTGCTTAGCCATATTAATATAAGGCGTGTTATAGCTTATGGCGTTTTAATCGATTGTGAATCGATGCCGCGTTCGTCGCTGGCATATTGCGTTTTAACCGACTGTGAATCGATAATCGCATACGATGGATGTAAATGACGGCCTTGCCGTCGTCGACTCTGTTGAGTAAGCGCATCCAGTATTTGTTGCCAGATGCCGCTTTGGTTGAGCCGACGAAAATGATCGTAG
>JBLHGI010000054.1:0-23001 GCA_047616505.1 Planctomycetota bacterium
GTACGGCACAGGAAGCTCTGGGGTACGGCACAGGAAGCTCTGGGTGCGCTCAAAGAGCGGGAGCCGGAGCTGTTAATCGTCGCGATGCATCTGCCGGATATGTCCGGAGTCGAGTGGGTGCGGCGTTTGCGCACGACCGAACGCTATCGCCACGCGCTGGTGCTGATGCTGGCCGACAAGGCGGATAAAGAAGCGCTCTTTGCGGCGACCGATGCGGGTATAAATCACATGGTGGCCAAACCTTTATCAGTGTTAAGGAGCAGGGTTTTGATCTGCGCGCCTTTTGGCGACACAATATCGCCGTTGGCTACGCCGCCTATGCACTGGCCTTTCCCATAGACGACGAGATGGCGCAGCTGACGCAGGGCAAGTGCTTGGGCGAATTGGGGCTAGATGCATCAGGGCTAGAGGTGGTGCGCCGCATCGATTTGCCCGCGCGCTTAGAGCTGGACTATAGCAGCGAAATTCCCTTTATCGCCGGCATTATGCACGATATCGGCAAGGGAGCGTTGGTGCAGGCTTATCAGGGGCTTTTTCCCATCTTGCTCAAACAATTGGAGAAAGAGCAGTGGCAGGTGTCGTTCTTAGGTGTAGAAGAAATGGTCGCCGGTGGCGTTACGCATGTAGCCGTGGGCAGCGTCGTCGCCAAGCACTGGAACTTGGGCGTCGAGTTGGAAGGGATCATTGGCAACCATCATCGACCGCAGGACAGCGCCTTTGCGTTTTTAATTGGCGTGGCAGACTTTGTTGGCCAGGTGCTGTATCCATTTCCCCGCGGACCGGAAAATCGCGTCGCGGCGGTATTCGAAGCGGGTGATTTGCAGGCTTTAGAGCCTTTTTTGCCCACGGGTTTTGCCGACAATAAATGGTTGCAGGGCGACGAGTTGTTGCACTTAGTGCGGGCTCTTTCGCCGTTAGTCAAACGCCTGAGTGAGCAGATGGGCAAGTCCGTAGGATAAGTGGTAGTGTTATGGCCTATGAATTAGTTGACAATATTCCGGTATGGGGGCGGCCCGACGAGGGGGCGGTGCGCCAGATGCAGACGTGCGCGCGCACGGCGGCGCACGCGGCGTTGATGGCGGATCACCACTTGGGGTATGCGGTGCCGATTGGCGGTGTCATCGCCTACGAGGACGAGATCAGTCCCTCGGGTGTAGGCTACGATATAGCATGCGGTAATAAGGCCGTCTTACTCGATGCCGACGCCGCAGATATAAAGAAACGCATCGCGCCGATCATGGACGATATTCAGCGTCAGATTTCTTTTGGCATAGGCCGCACCAACAAAGATGAAGTAGAGGCGGATCTCTTTGACGACGATCCGGCCTGGCATATTGGCATAGCGGCATCGCTCAAGGACATGGCGCGCCAACAGCTCGGCACTGTGGGCTCGGGCAATCACTACGTCGATCTATTCACCGACGAGCAGGACCGCATCTGGTGCGGTGTACATTTTGGCTCGCGCGGGTTGGGCCACAAGTTGGCGACGCACTTTATCCGCGCCGGCGGCGGCAAAGACGGCATGATGGTTGAACCGGTGCGCCTGCGGGCTGACTCGGACCTAGGGCAAGAGTATATAGCCTGTATGAAATTGGCCGGCCGCTATGCCTATGCCGGCCGCGATTGGGTGTGCCAGAAAGTGGCCGCTATACTAGGAGCCGAAATCAAGGACAGTGTGCACAACCATCACAACTTCGCCTGGCGCGAGCGCCACGGGGAACGCGATCTGTGGGTGGTGCGCAAGGGGGCGACTCCCTGTTTTTCCGAGCAGCGCAGTTTTGTCGGCGGTTCGATGGGCGATATCTCGGTGATTATTCGCGGCAGAGAGTCGGACGAGGCCAGCGCCAGTTTGTACTCGACGGTACATGGGGCGGGACGCGTCATGTCGCGTACGCAGGCGGCGGGCAAGCGGCGCTGGAAAAAGGGCAAATCAGCGGTGAAATCCGCGGTGAAATCCGCGGTGAAATCCGCGGGACTGATCAGCCGTGAGATGATGCTACAGTGGATCGCGGAGTTTAACGATGTCGAGTTGCGCGGCGCCGGTACCGACGAGAGCCCGCACGTTTATAAACGCCTGCCCGAAGTATTAAATTATCACGCCGACAGCTTTGTTATAGAGCAGACGCTGATGCCCATTGGCGTGGCGATGGCGGGTGCCGACGAGTTTGATCCGTTTCGAGATTAAGTCAGCGGGTCTTTATAAATCCCCACGAATCTGAGTGGGCGGCCGTATCGGTTGGGCGGTCTGTAATGCACGCCGATCACTTCTACAAATAAAGCAGGGCCTCAACGCTTGCCAGCATTGAGGCCCTGCTTATAATAAATGGTGGCTCCTCCCAGAATTGAACTGGGGACACAGGGATTTTCAGACCATTTTAGGGAATTTACGCAAGTGGTTGGCTTCTCAATGACTTGCACGTAAGGCCTTTTTTTATTGTGGTTGCGATTTAACTCGGTTTATCTCTATCAAAACCAATTAAGTCACTATTGGACACCGTGCGTCATGAAGTAGTCACTATATGGACACCGGGAAGAAGGTGTTAGCGGAGCTTATAAAGTGCAGTGAACAGAGGTGTCCCGAATCATGTGGCTGCGGATCATGAGATGAATGGTTATGAACGACGGCTCGGGGGGAGTGCATTCTTCCAGGGCGTGTTTGTATCTGTAGTGAAAGATAGTCGCGGATGCTTGCCGCAGGGGGTAGATCCTGTGTATCCTATGGCCAAGAAATGCCTTAAGGTTTATTGATCAATTATTATGCACTGCAAAATCCGAGGATGTTTGGTGTGTTGTGGACGTCGCCCAAATTGATAGAATTTAATAGTAATGTTGCCGTAATGATCGGAAGCCAAGACAACTATGATGGGGTTTTACAGAGCATCCAAGAAGGGAAGGAGTGGTCTATAACGCATGAACATGGAATTGATGTTCTAAAAGATACTGTTATTGAAAAAGCAGGAGGAGATCATCTTCCACCAGATTATGTCGAGGCGCATTCAGGCGAAACCATCATTAATTACATTCCCTCTTATGTCGGGCTGGCTTTGATCGTAGCTCCGATCCTCACGGCAATATTGAGCTAAGAGCAATGGGCCGTAGTGGTAGGCTTGAGAGAGCGGTAAAGATAGGATATGACAAACGTCTGGGGGCAGGTTATGTCGAGCTGTGGGATGGCAATGGAAACAGCAACTCAATTCTTACTGAGTGATTTTCGTTGTTCAACCATCGGTCTTTCGATATATACTCGGCGTCTCACCTTACGGAGCGGAAGGAAAGCGATGAAACGTGACGAATCTACGGCGACGGTCACTTCTACCGAGTGGGAAGCAGCGATAGACGCCGCCTTGAACTGGCAGAACCATCTCATAGCCGTCGGGCCGACAAGGTCCGTGCGTGAGACCTGGCGCTACCCGCAACACCAATTCGGCAAAGACGCCGCCTACGACATCACCAGTAAGCGGTTGGCCGCGGTGAAAGAGCGGCGCCGGTGGATACTCGGAGAATAGTCGGCGATACAACCAGGGAGTGCAGGGGGCACGTGAGCGTGTGTCGAGAAATAGGAGAGAGTATATGAAGGGTCTAATTGCCGAAGTCCAACACTTTGACCGCCGAGATTCAGCCTGTTTGTCTTGGAGCGTGAAAACAAGATTTGAGAGTGGCCTAAAATAATGAACAGTTTAAATAAGAAGCAGTATGCGCTGATCAAGTGCATGGAGAGGGTTAAGATTTTCAGTGGACTGAGCCCCACTGATATTCTGTTTATCCTCAAGGTGGCTCGGACGAAATCCTATGGTGTAGGAGAGTTCGTTTATCGGGTGGGGGAGAAAGGAGATGAGATGTTAGTCCTTCTAAATGGTAGCTTGGCCGTGGTGGTTGCGACTGGACAGAAGGTGGCGGAGATAAAGGCGGGGACCTGTGTTGGTGAGATGGCTTTGTTTACGGGAGAGCCCCGCTCTGCAAGTATCGTTGCCGAAGTGCCGAGTACGGGACTCACCCTCACCCGAAGCAGCATTCGCTTGGCTTTGAAATCGATGCCAAACGCCTATAGCGGGATCTTGGAAAACGTAATTGTGGTGCTGAGCGAACGACTGGCCGAAGCCAATAGCCGGGTGTAGTGGGCATGCTATGTCCTAAATGAGACCCTGAGTGTATATGGGAGAGGCTGAGAGAAGATGTTCGTCCCTAGTGCGTGTGGCGATGGCTTGTCTGCTGAGGCGTTGATTGACGGACTGATCGGCGTGGTGCAGACGTTTGTAGGCGACGAGTCACAGGGCGACGATATGACGTGTGTGGTGCTGCGAAGTATTTCGTAAAAACTATAATCGACACCATATACAAAAGAAACAGGGCCTCAGCGCTTGCCAGCACTGAGGCCCTGCTTATAATAATGGTGGCTCCTCCCAGAATTGAACTGGGGACACAGGGATTTTCAGTCCCCTGCTCTACCAACTGAGCTAAAGAGCCACCCGAAATCGAAAACTTAAATTAGGACCCATCTATAATCTTGTCAAGGATATGCAATGCCCGTTTCTATTATTCCATTTAAGATGCCCGAACCGGCGGAAATACCCGCCCATATCATCGATGCACTCAAGGAAATGCCGGCCGACGAGGCCGTTGTAAAGAGCATGGACCTGCTCATGCAGATCGAGGCGGCCGAAACACTGGTCTACGAGCGCGTTAATGAGAAGGGCCAGATACAGTTAATGCACGTCGCCGGACGGCGCGCCGATGAGTTAAACGCAGCACTGAGTGCGGGCAGCGGTTCATTTGCCGAGGCGGCCATTGCGCAGAGTTCGGCGCTATTGATCATGGGGCAGGCGAGTGCGGTGGAGGCGAGCGCGCTGCCGAGTGGCGCCGTCGAATTCCTGCTGGCAGGAGCCGAGAGTGGCAGCATCGGCTTTAACTACGTGCTGCTATTTACGGGAGCTGACGACAAGGCGCTGGGGGCACTGACGCTGATGCGCGCGGCTGAAGACGGTCCGTTAAACCACGAACAGCCGAATATTTGTGAGGCGATGCGCCGCGAAATCAGTCTGATCTTGGCGGTTTAATGAGCCGCTATAGAGGATATTAGACACAAAAAGGCCCCCCTGCTATTAAAGCAGGGGGGCCTTTTGTTTTTTACTTGCTACTTAGGCGGCTACGGTTTCAACGACGCCATTTTCAACCATCCAAGCCTCGACCTCTTCGCCGCTGACATCGGCCAACATCTGACCGTTGATTTCGACACAGGGCGAGAGCGGCTGGCCGCTCTTCTGCACCATTTCGGCGTAAATGTCCGGATTGTTGATAATATCCTTGTCCTCGAACTGTAGTCCGTACTTCGAGAACGTTTCGCGCACGCTATTGCTCCAACCGCAAACCGGTTTGAGATACGCTACGATTGTGGGGGCATCAGCCATGATTCTTGTCCTTTCCCCTGGTAAATGTGAGTAATCTACAAAAATGTATATAAAATCTTGAGTGAGCTCGTTAGCAATCGTCACGAATATAGAAATGACGACGTATCTGTCAAGCGCGCAAGCCTTTAGCACAGTTTGTGATTGACGAAAAAACGCCTTGCCCTTACATTGGTCTGACCCCGCAGTATCCCTGCTTTTTGTGCCCCTTTTTTGGTGAAACTCAAGGAATATCAATGGCTTCTGAAGAAGTCCTCTATGTAGAAGGCGGTCGCCCTCTACACGGCGAGGCCGTAGTGCAGGGATCTAAAAATGCGGCGCTGCCGATGTTGGCCGCTTCGCTTTTGGCAACCGAAGGGCAGACCATATTGCATCGGGTGCCGGCGGTAAAAGATGTCTTAGTTGCAATGGAAGTACTGCGCCAACTTGGGGCCAAGGTCGATTATGACGCGGAAGAAGGAGTGGCGGTAATTGACGCTACGGGAGTCGTTGAACATCGCTTGCCCGAGGATCTGACGGCGCGTTTTCGCGCCTCGGTGCTCTTTGTCGGCCCACTCTTGGGCCGCTTTCGCCGCGCTTGGATACGCGAAGTGGGGGGCTGTACGATCGGCTCGCGACCGACGGATTATCACTATCGCGGTTTTGCTCGTCTGGGAGCAGACGTCAAGAGTATCACAGGGGGCGGGTTCGACGTCTCCGCCGAAGTGCTCAAGGGCGCCTACACCTATTGTGATTTGCCCAGCCATACGGGCGTGGAAAACTTAATTATGGCCGCTTCTACGGCCGAAGGTGAGACGATCATAGAGAATGCGGCTTCCGATCCGGAGATCGTCGATTTTGTCGCCTTGATGAAAAAAATGGGAGCCGATGTCGAAGGGGCGGGCACGCGCACGGTGCGCATTCGCGGCGTCAAAAAACTGCGCGGTGCCGAACATACCGTCATGCACGATCGCCTCGATGCCGGCATGCTGATGATGGCTGGAGCGATTACGGGCGGCGATATACGGCTGAAGGGAGTAGAACGCGACCATCTGGGAATTTTTGAGGCCAAGCTCTATCAGATGGGTGTGCATATGGAGCAGGACGGCGAATGGATGCGCGTCAAGGGGCCAGAGGTGCTGTCGCCGATCAATGTAGTAACGACCTTTTATCCCGGTTTTCCCACGGACCTGCAGCCCGGCATTATGGCGTTGGCCTGCGTGGCCAAAGGTGATAGCTACGTGCGCGAAACGGTCTTCGAAGATCGCTTGGGACATGTCAAGAACTTGCGCGCGTTTGGCGCCAAATTATCGCCAGAAAAAGACAGCCTAGTGATCGTCCACGGCCCGGCGCGTCTTAGTGGAGCCAAAGTTCGCGCTATTGATATCCGTGCGGGTGCCGCCTGTGTGCTGGCTGGCCTGGCCGCCGAGGGGCGCACGAGCATACACAATCTCTATCAGCTCGATCGCGGTCACGCTCGTCTCGAAGAGCGTCTGCGCGGGCTAGGAGCGCAGTTGGAACGATTGTAGACAAAATATAAAGAATCATCGAAAAGGCAGTCGGGGGCACAGAGCCCTTGACTGCTTTTTCTTTGCTGGGCATTTTTTTGTAGAAAGAGGGGGATTCACTGTGCTTATAGAAAAAGACAAAGTCTATATGGCGCGCACGCCGATAGAAGGCGATCACGCTTCTTATGAAACCTATCGCGAGTTGGCATTCCGCGCGCTGAGTGCGCTGGAGGTGCCATTGCCCACATCCGGTACCATCTTGCTCAAACCCAATGCCACGGTGCTTTTTCCGGCCGACAAACGCGTTATTACCCATCCCGGTTTTGTCGCCGGCATGCTCGAAGCCCTGCGCGCCAAGGGCGTCGAGAGCGAGCGCCTGCTCTTGGCCGAAGGCCAGTCGGGCGAGCAGCCGCAAAATGGCCACACGTGGGAAAGCAGTGGCTATCAGGCGATGATCGACGAACAGCAGGTGCAGCTCAGCGTGCTCAATGATGTAGAGCGGACGCCGGTCGATGTACCGGGTGGCGTCGTCTACCAGCGTTTGGAAATGATTGCCAAAGACGTAGCGGACTGTGCGTTCTTTTTTAATGTGCCGCTGGCCAAATGTCATAATCTCGGCTGCACGACGCTGTCGATTAAGAATCTAATGGGAATCTTAGACCGCCCCGAGCGCCATTTCTGCAATGTGCAAGAGGTCGACAAGCCGTTTGAAGAGGGTATCTGGCGTCTGACGGAAAGTGGCTATAGTCTTTTTGAAGACCGTTTTTACCACAAGCTCTGCGACACGTTAGCGGCGCTGCGCAGTCTCGGCATGCCGCGGCTTTGTATGGTCGACGGCGTTGTCGGCCGCGACGGCACCGCCTTTAACGAGGGCAAAAACTATCCGCTGGGATGGACGCTGTTGGGAGACAACGAAGTGCACGTCGACGCAGTGGCGACCTATTTGATGGGCATGGCTCCAGAGCAGACGCCCTATCTGCAGTTTGCGGCGCTGCGCGAATTGGGCAGCAATAAAATAGAGGATATCGAAGTAATTGATCTCGACAGCGGCCAGACGCTCGCTGGTGACGCCTTGGCTCAGTGTCGTTCCGCCGAGGCGTTGATGCCCTATTGTCGTTTGGAGCGGAAGAGCGGCGAGAAGGGGTACTACAAGCGCTTTCGCAGCGATGGCTCGGCGGTTCCCTGGCGCATCGATGACGTCAACGAGCAGCGCCGAGCAGATGGTCTGGAGCCGATAGACTACGAGTTGGTGCATGGCTGAGCGCACGCTCCAATCCTGTCAGCGAGAAGTGGACGAATGGATTCGCACGATTGGCGTGCGCTATTTTTCCGAGTTGACGAATACGGCTGTGCTAATGGAGGAAGTCGGAGAGTTGGCACGGCTGATGGCGCGCAGCTATGGTGAGCAGAGCTTTAAGGAAGGCGAAGAGAACGATCTCGGCATGGAGATGGCCGACGTGCTCTTTGTGTTGATTTGTCTGGCGAACCAGACTGGAGTCGACCTAGAAGAGGCTTTTTCTCGTGCGATGGACAAGAAGACGCGCCGCGATCGCGACCGTCACGCCAATAACCCCAAGCTAAAAAGCGACTAAATGAAACGCCTGTGCCTCGAGCTATGCCTAGTCGCACTGTGCTGCAGTTCCTGTGGGGCAATCGATCCGTCCGTTGATTTCGACTATGCGCCGAGCCAGCTGGAGATCGGTCCGCTGGCTATGGGGACGTGGTTGCCGGCGGGCATGAACGAATTTCGTTTCACCGCCGTAGATCGCGACCGACTCGCGGCACTCGGCCTCAATATGGTACAGTGGGTACAGCGCTACGAAGACGAACAGGGCACGGCGGAGGCGCAGCTAATGGACTTTGCTAACGAGCTAGGTTGGCAGATGCCCGTCTACTACGAGGCCAAAGGTTTTAGCCCCTACGATAAACTGCACAATTGGGCGCGTCGTCGCCCGAAGAGCGTCGACGCTGATTCGCTGCAGCTGCTGGCGGCGAGTTTGGGGGTTCAGTGGCGTGAAGCGCCGGCTTTTTTTGGTTATTTAGTGGGGCACGAGGATTATAAGAGCACCTATTATCCGGCTCTAGCGGCAGTGGTCAAGGCGCTGGCTACAGCAGACCCAATGCGTCCGGCGCTAAGCGTGGGTAGGTTACAAGATTACGAGGATACATCGGTCTTTCTTGCGGCGTTCTTCGACGGCGGTGGCAGCGCTAATATTTTCCAGCAGGAGCACTACGTTTTTCGCGGTGATTTGCCGCAGCGAGGAGGACGCTTTCAGCGGCGTGTCGAAGACCTCATTGACGGCTATGACCAAGTGGCTCGCGGCTTAGAGGGGCGTTCGGGGCGCTGGCACGCCATCGTACAGGTACAGAGCGAAGAGCGCGATGATCGGGTCTATTATCGCAAGCCGACGGCGGCGGAAATACGCTTGCAGGCGGGGCTGGCACTTACGCGTGGAGCAGGGGGCATCGTCTATTTCCTCTACAGCTCCGGCATCGAAGAGCTGCGCGACGGAGAGGGGAACACGGTAGAGACGCGCGTCTACGAAGGGTTGGTCGATGTGCGTGGCATGCCAACGCCTAGCTATCGCGCCGTCAAAGAGCTCAATGCCGATTTAAAAGAATTGAGCACCGTGCTGGCGACGCGGCATTTTCACGGTGCGTTATCCTCGCGTTTCTTGCTCGACAATGAATTATTGCAGGCAGCCGACGACGACCTAGAGTTCGGCCTCTTTGGCGATGGGGTGGCCCTTACGCATATGCTGGTGGTCAATCGGCGCGCGCACGCGGCGCGGCGCGTGCATTTACAGATGCGCGGCGGCGCAGTGACCGATGCATTGACGGGAGCGCTGTTGTCGCTTGGAGAAGGCTCGGTCGAATTGGATATTGGTGCGGGCGCTTTTCGTTTGTTACACATCGCAGAGAAGGGCGAGTGAGGAGCTGTAGCTGAGTTGGTTCTGCAATAGATATGATCCCGCCGTGTGCTCGTGCACCGGCGGTATTTTTTTGCATTAGCTCGGCTATTTTTTCGTATCTAAAGGGGTATGGACGAAGCGCTAGAAGAAATAGCTCTGGGCAATGACGAGCGCCCCAATAGCGGTCTGCGCGAAGGCGATATCAGCCATGCGCAGGTCAATGCGGCGCTGCATGCGCACGAGAAGACCATTGTCTTTGGCCAGCAGAACCGCCTGCGCGGCGGTATGTTGCTAGAAGACGAGAAGCTGCCGCGCTTCCACGCCGGGCACGACATGGTGAAGTTTTTCTACGGTGCCGTGCGCCAATTGCCCGAGTACTTCGTCGATGCATTGCTGTACTGGGGCGTCAGCGTGACGATGGTCAAGAGCCCGCACTTGTTGGTATTTCACCACGTGCGCGCGCACCAGTCCTTCCACGTTGGTTATACGCGCAAGACCCTTTACATGCCTGAGATGGTGCTGAAAGAAGCCTACGACAAAGGCTATGACTACTGGGCGATCAGCGAGGTGATCATCGCCGAGGCCACGCCGCTGATGAATTATCTCATGCTGTTGGAATTCGTGCAGCGGGCGCGGCAACGCCTGCGCGAGCACTACACGCTGGGGCGCGGTTTTGTGCGCGCTACGCTGGAGCGGCTCAACAAGCACCTGGTCCTCTCGGCAGATCCCGAGTGCGAATTCAATCTGTTCTACTGCACCTACGAAGAGCACTTCTACGCACTGCGCAGCGGCGATGGGCAGGATCCCTACGAGTGGGCCGACGCCATCTTCGCCGAGGTACTTGAGCGCAAATGGGCCGGGTTGAAGCTCTATGCCATTCGCATCGACTCAGGTTATCCGCGCTATTACGATATCGACCGCGACATCGTGCACTCGGCCGCCTTTGCCGCAGCCGAGCGCCAGGGCCTGCTCATTGCGCCGCAGACGGTCGCCGATATGCTGCACGATCTCGGTGACGTCGCGCGCTTTAAAGTGAGCGCGCAAATCAAGGCCGATGCGCTGATCGATATGCTTATCGAGCGCGGAGCGCCGGGTATCGAGGGTTTTGTCGAGATGGGCTGGACCGAAGGCGAGTACTGGGGTGGCAACTACTATCCGGCGGCGGAGTTCAACGCGCGCCTCCTGCGCTATTCGAGCTGGCCGGGCGACGGACAACGCGGCAGCGTGGCCTTAGATTTCCGCCACCTGCTCAATATAGAGCCAATCCAGGAATTACACGCGCTCTTTGCGCGGCGCGAAAACCTGCCTTTTCGCCGCGCGGTGCGCCTGGTTTTTCGCCTGCTGGTGCTGGGCGGTGATATGGATGGAGAGCAGTTGCTCATCGAACGCGACTCGATGCTGGAATACACGTCGCGCGACGACAAGCTCATCGTTGGTATGTTGGAAGTGCTCTACGACCATTATTTGCAGTTGGATCGTGACACCCCCGATTTTGCGCGCTTTCTGTTATTGCAGATTTTGCGCAAGCTGGATCGTCACCCGCGCTATCACGAGCTGATTATAGCGCAATATGCCGAGCTGAGCGGTGGGCAGCCATTACTCGTGCGCGAGAACGCACGCGAGCATATCGACTATCTGGCCAGTTTAGTGCCCGAGCGACCAACGCGCCTATCCTACGACCCGCAGCGGCTGCGCGTGCGCTGGCAGACTTTTGTACAGCGCCGCGAAGTAGATGGCAGCAACCCGGACCTCTTAGCCCCTTTGGCCGCTGTCTTGATGCGTCTTGACCGCAGTGAAAATTATGCGCAGCTAGTAGAAGAAGTGCGTTTGTTAGGCGGGGTCGCTCAGCGGGTGTGTCGCGAGATTGTCGAACAGATAGCCGCCAAGGATATACAGCGTCAGCGCATCCGCGAGGCGGCCGTAGGGTTGTTGCGCGAGCGGGCGGGAAAATCTGCCAAAAGCGCGAGCGGACCACCTCCCAAGCCGCCCCTGCTTATAGAGAGCTTCCATCGAGTGGTCGATCGCCCCCAACCCGAGGATCGTCTGCAGCCACTCATTGCCTATATGCGCGACGAGAAGTTGGACAAGGGGCAGGTCCTCGCCGCGCTCGACATGCGCGGAGATTCCATTGTTCCCGCGCACCGCGCCGTGATCGAATTATTATTCGCCACGGCATAGAAAAACGCGCCGGACCGCAAAAATACCGACGCGTTTTTCAGGAGGGACATACGCATTCGGAAGACAATACTGCCTTGTTGCCCTATGTCAACGCCCTCCTATGATAAATAGCTGGGAGCCGCTGTTTACCGCTCGCGCAGCGCGCAATTCTTAACTCATTGCTCGTTCCGTTATTATACGGCGATCTCATTGGCAGCTTTGCTGCTCAATCCTTAGATTTATAGGTCTTATTCGATTATTTTTCGCGGCCTATGGCTCGTATCTGTATAGCGTAGACGCGATGGCCCACCCGCATATGGCTGCAGAGGAACTACATGGGTAAAAGTAAGAAGCAGGCGCAGATGGAATTGCTTTCGGAGCCGACAGGCGCGCCCACCAAAACATCGCCTGGCCCCAAAGCCACGGCGAAGTCAATGGCGACGCACCAGCGCGATATTTCGGTTTCCGAATTTTTTAGCCGCAATCGCCATCTGCTCGGTTTCGACAATCCGCGGCGCTCGTTGTTGACTGGAGTGAAAGAGGCGGTCGATAATAGCCTCGATGCCTGTGAAGAGGCGGGCATTTTGCCTACGGTCGAAGTGCAACTGACGCAGGCGACGGACGATCGCTATGTCATGCGGGTTTGCGATAATGGTCCGGGCATTATCAAAAGCCAGATTCCCAATATCTTCGGCAAGTTGCTCTATGGATCGAAGTTCCACCGCCTGCGTATGTCGCGGGGTCAGCAGGGCATAGGTATTTCGGCGGCCAGCATGTATGGGCAGTTGACGACGGGTAAGGCCACGCGCGTCATTTCGCGCACTAGCGCCAAGCGAGCAGCGCACTACTACGAAATTCAGATCGATACGGCGCACAACAAGCCGCAGATCGTACGCGAGCAAGAACACGAGTGGGATCACGGTCAGGGAACACAGGTCGAGATTGAAATGGAGGCGCGCTACCAGCGTGGCCGCCAGTCGGTAGACGAGTATTTGCGGCAGACGGCTTTGGCTAATCCACACGTGACCTTGCGCTATATCGCACCGGATGGGCGCGAAGATGTCTATGAGCGCAGCACGGAAGAAATGCCACCGGAAGCACAGGAGATAAAACCGCATCCGCACGGTATCGAGCTGGGCGTGCTGATGAAAATGTTGCAGGGCACTTTGCACCGAACGCTACAGGGTTTTTTGACGCAGGAATTTTCGCGCGTCTCGGTGCGCGTGGCCAAAGAGATCTGTGAAAAGGCCGGTCTGAAACCCAATGGGCGGCCCAAGAGTATTGCGCGCGAGGAGAGTGACCGCCTCTACAAGGCGATCAATGCGACCAAGTTAATGCGTCCACCGACCGATTGCATTGTGCCGATCGGCGAAGACTTGTTGCTGTCGAGTTTGCAGAGCAATGTCAACGCCGAGTTCTACGCGTCGACGACGCGGCCGCCGGCCGTCTATCGCGGCAACCCATTCCAGATTGAAGTAGCCGTCGCCTATGGCGGTGATATCAATGTGGAGGGTGCCGTGGGGGTAATGCGGTTTGCCAACCGCGTGCCGCTTTTATACCAGCCCTCGGCCTGTGCTATAACGCGCAGCCTAATCGATACGGATTGGCGCAACTACCGCATCAGTCAGAGCAATAATTCACTGCCGACCGGGCCGCTGGTCGTCATGGTGCACATGGCTTCTGTCTGGGTGCCTTTTACTTCGGAAAGCAAGGATGCAGTAGCTCATTACGACGAGATTATTAAAGAAATTCGTTTGGGTGTGCAGGAGTGTGGGCGCAAGGTCGGTGATTATGTCGGCAAGTTGCGGCGCGAAGCAGATGCGGCGCGCAAGAAAGATTATATCGAGCAGTATATCAGTCATATTGCCGAGGCATTGCAGGAGATTACAGGGGACAGCGACAAAAAGACGCAGACTGTTGAAAGCAACTTAAAAGGCCTGCTGGAGAGGAGTCGCTCGTGAACGAAGCATTGTTAAAACTGATCGCCAAAGAAGTGAAGGCGATCCGCGATAAGATCCTAAAAAAGCAGAAGCCATCGATGAAGTTTCCGCTCAGAAATTTGAGCAATGTGAAATTTGACCCCAAGGCGGGATTTTTTCAGATCGGTCGAAAAACTAAGGAGCGCACGCTGGCAGTATCGACGGTGAAGACCTTTGCACAATCGTTGAAAATGATCGCGTTGTCCAAGAAATTGATCGAGACGGACGATATCGCCACCAAACGCGAAGCGTATTACGTGGCCAAGGGGTGGAGCGAGGAAATTCGCTTCGGCGAGCAGACGGAGTCCGATGCTGTACTCGACGACGTCGAGGCTTTCTTTTCGGTCAATCGAGAACAGCTGGGTTTTGTGCCAGAGGAAAAGGGAGGTGAAGTCGCGGGTAATCTGGTCGTTTATGACGAGGATCGCGACACGGGGGAAGAGTTGACGATCGACTGCACGAAGTTTGGCTCCGGCGCTTACTCGATTCCGATTTCCGTCGAGCATTTGAGCTTTAAATCGGACGCCCAATTCGTGTTGGCCATCGAGACCGCCGGTATGTTTCAACGTTTGGTCAAACATAATTATTGGCGCACGGCCAACTGTATCTTGATTTCGATGGGGGGCGTGCCGACGCGGGCAACGCGGCGTTTTATCCGCAGGCTCAGCGAGTCGCTCGACATCCCAACCTATGCATTTGTCGACTGCGATCCCTACGGGATTTGTAATATCTATCGCACGTTAAAGGTTGGCTCGGGCAATGCTGCGCATATCAACGAGGCATTCTGCGTGCCGAAAGCGCATTTTCTCGGCGTGACGCCGGACGATATTGAAGAGTACGGGCTGCCGACGCACAAGATGACGGATATCGATATCAAACGCATCGACGACGCGCTCAAGAACGACCCCTTTGTGCAGCACTACAAAAAGTGGCAGGACGCGCTTTTGCAGCTCAAGAAAATGGGCTATAGGGCGGAACAGCAGGCCTTTGCTGTGCACGACCTAAACCACGTGATCGATACGTATCTGCCAGAGAAACTGGCGCGGGCCAATCAGTTTTTACCCTAGATCAAAAAATAGCAGTTCGTATAGAATGCGTGCAGAGTGTCGGTGGGCATGCGCATATTGCCGAATTTATAAAAAGAGAAAGAGGAACGCGGGCCGGTGGTAGAGGCTGGGCCGTTGGAGCTTAATATGGATATAGAACATCGCACCGTGATTGTCGTCGGCGGCGGGCCGGCGGGTTTGCCACTGGCGGCCGTATTGGGCGGCTGGCATCCCTACTACAAAGAAAGTGCTGTATTTTCTGGACGCTATGGACCGTTGGCGCAATCGCTAAAAGAATTCGATGGTTCGCTGCTGGGCTTAAACTTTAGAGACTTGGTCGACAAGGGAGTTGCCCCCGTCGAATTGTTCCGCACTTTGCATCACCCGCGCCAACTCTTTGAGGAGCGCGACCAAATCGCGCTGGAATTCAAGCAGGAGCAAGGGCTCGATGTATTGCTTTTGACGCGCGAAGATGTCGGTGGTTTGTGGAATAATGCACCGCGCAATTTGCTGACCTTGTCACCGGGGCAGTGGATGGAGTTCGCGTTCTACCCACTGGCGCAGCACATAGACGAGGTGGGCCTCGATATCGACGTCAATGCGCTGATCAAGAAGACCGACCTCATCGATTATTACCATCGAATCCCCGCGCGTTTTGCAGTAGAGGACAAGGTCCGCACCTTTCAGGAAGTCTATGAAATTGTGCCGCACGAGAAGGGGTTTAAGGTGAGTTCGCGCCACGTCGATTCGGGCGAGGAGAGCATTTTTACCTGTAAGTATCTGGTCTATGCTACGGGGCAGCGCGCCAAGTTGCGCCAACTCGAAGTGGCGGGCGAGGATTTGCCCTTTGTAACGCCCTTCTACGACAAACCGGAGGATTTTCCCGGCGAGCGCGTGTTGGTCGTCGGCGGTGGGCGTTCGGGAGATTGGGCGGCGACTGAACTTCACGACGCGGGTAAACAGGTATACTATAGTATGCGCCAAGGCAGCGATATCCACTGGCGCCTGATCAATGACAGCCTCTACTTGCCCTATTACAAACGCATTGCCGAAATACTGCAAAGTAACTCGCCTCGACTGGAAGCGCTTTATCGCACGCAGATTACGCAGATCGGTGCCGATGGCAAAACAGTAATAAAAACGCAGGATGGTGAGCGCGTGCTCGAAGTAGATCACATCGTCAAAGAGATCGGCGGTTGGGCCGATTATTCGCTCTTACAGGGGTTTCCCGAACTGTCTTTATACAACAAGAAAGACGATTACCGCTTTCAGGTGCACCAACTGCAAACGCATGCGCACAATTACGAGTCGATCGACATCCCAAACTTGTATGCTGGCGGTTATTTGGCGCAGGGCATTGGTTTGGTCGTTATGAGCATGCACGGCACGACGTATGCGATTGCCGGAGATATCATGCAAAAAGAGGGATTACTGTAAGAGGGAATATTTTTCTCCTGTGATAGAAGTCACACAAGTTTTTCAATATCCTGCCGATATTTCTATCTATAAGCAGATGAGAGAACTGCGACGAGAAAGATATATACCATGACATATGAAGATACTTACAGCGATATTGACGAACTCTGCGCGCACCAAATTGAAGAGCGCAGCGAAAAGCTATGGCGGTCGTTTGCCAGTATGTATGCTTGCACTAGTGACAGGTTGACGACCGAACATATCGACGAGATGAAGCAGGCCGTGCGCGACTATCTACCGCAGATATTGCGCGAAGTGGAGGATCCACTCTCGACGCGCGCACTGGTCAGTGGCAAGGGCTGGAGCGACTTGGTGCAACGCGTCCTGCGCAAAGTCGATGCCGAAATCGAAGAGGTGTGCTTAGCGGCTTAAGCTGAGATAATTAATAAAAAAAGGGCCGGTACCCATGTTGGGGACCGGCCCTTTCTATGTTCTGTAGTTTTTGCCTCTACCTAATGCGTCTGCGTTTCTACCAACATTTTTAAGGCTTCCAAGTCGACTTCTTTGTCGCCGGGATACTCGTAGGGGAAGAGCCACCAGTCTTCGGTAAAAGAGGCGCTCTTGCCGGGGGCGATATTTTCGCGTGGACCAATGGGTTCAAGTTCGCACATCTGGTCCTGATAATACCAGATCGAAATCGTCAGCCCGGCCATCTCTTTGTAGGCGCGCTCGGGATAGGTCGGAAAGCGCTTGACCCAGAGCAGGTCATTTTTTTCAGCATAGGCAAACCAACCGGCGTGCGAGTCGAGACCGAGCTTGGGCATCTTGGGTGTGTTGAGCACTTCCAAAAAACCGTCGCGGACACGAATATTGGGGTCTTCTGGTTTGTAGTTCATAACGGTGCCGGGGCCGTACATGATATACTGGTCGGGAAAACGGCTTTCGGGCGAAAGTGGGATCAACACGATGCCGCCGCCGGTGCCAAAGGTGCGGCTCCAGTGCGCCCAGTGCTTTTCGGTGTCGGAGATATTTTTGATCGTCTGCGTGACGCTCAGATGCGAAGTGTGCTCGTCGAGTACGAAGTCGCGGATGAGTTGGACGCCGGTAGCTTCGTCTTCGACGCTGACTAAGCGCGCCGAGCGCGGCCCCGTAATGGCCGCTTCCCACGGACCCAACCATAAATTGAGGTGGGCGGGTATCGTCGTTTCTGGGCCGATGTCAAAGCGGCCGCCGGTCGGGCCAAATTTGGGGTCTTCGCCGTTGAATATCTGGCCCTCTTGTTCAGGGTCTAGATAGATGGCATTATTGCCCTTATGGGCGTATTCGAGAATGCGGCCACCGCTTTCTGTGAGCACGGCGCGGGTGGTGGCGTTTTCGAGCACGATGCAGTTTTCGTAGCCGAAATAAGTGGTGGTGCTAGTGCCGGGCATCTTTGCGTGGGCTCCTGTGAGAAATGCACTGAGTGATAAGGACAAAACGAACAAACTATATCGTTGTCTCATGAATACGCCTCTCTTGGCATTCTTTGGTGGATGCTAATTATACCGCGCATAGTATAGTTATTTAGGTGGGGGGCAGACAATTGCTGGTTTATTCGCCGCATGAAGTTTCCCTGTAGGCAGTCGTCAATGCGCAGGCTATGTAGTAGAGGATTTTTTATACTGTTAATATTATAAAATATTGAGAGTATTGATAGCTTATTAGGGTTGTCGCGTGATAATAATCAATCGATGCTGATCCACGCGCTGTTTTTTTAGTTGGTGCATTTGAGGTGAAAATTCCATAGTCCACAGGCAACCAGCATGAGTTGGTCTTCCATATGGGGGGCGATAGGGTTGGGCAACGGCGGCCAAGCGTTTGACGCCCCCGATGGCATGCTCGACCCGGATACGGATACGGGTGCGCCGGGTTGGGTGGGACTCAAGGCCAAGAGTGGGACTCAAGGCCAAGACCCGTCGGTCGGCATCGGTTAGCAACAGATTGTTATGGGTGTGGCGTTTTTTTACCACTATAATGGCGTTTTTTCCTATCCGCGTCCTGTGGGCGTCGAATGGGGCGCTCTGTGCCATCAAGGAATAGATCTTTGACCAGAGGAAAGCGCGTAAAAAAGGACTCGACCTGATCGATGCGACGCTCGGGTAAGACCACCGCATAGCCCAAGGCCTGCTCCAAGACGGGCAACCAGGTTTGCACCCAACGATGGGGGCGAGACCGATGCACCTGATACAGCACGCTGGCCACGTCGAAGGTCGGATAGCATTTGACATACATCAGGATGAAAAACAGCTTGGCCTCCACCCGATCTAAGCGGTATTTGCCGCCACCGCCTGGTTTGCGTTGACGGTCGAGACGACGCGATTGCATCTGTTTACTCAGCGCTTGGTCAAAGGCCGGACATAACTGCTGAAACTCGGAGCGACTCAAGCCCGTCAGCGCTTTCATCGTCCGATCGGAGCGAAGGGCAAAATCTACATCGAGCATCGAAACCTCGTTGGGATCTGGGACACCGCTTCTCTACAAGATCTAAAATTAGCTATCGCGCGACAACTCTATTAATATATTACATCAAAGGCATGATGTTAGATTTAGTTAAACTAACTAAATCAACTGCTACAAGTTTTAATGGATAGAGGTATTTTTTGGGAAAGTTCATTGCGTACTTTGAGATCCTCTGTGCCGTAGTCCTATGGGGCGGTTCGGCGACGGGTGCAGATAGCGCTGAACTCACCTATTATCTCGATTCGCGGGAATACAATACGGCGAATGTACTCACATCGGTCGGCAATCTGCCTTGGGGCATGAATCTCTGGGGTTTTACGGATTTTCACGGTGAACAAAAAAAGGCGGGGCAGCGCTTTGATCTGACGCGCTACTTTATGGAGTATCGTCTGCGCAAGAGCGTAGACCCGCACTGGGTCGGCGGTGTGCAGGGGATGGGAGTGGAGTTTGAATACAACGATGCAAATGGGCGCGGCAATCAACTTTTGCGGTTTGGTCTAAACTACAAGCGCAATGTGTCCTTGTGGAGCGGGGTCAGTGGGTGGCTACAAGGACGCGTCCTTCCCTATGAAACGGATGGGTCGGGGCAGCAACTCAGTCTGATCCATTTTCTTTCTTTGGGGTCGCGCCTGACACTTGCGGGGTTTTCTGATTGGAACCTAAATAATTCGGCGAGTGACCGCTGGGTCGCAGAGTCGCAAGCGAGCTATCGAATGTCGTCCGTATTAAGTGTAGTCTTAGAAGTGCGTTATAACGGGTACGAACAGGCCCATGTTGCGCTGGATGGTTTGGGCATCGCGGTTGGGATCAGCGCGAAACATTAGTTAATCGGAGGCTGTCGGTTGAATTATCGCTACCTAGTTATCTCTGTCTGCGCTGCGTTGTTGTTGTCTGTACCGCTACGGGCCGAAGACGGCGGCGAAGTACTGAAGATCTATATAGATGCAGATTTTACGGTCGCCAAGGAGTCGGCTGTCTCTATCGAGCAAGGTCTAAAAACGGCTCTGAACGAGGTCGGCGGTGTATTATTAGGTCGGACTGTTGAGGTGGTGCGCAAGGACCACCGAGGTTCATCGCCTCGGAGCAAGCGCCACCTCGAACAATACCTGCAAGACGATCGGGCATTGGCTATTTTTTCGGGGTTGCATTCGCCGCCTTTGCTCGCGCACAGGGATTTTATCAACCGCGAGGAAATTTTAGTGCTCGATCCCTGGGCTGCAGCCGGTCCTATAACTCGCTATCCATCGAGCGATAACTGGATTTTTCGTTTATCTATTGATGATACTAAGGCCGGGCGCGTCATTGTCCGCCATGCAGTGGAAAAACGCGGTTTTGAAAAGCCATATCTGCTATTGGAGGACACGGGGTGGGGGAAGTCGAATGAATTGACGATGGGGAGGATGTTGAATGAGATGGGGGTTGCACCCGTGGGTACAGAGTGGTTTAACTGGAACCTAAAAAGAGCGCGCGCACGAGCCATAATCCGCGAGGTCAGTGCTGTCGGAGCCGATGTTATCCTGTTGGTCGCCAATGTCGAAGAAGCTAAGACGCTACTAAGAGAAATGGTCGATTTAGGCGTGGATATTCCCATATGCAGCCATTGGGGCATCACGGGTGGGAATTTCACTGAGTCCGTAAGTGCTGCGACGCGCGCTCAAGTTGACTTGTCCTTTATTCAGACGAATTTTTCCTTTATTGGGCTGGCCGCGGGGGCGTGGGAAAACGAAGTTTTAACTAGTGCAAAAGCGCTCTTTCCCGGTGTGATAACTAGAGCGGAGGACATCGGCGCTCCGGCGGGTTTTGTGCATGCATATGACTTGGGAAAGATATTTATACACGCTGTCGAGCAAGCGGGGCTGACGGGCGATATTACGACGGATCGCCGGACTATACGCAAAGCGCTAGAACAGATAGACCGGCCAATCCGCGGCCTAATTAAGACGTATGAAAAGCCGTTTCACCCTTTCTCTGTCGAGCAGCCTGATGCCCACGAGGCGCTTTCCGAAGCGGACTTTGTAATGGGGTACTACGGGAGCAACAATGAAATAATACTACATATGGATGCTCTGGGAGAGTAACTCGTGTCTACTGTGGAAGAGTTCAAGGATAGCATAGCGCCTAGTACTAGGAAAGAGGTGAGTTCGGCGCAGCTCGTAGTGCCGTTGGTGTTGATGCTATTATTTTCCGGTTTGGCACTCAGTTTATGGGTCGCCCAAAGTATAGGGGAAAAACTCGAACGCGAATACCTAAGCCATATAGAAGGCAAGCGCGATGAGTTGATAACGCTTGTCGATTTGTCTATGCATAATCACTTGCTGGTACTGCGCGATATCGCTCGCCTTCCAATCGTAGTTCAGACCGTGATGCAGCCGGAATCTAATCTATTGGATGTGGCTGATCTCATTGAGAGCATACCCATTTTAGGGCATGAGTATCGACTTTCACTTGTCGATTTTTCAGGGGTCACTATTTATTCGAATGATTCTGACTTGGCGGCTGACTACAGCCGTAGTCAATCCTTGTCTGGTGTGCTCAGTGGTGATATTGAGCACATCGTAGAGGTCCAACAAGTCGATGGGCTGTATTATTGGTTTATAGCGGTGCCCGTTACGGTTCGGGGCTTGCCCGAAGGGGCGATGATTGCCGAGGTGTCCTTTGGCCAGCTGTTGGAAGATATATTTCATCGGAAAGAATTCCGCAAAAATTATTATGTAGAGTTTTTCCAGGAAGATGAGTTCGTCTATTCTCTGGGCACAAAAATAATAGGGGAAGGCGTAGAACATGCTTTGGGTGATTTCGGCATAACGCTCAAGTTCTACTTAGATCGGGATCTCATCCTGGCCGAAGAACGCACCTTTATTTTTAATACGGCTCTCGTTTTTATCGTCATCTCGTTGATTGCTCTATTGTTGGCTAGAAGCCTGACTAAGCGTTTTGCCGAGGGTCTTATCGACGAGCGCAACAGGGTGGCTGAACTGTACGAACAAGTACAGGGGGCTAATAGGTCTCTCGAATCCGAAATAACTAAGCACCGAGAAACGACTCGTGAACTAGAAGATGCCAAAGAGGTTTCGGAAAAAGCGAACCGGGCAAAGAGTGAATTTTTGGCCAATATGAGCCACGAAATTCGCACGCCGATGAATGCTGTGTTGGGCATGACGGATCTGGTGCTCGATTCCTCTTTGACAGACCAGCAGGATGAATATCTACAGGCGGTCAAGGCGTCGGGAGGAGCTCTATTAGAGATCCTGAACGATATACTCGACTTGAGTAAAATAGAAGCGGGAAAGCTCGAGTTGGAGATGGTCGAGTTTAATTTGCGCGAAAACATAGAAGGCATTAACAAGATTTTCTCCCTGCGCGCAGAGGACAAGGGGCTCGCCTTGAAGTGCAATATCGATTCGGAAGTTCCCGACCGCGTAGTCGGGGATCCGGGTCGCTTGCGTCAAATTGTAATTAACTTGGTGGGCAATGCGATAAAGTTCACTGAGAGCGGCAGTATCGAGGTGGGAGTTGAGTGCGTTGGCAGGGGGGAACAAACGGTTGAGTTACACCTTTGGGTGCGCGACGAAGGGGTCGGGATTCCCGAAGATAAACAGCAGCTTATCTTTCAGGCCTTTTCGCAAGCGGACAATTCCATCACGCGCCAGTTTGGTGGCACGGGGCTTGGGCTGAGTATTTCTCATTTACTCGTCGAACTTATGGGGGGGCGGATATGGCTCGAGAGCACAGTGGGGCAAGGGAGCACGTTTCACTTTACTGTCCACGTGAAAGCAGGGAGCGCTAGCGAGATAGAAGGTGTGGAAGAGCGTGGGGTGGGGACTTTGTTAGAAATGGGCGAAGGCGTTGATGGTCCTACAGACCCGGCCTGGCATATCTTGTTGGCCGAAGACAATGCCTTTAACCAAGTCGTGACCACCGGTTTATTAAAAAAAAGAGGGCATACGTTCGAAGTCGCTAATAATGGCCAAGAGGTGCTGGAGCTATTCGCTAAGGGTACATTTGACGTCGTATTGATGGATATTCAGATGCCCGTTATGGACGGCGTAGAGACGACACTCGCCATCCGCACCCGGGAGCGAGAAAGCGGCGGGCATCTTCCC
>JBLHGI010000055.1:0-22753 GCA_047616505.1 Planctomycetota bacterium
TTGGAAATAATGATTGATGCCAGTGACTCATTAGCACCAGAAACAGGAGATGATCCATATGGTTTAGGGTGGTCTGTGTTTGAACATCCTGAATATGGAAAAATAATATCACACGGTGGAGCCCAGCCCGGTGCTAGCGCTCAGTTCCAAATTCTATTAGATAAAAATGTTGTCTCTGTAGCACTTTCCAATGCTTTTGGAACAAAAAATAGCATTCGAAACCTTGCGTTTTCCATGGGTAAACTGGGTGTTAGCATACAAGCACATAACAATCATATTCAGCCGACCGCTAAAGCGGTGGCTGATTAGGGCGTCATTTGACGGGAGGAATATAGCACTCAAGCTGAAGTAGGATTAGAAATTAACGCTATATAACAACGCACAGTGCGCTGCCCCGCATTCGCGGCTTGGCCCTTCGGGCATATCGGCGAACCATTAAACAGCATACATAAAAAGCATTGCATATCATGACGGACCATACTGCTCTCATCCAGCTCGCTCAAAGACTGCTGACCGAATCCACTGGCCGGTCGATAAAACTAAAAAATCCAGAAAAGTTGAATAGCCAACATATTGTCCTCCGCTGTCAGCTTGATCCAACCTCGTCCGACATCTCCTCCGTGGTGCTCAAACAGGTGACTACTACTCAGTTTAATAATCCAGATGGACCCGCCGACGAGTCACATCGCTTTCTTAACGAATGGGCCAGCCTGGAGTTTCTCAGTAGTCTACCCGGAGAAAACCACTACGGCCCTCGCCTCTTGGCCAGCAACCGAGAAGACAGCTTAATTATCCTGGAAGACTTTGGCGCACATGAAACGGTGCAAGACCTACTTCTAGGCAATAACCGAGACGCAACAACAACAGGCATGGAAGCAATAGGGCGCTTTTTAGGCCAAATGCATGCCGCGACGTACGGCCGGGGAGATGAGTTCGCCGCTATACAATCTCACCGAAACGCCGCCTCTCCCCACTCTGATTCAACCCGCGACATCCGAGAACAATCCGAGGCCTTCCAAAATTGCTTTGCAGCACTTCAGATCACTCCTGCTACTGGTTTTTGGGAGGCCCTTGAAAATATAGAGCGGTCAATTCATAGCCCTGGCCCCTTTCATACCTTTATTCATGCTGATGCTGGACCACATAATTTTCTATACATAGATGGCACTGTTCAGCTGCTTGATTATGAGTTTGGTGCTTACGGTCATGGCCTGTTGGATGTGGTCTCTGCTCGCTTGGGATTTCCCCATACCTCGAAGGTGCAAAGTGTGCCGCTCGAGGCCGCCCGTCAACTGGAACGCGCCTATCAAAGAGAGCTCGCTCATGTTATCCCTCAGATCACCGATAATGCGCTCTTTGAGCAAGAGATAGTTGATGCCTGCGCTCATTGGGCCCTCAGCCGCTGGGTAGGCTATTGGACCTGGTATTTCAAAGAATGTTTTGAAATTGACGAAGAAGCGATGAATAAAAAGATGGAGATCTCCACCGAAGAGGCCCAGACCATGCGCTCAAGAACTTTGACCCTTTATCAAAGCTTTATCCAATTTTCCCAGATGACCAACCACCAACTCCCCATCGCAGAGACGCTACAATCCTACACCCGCATTCTGCAGCAAAAGTGGCCTGAGCTTGAAGTGATGCCGATTTACCCCGGCTTGAGAGGAAATGACACATGAAATTATGTCCTCATCCCACGGTTGAATAGCGAACGAACAATCCGGGTATTATCTTACGTCGTTTAACAAAGCGTTTTACGCTACGGTGCAAAAGCACCTTGGTCCTGTGGGACAGCCCTCTGCTTCGCTCCGGGTTCGCTAAACCGTGAGCACGTTAGAGGTAATGAAAACCTTGTAATTGTAAACGCGTAGCTTATATATTTACCACAGTTCTAATTGAGCCTGCTCTTTGATTCGATTCTATCGTAAAACAATGACATACGTATATGCCAACAGTTTTTCTAAGCGGCCCCTACCGATTTTTCTTTTATGCAGGCGACCGAGGTGAACCGATCCGATTACAGAAAAATATAGGTTTTCGTAGTGCGGAGTTGAGGCGTATCGAAGGCTTATTGAGGACAAACAAGACGATATAGTGGAGTTTTGGAATGAGTATTTCCATCAACGAAAAATTACTAACAATCGACTTCATCGATGGACGTAGCATAAGCGTTCCTTTTAGGCGGTGGCGATGTGCCCATACAAAAACCCGATCCAGCAGGTATCCACATAGCAATAGATCGCTTGGGATGTAATAGGTCAGATGTCATCTATGTGGGTGATAGCATAACCGATGCTGAAACCGCTCAACGCAGCCATGTGCGATTTATTGCCGTAATCTCGGGCACCACGCCAAACACAGCATTTGAACCGTATTCTCCTTTTACTGTGATCGAGGATATGGCAGAATTACCTGGCGTACTTGCTAATTAAGTAACACTACGTATAACAGCACCACACACGCTGCGCTGTATACACGGCTTGCCCCTTGCGGGTAACGGCTAAATGCCGCTCGTGTATGGGCAAATTGCCGGACCATATCTGAAATGGGAAAAGAACCATACCCCATGCAATATATCTCCACATTACAGAATGAAATCGCCTAGTATGATGACCTATAACCCAGTATCGACTAAAAAGCTCAAACGGTGTATTCGGGAGTAGCGGTGAAAAAAACACCATATCGAGATGTGTTCACAAATCACCGATGGCTTATCCAATATTAGTCAATTTTTTCGCTACTTTGCGTAGATTACTGCGCGCTTTAATTCGACGTTTGCCAACTAGGAATACACCATGACAGCCGCTCCCCACTCTCCGGTAAAGACACGCAAGTAAGTTATGGATCTGACCCGGACGATTATATCGGCAAACTCTTGCTGCACTCCGAATGACTTTTATCTCGATAGCACGACAGTCGTCGAAGTCGAATTGCAACCAGGGCGCATGCCCTTCCACCTGGGGCAACCCCACCTGGGCTTAACCACTTTTGGCGCTGGCGTTGTAGTCACGGTGAGTTATGAGTGGATGGTGTGGGCGCGCCGCGTAGTGCGTGGATTAACACGTGATGAAATATTTTCGATGCCCTGTTTTCGATGCCCTGTATGACGCGTATGGAGCGGCACGTGCGCCGGTCGCACCAGCCCTTTGCCGGTCCGCAACTTCGCTATATCTGCTGCGAGGATTTATGGCGCCCGATCCCACCGCCTACCAATGTCGACGTGGAGTGCGCTGAGGCTGGTCCGCGCATGGATCCGCTCTATGATCTGCCCTTTGAACATGGGTTAGGTCAACGAGGCCAGACGGAACGTCCCGATAGAGTAGCCGCCGTAGCTCAAGCGAGTGGGAAGGTCATAGGCATAGCAGCAGCGAGTGCCGATCACCCCGATATGTGGCAGATAGGCGTCGACGTCGAGAAAGGTTTTCGCAGCGGCGGCATTGGTGCCGCTCTTGTCAGCGGGTTCGCGCCGGCTTGGACGGAGGCGTATGTCTATGTGCCGCGCCCTCAGCGCATCGCTGGCGATTATCTCGGCCTAAAACGCCAGCGTGCGACAAGCCCCTGATATAATGACACAGAAGACGATTGAACTCTGCACAACCATAAAAATGAATCGATAGAGACGATGACACAGCCCAAAAAAGACAGTCACCCTGTCACGACATTACTACAGACACAGCTGAAAGATATAGAGAAAAAGCTACCACTCCGCGTTCTATCGACTAAGGACTGGGAACAGTGGACAACAAAAGGCTACGTCGTCGTCAGCCAAGCCGTTCCCGCGCCCCATATCGAACGCCTCGTGCAGCTCTTATGGGAATTTGACGAGAAGATCCCGCACGCCCCCTCGACTTGGTACGCTCCGCAGCGACGAACGCACAAGATGGAAGAACTCAACAATGCGGGCATGCTAGAGATCTACAATCACCAATACCTCTGGGACAATCGACAGGAGCCGCGTGTTTATGATGCCTTTGTCGACCTTTGGGACCGCGAGGATCTCTGGGTCGCGATCGACCGCGCCAACCTCAATCCACCCGACAAGAGACCTTCGCACTCGGATGGTTTTATCCACTGGGACGTAGATACATCGAGGCGCCCCTTACCCATCGGCGTACAAGGCGTCTTAAGTTTAGGGCTACAGGATGAAGAAGTCGGAGGGTTCCAGTGTATTCCGGAACTATTCACAGGATTTGCAGACTGGGTAAAAAACCAGCCATTCGACCGCGACCCGATGCACCCGGATACAAGCGGGCTGTCCTCCACGCATATCGAGTTGAAAGCCGGCGACCTGCTGATATTTAACAGCCTTCTCCCCCACGGCGTGCGACCGAATCATTCGCAGGGGCGAGTTCGCATGGCGCAGTATATTTCGATGCAGCCAGCCGAAGAGCACAACGAAGCAGAACGCGCCGAGCGCATTCGCCTCTGGCGCGAATTGGACCACCCCCAGCGCGATGCTTTTCCCGGTGATCCGCGCGCATGGGAGAAGAACAATGCGGCGACCGCAACCCTGAGCGAGCTTGGCAAGAAATTACTTGGCCTAGGAAAATGGCGATAGTTCGTTAGAGCCGGCAAGGCTATTTCTCCGCAGTGGTCACCCTCTGTGCGACATCGTCTACCTGCTTTACCAAACTCACGCGCACGACCTCGTCCCAGATCGGTCCGCGCCGCACTTCGCGATAGCCCATTTTGCGGTTGAGCGCGAGCACGTTCTGTGCTAAGCGCAGCACCTGCTCTAAATCGCTCTGTTCAAAATGGGCCGTTGAATAGGTCGCGAGTCGTCGCCCCGAGGCCGCGTTAAAATTAAAACCTACACGCTCGCGCCCTGCTACTAAGACCAAGCGCGCATCGCGCATCGACACAGAAGCCACCCCCATCAGCGCCGCTGCGGGCAGGTCCATACTCGCGGGTAGTTTGACCATTAAATCGTCTTCGCGTGCCAGGTGCAGAGGTACGTGACCGGGGTAGGTACCCGTAAAAACGACATCGCCCACTGCAAAGCGCGAAACAGATACACCGCATTCAACCACTTCCGAGACATGCTGATAGGCTATGCGGTCGGGCCAACTCCCTTTACTGTAGTTGCCACCCATCATTTTATTGCGTTCGCTACCATTACTCAAGCCCGAATAGAGCGTCTTTAATAGCACGGTATATTCATTATTCACAACTCATACACTCAATATGGAAAAGATCATGGGAAAAATAGAAATCCTCGCACGGCGTCGCTTAGTCGACGCCTTTTTTAAGCTCGACGAAGCACAGTTGCGTCACGAACAACTCGACGGCTCTATGAGCGCCCCCATGCACCGCCTCAACCTCGAGCGCGGCAATGGCGTCGCCGCGCTCATACATCGACCGCAAAAAAATACCCTCGTGCTCGTGCGCCAATTCCGCTACCCGACCTATCTACACGACGGCCCCGGCTGGATACTCGAGATTGCGGCCGGCATGCTCGACGAGAACGAAAACCCCGCCGAAACCATGCGCCGAGAAATCGTCGAGGAAACGGGATTTGCCGTCAAAAGCATAGAGCTGCTTTCGCATTTCTATCTGACACCGGGCGGATCTTCTGAACGTATTTTCCTTTACTACGCAGAGGTCGACGAGGACCTTCCGCGCGCCGAGGGCGGCGGCCTAAACGAAGAACACGAGGATATTGAGATCGTCGAAATCTCGTTGGACAACGCATGGCAGCTGCTTGATTCGGGCCAGATTGTCGATGCAAAAACCATCATCGCACTACAGTGGCTCAGGACAAAAAGCCTACCTCTTGAGGCTTAGGCGCAAATACAATAGTATTAGAGAGGACGCACAACTACAGATAATGAATACCCATTCAACCAACACCTTTACACAGGAGTCTCACCATGTCGGAAGAAGTATACCAGCCCAACGCCTCCCTGCAGGAGCGGGCCCTTATCAACAGCATGGAGGCCTACCAAAAAGAATACGATCGCTCGATTGCTGATCCCGCTGCTTTTTGGGAAGAAAAAGCGGAAGAATTCCACTGGTTTAAAAAATGGGACAACGCGTGCTCTTACAACTACAATATGGACGAAGGCCCCATCTCGATTAAATGGTTCGAGGGCGGCAAGACCAATATTACCTACAACTGTCTCGACCGCCATCTAGAGAGCAAGGGCGATCAAACGGCTATTATCTGGGAGGGCAATAGCCCAGACGAAGACGAGAAGCTGACCTATAAAGAGCTACATGCCCAGGTTTGTAAATTTGCCAACGTGCTCAAAAGCCGCGGCGTCAAAAAGGGCGATCGCGTCTCTATTTATATGCCCATGATACCCGAACTCGCCGTGGCCATGCTCGCCTGCGCGCGCATCGGTGCCATGCACTCCATCGTCTTTGGCGGCTTTTCCGCCGATGCATTGGCCGACCGCATCGTCGATGCCACCTGCACCACCGTGCTCACCAGCGATGGCATTTACAGGGGCACCAAACCCGTCGTGATGAAGCCACTGGTTGACGAGGCAATGGCGAGCGCAGAAAAACAGATGGGGCAACCTGTTTCCACCTGTGTCGTCGTGCAGCGCTACGCCGACGACGACGCCTTTAGCTGCCCCATGCAGGAAGGCCGCGACCTCGACTACGCCAGCGTCATGGCCGATGCCTCGGCCGATTGCCCCGCCGAGGAGATGGACGCCGAAGACCCGCTCTTTATTCTTTACACCTCGGGATCTACCGGCAAACCCAAAGGCGTGCAGCACACGGTTGGCGGTTATATGGTCTATGCAGCCACCACCCACAAGTACGTCTTCGACTACCAAGACGGCGACATCTACTTTTGCGCCGCCGATATCGGCTGGGTCACCGGTCATTCCTATATCGTCTACGGCCCACTCGCCAATGGCGCGACCACCATGATGTTTGGCGGCGTGCCGACCTACCCGGACTCCGAGCGCTACTGGCAGATTATTGAAAAGTGGAAGGTGAACCAGTTCTACACCGCCCCCACGGCCATCCGCGCCATCGCCGCCGCCGGCGAGGACCTGCCCTCCAAATATCCGATGGAGTCACTAAAAGTGCTCGGCAGCGTCGGCGAACCGATCAACCCCGAAGCCTGGCGCTGGTATCACACCCAGGCGGGCAAAGAGCGCTGCCCCATCGTCGACACCTGGTGGCAGACCGAAACGGGCGGCATCCTCATCACGCCCTTACCCGGGGCCACACCGCTCAAACCGGGATCGGCCACCTTCCCCTTCTTTGGCGTCGAACCGGTCGTGCTCGAACCAGAAAAAGGTGCCGTAGTCGAAGGCAATGGCGTCAGTGGTGTGCTCGCAATGAAAGCGCCTTGGCCGGGACAGATGCGCACGATCTACGGCGACCACGAGCGCTTTGAGACTACCTATTTCCAGCAATATAAAGGCTATTACTTTACGGGGGACGGCTGCCGCCGCGACGAAGACGGTTATTATTGGATCACCGGTCGCGTCGACGACGTGATCAACGTCTCCGGCCACCGCATGGGCACGGCCGAAGTCGAAAGCGCTCTCGTGCTGCACGCCAAGGTCGCCGAGGCGGCCGTCGTCGGTTATCCCCACGACGTCAAAGGCCAGGGCATTTACGCCTATGTCACGCTCAATTCCGGCATAGAATACACCGACGAGCTCAAGGCCGAGCTCAGAGGTCACGTGCGCCAAGTCATCGGCCCCATTGCCACGCCAGACGTAATTCACTGGGCACCGGGGCTGCCCAAGACGCGCTCGGGCAAGATCATGCGCCGTATCCTGCGCAAGATTTCGACCAACGAGATCGACCAATTAGGTGATACTTCGACTCTGGCCGACCCCTCAGTGGTCGACCAACTCATCGCCAACAAATAGGAGCTCGCAACTCTAACAGCGACCGGCGGCACCTGCCTCAGGTGCCGCCGGTCGTTTATATTGGATCTCATTCACCCTATCAACCCCATTTACCGGAGTCCAACATGCTGCCTCTGCCCATCCGTTTCGCCGACGATATCACTCGCGATATAGCCCGCGCCTCCAGTCGCGAATGGTTGGAGAGCAACGGTCTTGGCGGTTGGGCTTCTTCCACTGTAAGTATGGCCCACACGCGCCGCTACCACGGCCTACTCGTCGCCGCACAGCATCCGCCCGTAGGCCGCGTGGTCTTGCTCTCACACCTCGACGAAAGCCTGATCCTCGATCACGGCCGCCTCGAATTGGGTTGCCACCTCTTTCCCGGTGCCGTCTCCCCGCAGGGCCATCAGCACCTATCCTCTTTTTCACTCGATCCCTGCCCGACCTTCCTCTATACCAGCGGCGAGATCTCTCTGCGCAAGCGAATTGCCATGCTGCAAGGCGAGGACACCGTCCTAATTACCTATGAACTGACGGGCGCACCCGGTCCACTGCACCTAGAGCTAAGACCTTTCTTTGCCGGCCGCGACTACCACCACCTTATGCAGGCCAACGACGGCATCGAGCGCCACGCGCAATACAGCGGCGACTGCCTTTCCTACGCGCCGTATCAGGGCCTGCCCACGACCTATATTCAGGTGCCCTCCGCGCACTATAAGGCCGCTCCCGATTGGTATTATAACTATCAATATCCGCGCGAAGAAGAGCGCGGCCTCGACGCCAGCGAAGACCTCTTCACCCCCGGCTTACTCACCGTCGCACTAACGGAGGGCCAGACGCTGGGGATCATCGTTTCTACGCAGGAGCCAACGGGCCGCAGCGCCGCGAGCTTACTCGACGGCGAGATACAGCGCCGCACACAGATCACTCTGCCCGCCGCCATAGAGAAAGATCCGCTGCTAAAGAGACTGGCCGTCAGCGTCGACCAATTCCTCGTGCAACGCGGCAACGGCCTGCACACTATTTTGGCCGGTTATCCATGGTTTACGGACTGGGGCCGCGATACGATGATCGCCCTGCCCGGAACCTGTCTGGTCACGGGCAAATTTGCCGAGGCCAAAAGCATCTTCCGCGCCTTTGCCGAACACGTGGACCAAGGCCTGATCCCCAACCGCTTTCCCGACCACGGCGACCGGCCCGACTACAATACCGTCGACGCCACACTGTGGTTCTTTAGCGCCCTTTATAAGTATGTAGAACACAGCGGTGACTTCACCCTAGCCGACGAGCTGTGGCCCGTGCTACAGGACATCATCGTCTGGCACGAGCGCGGTACCCACTACCACATTGGCGTCGACGATGATGGCCTGCTCAGCGCCGGCGAGCACGGCACCCAGTTGACGTGGATGGATGCCAAGGTCGGCGACTGGGTCGTAACGCCGCGCCAGGGCAAGGCCGTCGAAATCAATGCCCTCTGGTACAATGCCCTCTGTATCGCGGCTTTTATCGCCGAAAAGCGCGGCGAAGACTCCAGCGCCCTAAACACCAAAGCCGAAAAAGTGCGCGTGGAATTTGCAGCCCAGTTCTGGAACGAAGAACTGGGCTGCCTGTACGACGTCATAGGCACAGAGGACAAGGATGCCGCAATTCGCCCCAACCAAATACTGGCTCTATCGCTGCCTTTCCCGCTCATCGAAGGCGAGCGCGCAGCGCGTCTCTTTGCCGTTGTCGACGAGCACCTCTTTACCCCGCGCGGTTTGCGCAGTTTATCGCCACAGGACCCATCGTATCGCAGTCGCTACCTAGGCGGCCCCTGGGAGCGCGACGGAGCCTATCATCAGGGCATCGTCTGGGGCTGGCTGATCGGCCCCTTTCTCACGGCGTTGGCGCGCCAGCACGGAGCCGTTGGAAAAGAGCGCGGGCGCGAAATCGTCCACGGTTTCAGCGAGCATCTATACGAAGCGGGCCTGGGGTCCATTTCCGAGATCTTCGACGCCGAACCGCCCTTCGCACCGCGCGGCTGTTTCGCCCAGGCCTGGAGCGTAGCCGAGCTTTTGCGCGCCGCGGTTGAAGATCTGGACACGCCCTAAGGCCTCTTCCTGTACTGGGGTCTCTACCGCAGTTTATTGCGCCGACGTTTCTTCTTCTGCGCGTCGGCGCAATACGCCGCGTCCCACCTTTAAGGTCACGAGCGCCAGCGCTACCCACAGCAGCCCAATAAGTGGGTAGCTGCTCTCATAGCCATGAGTAGCCAGCAGCGCCCCGACCAGCGGTGCCGTCAGCGTCTGCACGCAGAAATGCCCCGTCGCCAAACACAGGATGGCAAAGGACTGTTCCTGCGGAGCCGCCGTGGCGCCGGCTAAGACGTTGAGCCCCGGCGGCACAAAGGCACCGGCTATACCCAGCGCTAAAGCAATCGCAGCCAATCCCCACAGCGAGTGCACCAAGGGCAGGAAGGCCAGCGCCAACGCTCCCAGTACAATCGCGAATACCAGCAACAAGAGTGCGCCAAAGCGCTTGGCGACCACACCAAAAGAAAAGCGCACCAAACCACCCAAGAGCTCTCGCCCACTCATCAGTCCCGCCGCCCAAAAAGCGGCGACGCCCAACGAACTGGCATAGACCAAATAAAACACCCCGCCCGTTAAGTAGAACAGAAATGAGCTCAACGCCACCAGCACCATGCCCAACTGCACGGTCGGCCGCCCCCTCATCACGCGCAGCCAGCGCCCATACGAACCCAGTAGATAACGAGTCATATGCGGCCGCTCTTCCATATCCTGCGAGGGCGAGAGCTGTGCCGCCGCCGCCGCGCCAATTAGCGCGCATAGGACACCGGGTAAAAAGGCCCAGACGGCGCCCCACTGTAACAGCCAACCGCCCAAGAGCGGCCCGGCAAAAACACCTAGGCCCTGGAAGGCCGTTATCCGCCCCTGCACGGCCCCTTGGTTGGGACCGCCCTTTAGCTGAAAAGACACCGCGAGCATATTGCCGTAAAAAGCGCAGGTGCTAATGCCCATTAAGAGCTGTGGCACGATCAAACCCAGCGCCGTCTCGGCGTAGCCGTAGAACAGAGAGGACGTCCCGACTAAGGCAAAGACCAACACCAGCGTTTTGCTGCGCCAGCGCGTATTGGCCATCTGCGCAAAGGGCGCTCCCAGCGCGAGCACCATTAGACCAGGCAGCGCCTGCACCAGACCAATGGAGGTCTCGCTCAAACCCATACTGGCCATGCGCAGTGGCACCAGCGTTATGGACAATCCTTGGAACATGGGAAAAGCAAAGCACATCAGCGATAGCCAGTTGATATCGCGTGCGCTATCTGTGCTATTTGTATGCTCGTTCAATTTTCACCGATAATAAAGGGGCAACATCATGGTGCACCGGCACGTACTTTACAATCGCTGCGGCTGTGGGTGGCGCGCCTTGGGCAGCTCATGCTCGTCGCACCACTCGGCAATCGGATTGCGCCCACCGTTGACCTGAAACGTCTCGACCTCGTCAAAAGCCTCGCCCACCAAGAAGCGCTGGAAGGGCGTCAGCGTCTCCAAAAAATCCGCTTCCTGTTTGACGTAGTCCATCGGCACGACCCAGCGATAACCATAACCCACCATAATGGCCTTGCGCGTTTCTGCCCCCCGGTGCAACGCCCCCGCGTGGAAGGTGCGGTTTTCAAAGATCAGACAATCGCCCGGCTGCAAGCTTGGCTCCACGGCACCGAGTGGATCTACCTCGCCCGCGGGAATTTCTGGGCGCCCCTCTAATAAATGACTGCCCGGCGCCACCATCGTCGCTCCGCGCCCGCGCTCGCTCAGATCCGTCAGATAATAAGCGCACTTAACCAATAGACGTGGAATCGCCGCATTGCCCAGATCGTGAGTGGCCATGGCGTAGTCGCGATGCCAACCCGGCAGGCGCTGCGTGTCGGGCAACTCGGCTGGGTCGGGCTGCTTGTAGATCAAATGGGAGGTCATAACCTGCAGACTCGCCCCCAATAATTGCACCACCGTCGGCAAGATGCGCTCGTGATCGATGAGTTCGGCGAAAGCCGCATCGAGCGCAATCGAGTTGCGAAAACCGTCGTAGATACCATTGGCCGCCGTTTGCCGCCCCTTTTGTTGATCGCTGTCCACGAGGCGGTCACCCGCTTCGATCAGACGCGCAACCGTTTCTGCATCGAGCGCGTTGCGCACGATCAGATAGCCCTGCTGATCGAAATGGTCGATGTCTTGCTGTGGGATAATTATTTTTTTTAGCATCTATCGTGCCTTTCTAAAAATAGCGTTCACGAAGCCGCCGTTTCAGCCGCCTCTTCTTCCCTTTTTCGGTCCTGGTGTAGCTCAGCCAAGCTGCCCAAGTCACGCAGCGACGGGAAGAGGCCACTCCACACCAACACGACGACCAAGGTGCCAATGCCCCCACTGACGACGGAAATGACGGGGGTGTAAATTTGCGCGACCAGCCCAGATTCAAAGCCGCCAATCTCATTGGACGAACCGATAAAGATCGAATTGACGGACGAGACGCGCCCACGCATATGGTTGGGGGTGCTCATCTGCGAAACGACGTGGCGCACCACCATGCTGACATTGTCAAAGGCTCCCGTCAGGGCCAGCGCGACCATCGAGATCCAGAAGTTCTGCGAAAAACCAAAAACAATCGTCGCCACGCCAAAACCAGCCACGCATAAAAGCAGCGTGCGCCCGGCCTTTTGCATCGGCGGCATATGCGCCATTAGAAGCGCCATCACACAGGCGCCGGCCGCCGGTGCCGCGCGCAGCCAGCCCAACGCCTCCTGCGGCGATAGTCCCACCGGACTCAGGTCGACAATATCGCGCGCAAAGATCGGCAACAAATACACCGCCCCACCCAGGAGCACGGCGAAAAGATCGAGCGAGCTCGCCCCGAGTAAGATCTTTTTGTTCCAGACAAAACGCAGTCCCTCGGCCACCTGCTCTACCATGCGACCACGAGCGCTGCGCGTAGAGGCCGGCAGCTTAAAATCCAACAAGAATATGATAAAGGCAAACGAAGAGAAGGCGCTTAGCACATAGGCGGCCTGAATATTGTAGGCAATGATAAAACCGCCGATCGCCGGCCCGCCGATGCCCGTTATTTGCTGCAGGCTCGTGCGCCATTTGACGGCATTTTCGAATTCCTCTTCCGGCACCAAAAGCGGCATAATAGCCGAGCGCGCCGGCCCGCCCATGCGCAAAATAGTCGAGTCCAAAAAGAGCAACAGATACATCCAGTGGACCGGCATCTCGTAATAGCTAAAGGCGGCCAAGCCCAGCGAAGTAAGCGTGCCGCCGGCTAAGCTCAACATCATCAACTTGCGACGGTCGTAGACATCGGCCAAATACCCGGCCGGCAGCGTAAAGAGCAGCATGGGGATCGCCTGCACTAGACCGACGAGACCTAGCGAAATCGCCTCGCCCGTGCGGTCGTAGACTTCCCAACCGATGGCCAAACCCTGCGCCGCCGTACCCATACTCACCAGCGATGACGCGAGCAGGAAATTTCTAAACAGCGCTATACGCAGGGCACTATATGGATCGTGGCGCTCGCTCAAATAGCACGTGCCAAGAACTTGCGCCGCAGTGCCACGATGTCGCGTTCTCCAGCGGCCAGCATCTCTTCTAAGAAAGCTCTGCACAGCGCCTCACGCTCTATAGCGCGTGGTGCATCCCTAGCCAACACACCGGGAGCCTCTAATACCGTCTCGCTTTGGCTCGTTATATCTTCGCTGTGGTCTTGCTCCACTTCGCCCTCTCGTTTCATAAAGGTTGCCAACTCTACAGAAAAATGACCCGCTGGTCAGTTGGGAAATATAAGCGGCACGAGCATCCCCCTCAATCCCTCGTTGCGTTTGGCCACCGCTGCGTTTTATGCGATACTATGGCCACGTATTTCCCCCTAGGCGAGGAATCTCTGCATGTCCGTCCGTTTTGCACTGCTCACCGACAGCCATTACCACCCACAGGCGCCCGAAGACTACGCCGCACCCAAAATGCTCACGCGTGGCCGCGAAGTGCTTTCTGCCATCCCCGAGGCCGTCAACGCGCTATCCCCCGATTTTGTCATCCACGCCGGCGACCTGCTCTGCGGCGGCTCTTCTTTTGCACTGCCGACGGACCTATACGAGCAATCCGTAGATGAGGTCGCCGATGCCTTCGCAAAGATTCAGGCCCCATTTCATTGCGTGCCGGGCAACCACGACTGCGATGCGCAGAGCGGTTCCTTCGCCGGTTTTGCTCGCCGCTTCCCCCTACCCGACCCGCTTATGATCAAAGAGGTTGCACCGCGGTTGCGCTTAGCCCTGGCCAATGTCTATCACAGTTGTAGCAGTATCGAAGAGAGTTCCGGCATCTGGACCGACGCACTCGATGTGAGCCTGCGCAAAGCCGCGACCCAAGCGGCCCAAGATGGCGCTGCCCTCTTGTTAGTGCTGCACACTTGGGTGCTCTCAGATCACACGCTCAATCGGGGTCTCGTCAAAAATGCCGAACGCCTCGTCGAAACGATCTCGAGCCACCCGGCTATTGCCGCCGTCTTTACGGGCCACCGCCATCTCAACCGCATCCGCATGTATCGCGACTTTTTGGTAGTTGATACTTCGTGCCTGATCGGCTTTCCTCTCGGCTTTCGCCTAGTGACCTTAGAGGACAATGGCCTCTTTAATACAACCTTTCACACGCTGCCCTTAACCGAAATAAACGAAGCCTCCTACGCGCGCTCAACGCGTGAGGAAAACGACCGTTGGCAAGGCGAAATACACGACCGCGAAACGGAAGTCTTCCTGCCGCGCCTGCGGCAGAGCTGGAGCTAAAATAGAAGACCTATACTATGAAATTAAACGAACAGAAAATGAGTGGCGGCTGGGCAGTCGATCTTTTTGAAGAAGGCAAGTCCATCTCACGCCTGTGGATCGCCGACCGCCAGATGCGCATTGGTTCTAGCGTTGTAAAGCTGGGCGGCATAGCCGGTGTCGGCACGCATAACCAATACCGCAAACGCGGGCTGGCCAGCCAGGTCCTGACGGCCTCCATCGCCCTCATGCAGCGAGAAGGCTACGACGCCTCTTTCCTCTATGGCATCCCCGACTTCTACCACAAATTCGACTTTGTCACCTGCATGCCACAGCACCATTTAGAACTGGATACGCGCGCCGCCGAGCGCGCCGAAAAAACGCTAAATATGCGCGCCGCCCGCCGGGATGATTATAAAGCGATCGCCCAACGCTACAATCGCGACAACGCCCGCCGCACGGCTAGCTGCCTGCGCGACAAGCACTGGGGCGGCTTCCCGATGGGGTCGAATTTCGACGTGCCCTGCACTACGCGCGTCGTTGTCGACAAACGCGATCGCGTCGTCGGTTATGTCGTCTACGACGACGTGGAAGACCGCTGCCGCGCCGCGGAAGTGGGGGGCCAAGGCAACGATGTATTCCACGCGCTACTCAACGATATGGCGCGTAGAGCCGTGAAGCTGCGCCGCGAAAAAATCTCGCTGAGCCTGGCGCCAGACCATGCCTTCGCCCTGTTTTGTCGCGACTATGGCTGTCGCGCGAGCGCGCTATACGAGCGCGTGGCCGGACCGATGGGCCGCCTGATCAACCTACGGCCCTTTGTAGAGAAAATGCTGCCGGAATTAAGCGAGCGTTGGGGCACTAGCGACCGCACACAGACCTTAGATATTCGCACCGATATCGGCCATTTCGCCCTCTCTTGGCAAGGCAACGCTCTCGGCGTAAAGGACGCGGAAACGCGCGGTGCCGTCCGCCTTGGACAAACGGCCCTGACGCAGCTCTTTCTCGGCTACAAAACACCGAGTAATTTGCAGGCTAACGGCGAGCTCAAAGCCTCTGCGCGACAATTGGCGCTCTTGGAGCAACTCTTCCCGTTGCAACAGGCGCATATGTCCTGGCCCGACCGTTTTTAAACAAAGGGGTAACACTATGAAAATCTTACTCGCTGCCTTTAAACAGGAAACGGCCACCTTCAATCCAGCGCGCTCTGGCCTAGAACACTTCGCCATCGCACGCGGGCCAGAAATATTAGCTCTGCAGAAAACGCGCAGCGAAATCGGCGGCGCGCTCGACGTCTTCACGGCGACGAACGATGTCGAAGTAGTGCCCACCTACGCGGCCTGGGCCGTATCCGGTGGCCCCGTAGCCGACGATGCGCTCGATACCATGATAAACGAGCTCTTAGCATCGCTTCGCGCGCATGTCGATGTCGACGGAGCGTTGATCATCTTCCACGGCGCCATGGCCGGTGAGACGGAAATCGACCCCGAAGGGCGCGTTTTAACCGCTGCCCGCCAGATCCTCGGTTCCATCCCCATCGTCACCACCTTCGACCTACACGGCGTTATGACCGATGCACTCGTCGAGCATTCCGACGCCATCGTCCCATTCCACACTTACCCACATGTCGACCAGTACGAAACGGGACAGCGCGGCGCGCAGTGTCTTCTGCGCCTCCTAACGACCGCTGCCAAGCCCACTATAGCGCGCATCAAGCTGCCCATGCTCGTGCGCGGCGACGAGCTTATCACGGCTACCGGTCGTTTTGGCCAAGCCATACGCATGTGCCAAGCAATCGAAGCGTCGGAAAAAGGCCTCGCTGCCGGCGTCTTTATCGGCAACCCCTTTACGGATGTGCCCGATCTGCGCTCCAACGTCGTAGTTACCACCAATGACGACCTCGATCTAGCCCAGCGCGAAGCTGCGCGTATCGCCCGCTTTATGTGGGATAATCGCTCGCATTTCATCGCGCCGCTAACCCCCGTGGATGAGGCCATACGCCTAGCCGAAGAGACCGCTGGTCTCACGGTATTTTCCGACGCTGCCGACGCCACTTCCTCCGGTGCTTCCGGCGACAGCAACGCCGCGCTCAAAGGGCTCATAGAGCAAGGTTATTCCGGCAAGGCCCTGCTGCCCTTGGTCGATGCCCCCGCCGTTGAAATAGCCTTTAAAGCTGGAGTCGGTGCGACGCTGACACTCCCCCTCGGCGGCGGCGTCGATGCCCAGCGCCACACGCCCATAGAGTGCGAAGTCTACGTCAAGTCGCTGCACGACGGCCACTTTCTCTACAGCGACGGCCTGCCCGGCCACGCGGGGCACACCGCCGTGCTCGCGACCGGCACCTATACCCTCATGGTCACGACGCTGCCCGTCAGCATTATGGACCGCCACGTCTTTATGGCCTGCGGTCTCCTGCCCGAGCATTTTGACCTCGTGGTCTGCAAATCGCCCAACGGCTTTCGCCCACACTACGAATCTATAGCCAGCCGAATTATCGCCGTAGACCTGCCCGGCTCGACGAGTGCCAACCTAAAATCACTTCCTTATACCCAATGCGCGCGACCTATTTTCCCGCTCGACCAGGACGTAGCACCGCCGCCAGAGCTCACTTGAGATATTTATTTTAGTTCGGGCGTACCACCTGCCCTGCCAGCGCCCCCGTATGTTCGCCGCTCTCGACGACGCGCGTACCATTGACCCACACCTCGCGCACGCCCACGGACAATTGATGCGGATCCTCAAAGGTGGCGCGATCGCCAATAGTCTCCGCATCGAAGACGACGATATCGGCCTTGAGCCCCTTCTTTAAAAAGCCGCGCTCGCTCAAATTCAAACGCTGCGCCACCGCCCCGCTCATTTTGCGCACGGCGTCTTCTAAAGTCAGCCGCTTTTCCTCGCGCACGTATTTGCCGAGCACGCGCGGGTAGGTGCCATATCCACGCGGGTGCACCGGGCCGTAGTCGCGCGCCCACTGCGGATCGTGACCGCCTGCATCCGTCGACACTTTTACCCACGGCAACCCGAGTTGCAAACCGACATTGTCCTCACTAATCGAGAAATAAATCGTGCTGATGCGCTGGCGCTCGCTCAATAGGAGATCGCACACCGCATCGAACCAGTCTTGACCGCGCTCCTCGGCTATGTCCGAGAGCCGCCGTCCAACGTAGCATTTATTCTCTTCTTTTTGAAAGCCTATCGGCATCACTCCATCCTGCCCGTGCTGGTCGACCATCGCCTCCCAACGCCCGCCCGGCTGCATGGATTCGGCTTTTATTTTTGCGCGCATCCCCTCGTCCTCTAAGTTGGCAAAGAGCTTGCCCTCGGCAGCAGCCCACGGCGGCAACACCGACGATAGCCCCGTGCCCGAAGCGGCATATGGATACATATCCGCCGTCACGTCTAAACCACCGGCGCGCGCGGCTTCGACTCGCTTGATCACCTCGTGCATCTGCCCCCAATTGCGCTGCCCCGCCGCCTTGAGATGATAGATCTCCACCGGCAGCCCGCCCTCGCGCCCAATGCGAAAAGCCTCGTCTAACGCCTCTAAAATAGTATCACCTTCCGAGCGCATATGCGTGATATAGACGCCGTTATAGCGCGCGGCCACCTTGCAGACCTCGATGATTTCCTCCGTTTCGGCATAGGCGTCCGGCGGATAGATCAACGCATAGGACGGCCCAAAGGCCCCGTCCTCCATCGCCTCGGCCATCACTCCGCGCATCGTTTCCAATTCGTCGGCCGTAGGAGAACGCATCTCCAGCCCCATCGCATATTCGCGCAGCGTGCCCGCCCCCAAAAACGAACCGACATTCGGCGACACGCCGCTGTCGACCATCGCCGCTAGCCAATCGCCAAAGCGCCGCCAACTCTGCGCCCGCTCCACCCATTCGTGCAAGCGCTCGCCATACACACCGGAGCCAAAGGGCCGCTCAATCCGCCCGCCAAAAGGCGTCGGTGTCCACGCTTCACCCATGATCTCCGTCGTCACGCCCTGGGTTATTTTTGACAGACAGCGTCCGTCTACCATCAGCGGCATAATCGAGTGGCTCTGGATATCGATAAAACCAGGACAGACCACTAGGCCCTTTGCGTCGACCACCTCGATGGCATCCTCAGCCCTTAGCGCCCCCTGCGGCGCTACCTCTACAATCTGCTCGCCCGCCACCGCCACATCGCCATAGAACCACGGGTTGCCCGTGCCGTCTACGACGCACCCGTTCTGAATGAGTAGGTCAATGCCTGCCATTTACTGCTCCCATATTTCCGGCGTCCAATCCAATAATTTTTGTAGAAAAAAATGCAAACCATCATCCAACTCGTGGCGCTTCTCCACAGGTAAATTGCGCAGGATATACCAATAGCTCAAAGCGTGGTGCAAATAACACAGCGGCGTCGAAATGCGCCATGCCCGCCGCAGCACCTGCTCGTCCCCCCACGCGCGCCAAGGCTCTATATTAGCCGCTAAGAATCGCTCCTTGCGCGCCACATCGCCTTCGTTATGCGCGATAATCAGATCAAAGAACGGATGCGAAACAGAGGCGTCGGTCCAATCGAAGAAAATGTAGCGCCCCCTTTTGCGAGCCACATTGCCCAGGTGTAAATCCCCGTGCAAAAGCGTCTCCGGCACGGGCAGCGCCGCCAACTCGTCGCACATCTCTAACCACAGCGGCACCTGGGCGAGCAAGCGCTCTAGCTCCCCTTCTTTTAATTGCCCCCTCGTCACCTCGTCGGCAAAGAGCGCATCGATCTGCCCACGCAACCAACTCAAACGCCGATCGATACATCCGAATGCCAAGAGCTCATCCTCTCGCCCGACGAGCTCTGTCTGCATACCCGCAAACAACTGCAGCACCTCGCAAATGACGTCCTCGTCTTTTTGATCTCGCAACGTCTCGCCAAAGTCTTCGAGCAACATCCACCGCCGCTGCTCGTCGACCGCCACGACCTCCGATATATGCCCCACAAACAACGCCGCCAACTCCCGCGTAACCACCGGCTCCGACACAAAAAGCGGCAGGTCCAGAGATTGCTTAAAAAACACCCGCCCCTCGCGGGTGGGCACTTTTATAACGACCGAAATACTCCACTTCTTCACCATCTCCAACATCCCAGTCCGCTCCACCTGCCCATCCACCCAATCCTCCACACCCCTCAGCCAACCCGCATCCTCCCAAGGCGCCGCCGCTATTTCTTCCACTATATATTCCTCCAATTTTCCGACTCAAAGATGCCAGCTTCCCACTATCCTTGCGTCGGTTGCAAATTCAACAACAACAACAGCCACCCCCGGTGCCAATACGCGCTATTCATATACGGATTCTCTTCACTCGGCCAATTCGTCCAGTACATTTCATTGTGGGGAATGCGATGATACCACTGCACCAGCGGAATCGAAGGCAGCTCCTCTAACCAAATCGCCATCGCCTCGCGGTAAAGCTGTGTTAGTTGGGGATCTCCCGGTGCCACCTCGGCCATGCGGTCGACGATTTGGTCAAAGCGCTCGTCACCCCAGCGCCAGAAATATTCGGCCGACGTACCCGTGGGCTGGACAAAACGGCTGTGATAGAGCCGCAGCGTAAAATACGGATCGCGCACCGAACCACCGTGGCCGTTGATAAAAGCGTGAGCTTCCCCCTGCGCCATGCGCGTATAGGCGTCCGAAGTCATGCGGAAATCGGCATCAAACCCCGCGCGCTCCAACTGGGCCACGAGAACCGGCGTGAGATCGTTAAAGATGGGAAAGATGTCGATGACAATCTTAAAGGGCCGCCCGTCTTTAATCCAATAGCCACCGTCTGCTCGTTGCCAACCCTTGGCCCGCATAATAGCGGCGCTTTTCTCTAAGCTAAACAGCCCAACCTCGTGCTTTTCTATCAAATCTTCTACAGCAGAAAAATAGGGTTTGAGCGCCGGATAGTCGGGAAAGGGTAATAAGGTAGAAGTGCCCGCTCCCTGCCAACCAACCTCTACAAGTTGATCGCGGTTAATAGCGTAATTGATCGCGCGACGAATATCGGGATCGTCAAACGGTTTTTCGAGCACGTTAAAACCCAGCGAGATCGGCCAGAAATCGATATAACCCAAGGGCGGCTTGCGTCCCGTCCACGTCGTCACCCTAGGGTTGCGATCGAGCACCGTCTGGATATTGGGCGGGCGCAGATCTAGACTCGTATCCATATTGTTGGCGATGAGATTCTGCACGCGCTTAGCTTCCTCCATATACGGCAGAAAAATGATGCGCTCGACGGCGGGTAATTTGGCAAAACCCGTTTTCTTGCCCCACCAATCTGGGCGCAGATCCCAGATGCGCTGCTGCGGCGACGAAATGGCCATCTCATAGGGCCCCGACACCACGGGCCACCCCTGTGCCAAATCGAAATTGGCAAAGGTATTTGGGTCCTTGCCCTGCCAAATATGCTGGGGAACAATGGGTACGCCGATGCCAAAGATAGCGGTAAAATAAGAGAACACGAAGCGTGGGTTCGGGGCTGTCAATGTGATCTTCGCCGTTAGCGAATCTACGGCTACGGCCTCTGCGACCCAATTTTTCATATCGGTCGAATAGGTCAGCATCGGCGCATTTTCTCTGAGCATATTGATGGTAAAAACCAAGTCGAGCGCCGTCCACGGCATGCCGTCGCTCCATTCGACGCCGGGGCGTATCGAGATCGTCACTTCGGTATAATCTGCGTTAAACTCGTGCCCGCTAGCGATCCACGGCAGGACCTCGTCTTTAAATGCATTATAGAAGTAGAGCGGTTCGTAGAGAAAATTATAGCCCGTGCGCGAAGTGGCACCCACCAGAAATGGGTTAAATGAATTGTAGTCCTGTATCTGGCCGCCGCAGATATTACTCTCGGAACAATCCGTAATCAACGTGCGGTTGCGCGGTACGCTGCGCAGACTAGTCCCTTGGCCCGAAGGGCTATCACCGCAACCACTCATCCATAACGCCATCAATAGCACCATCGACCATGCACACTTTCGCACCATGCTCTCCTCTGTAAAACAAGCAAGACTAACCAATTTTTTACCTCGTTAACTATATCCAACTTGAAAAGGTCTTCTGCCAGAAGTATTATACGACATTTAAAAGCAGAGCGAATTATTACCTATGAAAAATGACACACTAGGCGCTGCCAAGAAATAGACTACCAAATAAACGGCAACGATCTACAGGTGGTTGCAGTCGAGTTCCGCAAGCCAGCGCTCGGCTAAATAGGCCGGCTCCTGACCTGCACTATGCGACGAGGTGTCGCGTGCACGCGCCGTACGCACCATCGCCGAAAGGGCCAATTTTGACACACCCTACCGCTATGCACAGGGCATTGACTACGTGCTAACCAATGAACAAATGGCGATGGAGAAAAGTGAGTTGGCAGACGTGCGCGCGGACAAGAGACTGTAACGAGAGCCATGAGTGAGGGTTATAACGAGAAACCATAGGGGGTGAGTATAGACCTGGACGCGCTCACCTACATTCCAGACCGCACCATGGCCATTGAGCAGATTGTCTACTGTGCGATAAGTGATAAAGGCGTCTTCGTGCAGCCAAGAATTTTGTAAAACGATAAGGGCGTAAAGTGCGAGCAGCACGCAAAGCACGGCACGATTAGTATGGGTCATGGCCTATATAGCGATGGTGGGACGTTTTCTCAGACGGTATGTACGAAGGAATCTTTAGCAACAATGTAGAGTCGTCTGCAGTGACGAGCAACAAGCTACAACGCGGCTTCTATAGATTCCCTTTCTCGAATGCCAGCAGCCATTTCTCCCGCGCCAGACCGCCGGCATAGCCTCTTAACTCGCCGTCGCTACCTATTACCCTATGACAGGGAATGACGATGGCAATTTCATTGGACCCGTTGGCACGGGCAACCGCCCTGATTGCGTTGGGCTTATTTATTTTTTCGGCCTGTTCTTTATATGAGATGGTCTCGCCATAGGGAATTTTTCGCAAGGCTTCCCACGCCTAGTTCTGAAACGGCGTGCCGGGGGTGAATAGCGCTACCGTAAATGATGTTAACTGTCCAGTAAAATATGCAGCCAACTCGTTTTGTAGGTGCTGTAAGTGAGAATTAGTGCCCGGCAAAATGGTCGCATTAAGTCGTTTTCGCAACGCGTTAAA
>JBLHGI010000056.1:0-22410 GCA_047616505.1 Planctomycetota bacterium
GAGTGGGTGCCGGAGACGGGTTGGGACCAGGTGCCCAAACACATTGTGCGTCTGCGCACGGATTGCGATTTAATTGGCTTGGGCGAGACGGGGCGCGGAGTCGATATAGATCTAGTGCGGCAGGGGGCAGCACTGTTAGTTGGTAAGGACCCAGAGCGCTTGGCATTACAAGATATTTATGGCCGTTGCGGCGCAGGGGAAACCGTGGGCACCGGGCCGGCTTATGATGCATTTGAAATCGCCGTCTGTGATTTGGTGGGCAAGGCGCGCGCAGTGCCGGTACATGCGCTCTTCGGTGGGGCCGTGCGCACGAAGGTGCGCGCCGATTATTGGATGGGGCAGCAGACGCTAGAGGATAGCAAACGCTCAGTCGAACGCGCGCTTGAACACGGCTTTAAGGGGATCAAGATTAAGTGTCAGATAGAAGATCCGATGGTCGAGCGACTGCGCGCGATTCTCTCGGTTGGCGGCGTGGATTTTAAGGTGACGGTGGATCCCAACGAACGCTTTCGCACGGCTGAGCAGACCATCGCCCTAGCCGCTGAGTTAGAGGTGTTGGGCAATGTCGAGGTTTTTGAAGATCCCATTCCCAAAACGGATGTAGAAGGCTACAAGCAAATTCACGAGGAAATAAATTTGCCCCTAGCCCAGCATTTGGGCAACAGTGCCGCTGTGTTATTGGCTTTAAAAGAAGATCTGACTGATTGCTTCAATCTCGGTGGCAGCCTTTTTGGCTTTCAAAAAAATGCCGCGGTCGCCGCAGCAGCCGGTATGGTTTGTTGGCATGGTTCGGGCAACGACTTGGGTATCATAGATACTGCGTATATACACGCGGCAGCGGCGGCCCCCAATTGTAGCATGGCCTCTGATTTTGTGGGTAGTTGGACGCGGGAAGACGATCTCATCGTCGATCCGATTCGCTTTGAGGATGGGTATGTGCCAACGCCGGATGGACCGGGGCTGGGTTGTGAATTAGACGAGGTGGCTTTGGCGCGTTATGTCCAGGCACACGAGGAGATAGGATTATGAGCGTTGCTGTATACGCCCACCGGGGCGCGTCCGGCACGCATCCGGAAAACACGGAAGCTGCTTTTGTAGAGGCGCTGCGACTCGGGGTAGAGGCGGTGGAATTAGATGTGCATCTGAGTTTAGATCAGGAGTTAGTCGTTATCCACGATGATACGGTGGATAGGACTTCGGATGGCAGTGGGCAGGTGCGGCATATGAAATGGGAGCAGATTGGCGCGTTGGATGCCGGATCCTGGTTTGATGCGCGCTTTGCGGGCCAGCGTTTTTTGAAGCTGGACGAGGCGCTCGATATTTTAGAGGGTGACGTGCGGCTCAATGTGCATGCCAAAGCACACGAACTCGATCGTGCCGAACTGGCGACGAGGGTCGTGCGCCGTTTAGTCGACCGCAAGCTTTTGCAGCGCGCTTTTTTTGCCTCGGACCAGCAGACCTTGGCACTGGCGCGGCGGGTAAACCAGTACTTGACGATATGTAATCTAAGCGTGGAACCCTTAGGCAACTACATTCTGCGCTCGTGCGCGATTGGGGCTGAGATACTACAGCCGGGCCACGGCGTGACGACGCCCGAACTCGTGGCCGCTGCCCATAATAAAGGCATGCAGGTAAACCCCTTCTACGCCGACGAGGAGGGCGAGATGCAGCGTTTAATCGACTGTGGTGTCGATGGGATTCTAACGAATTACCCCGAGAAATTACAAACGCTGTTGCGGAGCCCAAAAGCGTCGAATACCAATGAAAAATAAAGAGAGCAAACTACTATGGAACAGTGGGTAAAACGCATAAGCATCTTGGCGTTGTGCTGCATTTTTTTCTTGGCGGCTTGTGGTGGCGATGACGACAAGCCGCCGACGGGACCCAAGGAGGACATGGGAGCACAGATCTCGCCGGAGGCCGTGGCGCTGACGGGAGTATTGGTACAGAGTTTTCAGAGCGCCTTATTTGCTTCGCTCGTAGCGGATACGGATACGACGGCAATTGCCGGCGTCGAGGGCACGCTGCAGATCAGGGGCAATACGTGGGAGATGGTGGGCTATTCTCCCGATGGATCGCTCTTCCTCGACGGTACGCTCGACGTGGGCAAAGAGCTTTTCCCCAATATCCCTGTAAAGGGCACGATTAATATATCTGGTGCGCAGGAGAGGACGATGGTAATAGATATGGTCCTCGCGATACAGGGCACGGAGTTGGGGGCCGCGGGAACCCTTACTATTGACGATGAGGTTTTCAATATTGCAGATCTCATTGCCGCTAGAACGGCCGAGACGGCCGCTGGGGGCTGATGTTTTAGCTAAATCCAATGCTGAGTTTTCCGCTCTTTGTCACGCTTGTGGTGCTGGTCGGCTGCAATAATGGGTTAGTCGAAGCCCCCGCTGCGCAGCCGGCGATTGTCGGGCGACTGTCTTTTGTGGGGGATTGGCCGCAAGAAGTGGGTCAAGTGGCCGTGGCGGTCTACCAAGAGGTGCCGCAGTCGTTGGATGATTTCTTCGCCATTAGTGGATGGGACACCGAAGTAACATTAGGGGCGCAAAGCTACGACTATTATGTGTCGCTGGAAGAGCCTGGGGCCTATCGCTGGATAGTCGTCGCCTGGCGCCGCGAAGATAGCTTTTGGGATTTCAGCTCCCTGCTGAGCTGTTATCACGTCGTTGGCGATACGTTGCCTACCCCCGTCGTAGTAGACGCAGGTCAGGTTGTAGACGGCATTGATATTGAGGTTGATTTCGAGGTCTTTTCACGTGAGAGCATTCCTGGCATTTCTCTGTGTGAGCGCCTGCTGCCTAGCGACTTGTTTACCGAGTTGGGCGCAGGCGGCTGAACTGCGCTTGCGCGTCATTGATGCGCAAGATGGAGATGCACTCATCGGGGCAACTCTGGCACTGGTCGATGGAGGTGCGGGAGGGCACGCCGATGCGCAGGGGCGCTGTCTGATTACAGTGCCAAAGGCTGGGCGCTACGATCTGCTCGTGTCGTTTATAGGCTATCGCTCGCGCCTGCTCAAGGGGGTGGCCAGTGGAGATGAGCTAGTTGTTGCTTTGGACGTCGCAGCGGTCTCCCTGGCCGATGTGGTCGTATCGGCCTCAAGGCGCGTGCAGAGCATCGCCGAAGCGCCGATCAGCATGGCCGTAGTGGGGGCGACGGAGATTGGCCGGCACAATGCGGCTACGTTGGCCGAGCCGCTGCGCTACGTGTCCGGCATTAGCCAAGTCGGAGACCAGATTAGCATACGCGGTTCCAGCGGTTTTAGTCGCGGGACGGGTAGTCGCGTGCTGCTCTTACTCGATGGGTTTCCGATGTTGGCCGCCGATTTAGGCGATATAAAATGGGACGCCATCCCGGTGTCCGAGATCGAACGCGTCGAAGTTATCAAAGGGGCGGGATCGGCGCTCTATGGAACGGGAGCGCTCGGTGGCGTGATCAACGTACTGACTCGCGCGCCCTCGATAGAGCCGCGCACGCAATTTCAACTACTCAGTGGTTTGTATAGTCGGCCAGCCTATGCTACGTGGAAATGGACCGATGAGCCGATGTATTGGAGTAGTGCCGATATTTCCCATAGTCGCACCGTAGGCCAGACCGGATGGGTGGTAGCGGGTGGCCAGCAGTACAGCAGCGGTTATTACGAAAATGGAGACTATCGCCGCTCCCATCTCTACGCCAAAATACACCACCGGCTCTCTGCGGTTCGCTATACACAACTCTTGGCCAATTGGGCGGTCGATGACCACGGCGTCTTTTTGCAATGGAAGGACCGTGCGCAGCCCCTGCGCGTACCCACGAGTGATCGCCTCGCTGCTACTATATCGAAGAAATTTAATCTCAACGGCGAATATTTCCATTTATTAGAACCGCATTTGGGGCTGCGCCTTAAGGCGTCCTATTACCGAACGGCCTTTGACAATACGGTCGCCGCGGGCGGTTTGCGCTCAACGTCGCACAAGCTCTACGCCGAGATGCAGATAGACTATAGTTATAGCACGGCACTAAAGCTGACGGCGGGGGTCGTGGGCACGAAGGATAGGGTGGACTCACCGCGCAGTTTTCTCGGTCGACGATCGGTGCAAAGCGCAGCAGTCTATGGGCAGGGAATATACTCATTGTGGAATCCATTGGAGTTAACGGCGGGGCTGCGCTATGATTGGAACCAACTCGCTGCTTCCAAAGCGGGAGTTTCCACGGGGCCCTGTCCATCGCTGGGACCCATAGGCGCACGGGGACGGGGGCAGTTAAGTCCACAGGTCGGTCTATCGTTTAGACCGCGTGCTGGCACGGCCCTGCGCGCGTCGGCTGGGCGCGGTTTTCGCGCTCCATCGGTCTCGGAGATTTTTACCCAGGCGCAGGCTTCGGGCGTACTCGTCTGTGCCAACCCATCTTTAGATGCCGAGCGCAGTTGGTCGTATGAAGTCGGCGCACGTCAAGAGCTTGGCGGCTTTGTCTTTTTTGATGGAGCTATTTTTTGGAGCGAGTATCGCGAACTAATAGAAGCACGGCCCGATCCGCTCTCTTCCGGTGCGACGCCCATGGCGCGTTTTGTCAATTTATCGCGTGCGCGCGTGCGCGGCGTCGAGGCGGTGTTGCGTGCGAAATTGCCCTATCATACCACTGGAAAACTCGCCTATACGTACGTCGACGGCGTCGAGGCATTGGATGTGGATGCGGTTTTACCGCCCTTTTGTCACAGCGGTTATACGCCGGGAGGCCAGGCTCCCTTACCCTATCGCGCCCGCCACGCGCTAAGGTCTGGGCTGAGTGGGAGATTCGGTGCCACAGAGCTCGGACTGGACATGCAGGCGACCAGCCGTTTTGAGCGAGTCTCGGGACTCTTTGCCGAATGTGGCCGCGACCAGTTGCCCGTGTACCAACTCGATTTCTTTGTCGGTCGCCAGTGGCGTACCCTGCAATTCAACGCGCGCTTGGACAACGCACTGCAGTACCACTATGTGTTGGGCGAGCGCCAGCTGCAGCCACCGCGCCGATTTTCACTGAGCATAGGAGGGACCTTGTAATGGCACTGTGTATAGGAGAGAGCATTAAATGAATAAGGCCAGTCTGCGTCAGTGGCGTGAGGCACTAGAGCATGGGGCTTTGGACATCTACTTAGCAAATGTATACGGCGCAGAGGCGATCGATATATGGAAGCAGCACTACGCGCAAGCGCTGGATTTATTTTCACAGTGCTATGGCCAAGAGGGGCTCGTGGTCATAGCGCGTTGCCCCGGGCAGATAAACCTGATGGGGCAGCATATAGACTATGGCGGTATGCCTTCAGTGCGAATGTCGGTGCGCGGTGCTGACACCCTGACGCTGGCCAGAGCTAACGACGAGGGGAAAGTTCGCGTGGGCAGTTATCTCGAATACGCGGGTGAGCCGACCGATCGCTTTGCGCCGTTTGAACTTGATTTAAGCGAGATTGTACCCGAGGAGAATGTCGGCACACGCGAGGCGTTGATGCACTATGCCGGTCAAGTTTGCCAACGCCGCCTAGAGCGGACAGGTAGCGCGCAAGACCACGATTGGTCCGTATTAGTGGAGGGGCATCTGGTCTATCTGGAGAGCTATTTCCGCGCGCGCTTAGTCTTAAAAGGATTTGATGCGCTGGTGTGGAGCAATGTCTCGCCTAGTGGTGGCATGAGCTCATCATCGGCGCTGGTCGTGTCTACGGCCTGCGCGGCCCTTGGCGTAAATGATCTAGCGCCCTATGTCGATTTGCCCGAAGCGGATTGGGTTGACGGCGTGGGGACATCGGAGTGGATTCGCGGCACGCGCGGTGGTACGGCCGACCACGGGGGTATGATCATGGGGCGCAGTGGTAAACTCGTCGGCGTCGGGGTTTTCCCCGCTGCGCCCGTCGGCGAAGCGAGCCTGCCTGCTGAATATGTGGCGCTGGTGCTAGATACGGGCGTGCCCAGAGTCTACGACGAGGCGGTCAAAGAAGAGACGGTCGTCGCTTATCCGTTGGGTGTTTTTGTCGTAAGGGAATTGCTCTTGCCGCGTTTGGCAAATGCGGCGGCTTTTCATGGTTTGGTGCCAGATTATAAAGAGCGTATTCACATGATACGCGATATTAGCGAAGGAAATCTGGGCATTGGCGTAGAGGCGATCTATCGCCTATTACAGGAGATGCCTGCCCAGACGAGTATGGCCGAAGTGGCAGCATGGGCTGAGACTGCTGGGGTGGCAGATGCATATGCTGCAATGCATGCGCGCGATATTGAGGGCAAATTCCAGGCGATGTCGAGTGCTACTCCGGTCTATTTGCGCCGCCGCTTTACCTTTGGTTTAGCCGAGCAAGATCGGGTGCGTTATGTGCTGGACTATCTGGCCAAAGGCGATATGGCTACGGCCCTTGAGTTGGCGCGCATATCGCATGTGGGTGATTTCGATGTAGAAGTTGAGGTTGAAGAGTTGAAGCATTTGATTGGACAGGCACAAGAAGGAGCTGAGCGGGCGCGACTCTGCTTCTTGGCGGGTGGTTATGGGCGCATGACGCCCGAATACGATCTGGCCGTGCGCGGGGTGAACGAATATTTGATCGAGACGGGTGGATTAGGATCAGGTGCACTGCAGCGTCTGGGGGCGGGCTGGGGCGGAAATATGGGGGGCTTGATTCGCCGTGATTATATCTATGGAAACAAGCGCGAAGAGTTTACGCGTTTTTTAGAGAACGAGTTGGCTATAGAAGTCGACTTAGCAGCGTGTGTAGCGGCGCCAGGACAAGGTGCCGGTTTCGTAGAGTATCCGGAGGAGGGCTAGATTTGCAGAACTTGCTGCAGGGCATGAAGGTATTGGATCTGACGCGGGTGTTGGCCGGACCGTACGCATCGATGGTGTTGGCCGATTTGGGAGCCGAAGTGCTCAAGGTCGAGCTGCCAGAAAAAGGCGATGAAGCGCGTGGTTTCGGTCCTTTTCAGAACGGTGAGAGTGCTTATTTCACCAGCATTAATCGCGGCAAGAAGAGTGTGACGATCGACCTGCGCACGGAGGCTGGTAGCGATTTGGCTAAGCGCTTGGCGCGCGAGTGCGATGTGCTGTTGGAAAATTTTCGCCCCGGTAGCATGGCGCGTTTTGGTTTGGACTACGAGAGTTTACGGTCGGATAATCCGCGTTTGATCTATGCGTCGATTTCCGGCTTTGGTCAGACGGGGCCCTATGCACAGCGCCCGGCCTATGACGTGATCATTCAGGCGATGGGAGGCATTTCGAGTATTACGGGCGAGCCGGGTGGCGCCCCCGTGCGCGTCGGTTCCTCTGTTGCTGATTTGAGCGCTGCGCTCTTTGGCGTCGTCGGGATCTTAGCCGCCTGGGGCCGCGCCAAAGAAACGGGCATAGGCCAGCAGGTCGATATTTCGATGCTCGATTGCCAGGTGGCACTTTTGGAAAATGCCGTCGCTCGCTACTACGTTAACGATGAAGTACCGCAGCCGTTGGGGTCGCGGCATCCGACGATTACTCCTTTCCAATACTTCGCGGCAGAGGACGGATATATCGTGATTGCCGCCGGCAATGACGGGCTGTGGCGCAAGCTCTGCGTGGCGCTGGGGCTAGAGGAGCTTGCGGACGATACGCGTTTTGCCGACAATGCCGCGCGCACGCAAAACCACGCCGAGATGGAGCCGCTCTTAGCTGAAGCATTTCGCGCGCACAGCGTGGAGGGGTGGTGCGAGTTACTGGGGGCAGCGGGTATTCCCTGTGGTCCGATCCACGACGTGGGGCAGGTCTGCCGCGATGCACAGGTGGCGGCGCGGGAAATGATCATCGAGTTGGATCACCCCACAGCGGGGCGGCAGAAGATGCCGAATACGCCGCTGAAGTTTTCAGAGACGCCGATCCAACTAAAGGAGCCGGCGCCGCTTCTGGGACAACACACGGAGCAGGTGCTGGGCGAGTGGTTGGGGCTGAGTGCGCAGGAGTTGGCGGCGCTGCGCGAGGAGGGGACCATTTGATTCGGTGGGTTTTTTTGGGATTCTTGTTTTGGTGTGCATCCTGTGCGGTATTACAAAAAAAAGCACCCGATGCCGAGTTAACACAAAAAGCAAAGGCGATGCTGAACGAGGGCGACTTTGTAGAGGCGCTGTTGATGCGGCGTTTTACGGGTGGACGTTTATTAGTGCGTTTGCAGGATGGCGCCGTTTTTTTTCTCGACCCTAAAAAGACCTGCTCGTGGTGCTGGATCTACGTCGACCGCCGCGTCTATGTTGATATAGGCGAGCGCACGGCTGTGCTCGTTAGTCCCAAGGGGGAGCGCAGCGAGTGTTGGAACGGCGGGCGCATGGAGAAGTTTTGATGGGTTGGAGAATGCCCAATGACTGGAGCAATTAAAACAACAGGGACTGAAGATACCTTATGCATATAACAGACGAACAACTAGCCCTGTTTAAAGAACAGGGCTTTCTCATTGTCGAAAATTTCCTCTCTACAGATGAAAAAAACGCTGCACTTGAAGGGTTTTTTCGTTTCTTTGCCCCCCCCTACGACGAGTATATAAAAAATAACCGTCAGAACGATAGGCCGCGGCAGGTGCTCTTTCCCTGGGATCATTCAGGCCTCAACCACGCCGCCATTCACCCCGTTTTAGTCGAACGCGGCTGAGCGCATTATAGAAACGCGTGAGATCCGCCTCTGCGAGAGCCATCTGGGCATGAAATACGCGGGCGAAGAACATTGGGCCACTTTTTATATCGACTATGGCAACAATACGCTGGGGCCACTCATCGAAAAAGATGACTTTATGAACCTGTCCTGTTTCTATTGTTTTGACGAGGTCGAAGAGGGCATGGCGTCGATCCGCATGGTGCCCAATGGGCAGCCAGACGAAGAGGCCGTGTCGATGGTCGTTCCCGCAGGTTCGCTCTGTCTTTACAGCGCTTTTACCCGACATGCCGCTTCGAACTTTGTGGCTCCGCGTGGTCATCGCCCGGTGATGTGGGTGGGTTTCACGCGCCGGGCGATACGCTGTGGAGCGAGTCTTTTATCGAGGGTATGGCGACGCGTTATCCGGGTTTTGATCCCGCGCCATATTTTGCCGCTATACATAAATAAATTGGGAGTCTACCATGAAGTTTGAGAATGTGACGGTTGTAAAAGCTGCCAATATCTATTTTGATGGTCGCGTTACCAGTCGCACCGTCGAATTTGCCGATGGTACGGAAAAAACTCTTGGTATAATGCTGCCAGGAGAGTACGAGTTTGGCACAGCCAAAAAAGAGATCATGGAAATACTATCTGGTGATTTAGAAGTATGGTTGCCCGGTGCCGCTGAGTGGGAAACGATCCGCGCTGGCGAAGTCTTCGAAGTGCCCGCCTCCGCTAAGTTTAAGCTCAAAGTTCTTAGCGTTGCGGACTATTGCTGTTCCTATCTGGCGTAGTATTTTCGGTGAGTTGGCAGGAGTTTTGCTTCTATCGTTAGTCTATAGAATGGGGTAGAGCGCATGTCTGGACAAATGTCAGCAAATGTAGAGGACCGTGCTAAAGCGGGAGAATGGACCGGTGCCTTTGTGGTAAAAGGGGCGATCCATAATCGCGGTCTGATCGGTGGCATCGGCCTTAAGGTATTAGACGCCAAACCGCTGCATGGGGCTGTCGGTGATAGCGTGAGCAAAGTGGCGTTGGAAAAGCTCGTCCTAACGCGCATTCAAGAGGCCTTGGCAAAGGCCGTTATTTCGCACGGAATAAAGGATGATGCAGACCTTGTGGTTAACTTTGCACACGACGGTATTCACTATAGCAAAAGCAGTCTGAATGAGGCGCGCAAAGTACTGATGCGGCAGGTCAATGCCTATCGCGAGAGAGAGACCGCTAGCGTTGGGGAAAAACAGGCGGCCATCGACAAGATGTTCGAAGGGCAGGGGAAAAAAACCACGGGGCCGCAGGTGGGAAATCACCTCTTTGAACTAAACCTGAACTGGGCCGATGGCGAAAATGCTAAAGAGTTCGAAGTGCAAGCTACTCTCCAGGTATGGGCAGCGGAACCGGCTAAGGTCATCGTGAAGAATGCGGCCCGTTTACATGCGACGATGGAGCGAGTTCAGGTGCAAATATCCGCACAGGGTGCCCGCACCAACTTTAGCATACGGCCCATAGAACAGCCGGTGGGTTCCTGGCGAAGAGATGCGGACATCCGCGCCGAACTCGAGAGCATCGCCATAGGCGACAAGACCGCTCTCTCTTATTGCCGCTAGTTAGCAGAGCTTAGCATTTGGTGCTACTGATGGTAGCGCAAGCTGCGTCCCGGCAACACCGTTCCCAAGTCTTCGGCCTCTTTGCTATGGGCAATGATCGGCACGCCGTTGACGACGACGTGTTCTATGCCCGCACAGTATTGGTGCGGATTCTGATAGGTCGCTAGGTCGCGCACCTCGTCGGCATCAAAGACGACGATATCGGCAAAATAACCTTCTTTGAGCAGTCCGCGTTCTTTTAGGCCAAAACGCTGGGCTGGATAAGCGCTGAGCTTGTAGACCGAATCCTCCAACGAAAAGAGCTTGTGGTCGCGGACGCAGGGACCGAGCAGGCGCCCCGATGAGCCATACATGCGCGGGTGCACGGCGCCGTCGGGAAAGAAGATGCCATCGGTGCCCATCATGTATTTCTCGTGGGCCAAAAATGGGTGCACTAACGCGTCGTCGCCGTGGTGGAATACGAGTAACACGGCTAGGTTTTCGTCGATGAGCAGGTCGCAGAGGGCGTCGGTGGGCTGCTTGCCGCTCTCTTTGACGTAGGTGCCTAGGGGCTGGCCGATGTAGCGGGCGTTGTCGCGGCCGGGCAGCCAGGCGATAAAGATGTCGTCGAGGTTGACCTCGTAGCGGGCGATCACGCGGGCGAAGCGTTCGCGCACGGCGGGGTCGGCCAATTTGGCGATCACTCCGAGTGGACCGTCCTCCCAAACTTCGTAGGGCAGCATATAGTTGAGCATGGTCGAGCCGGGTAAATACGGGTATACATCGAAGGAGAAGTCCACTTCGTTGACGGCGACCGTATCGACGTAGTGCATGAGCTCGTCAATCTGTTTTAGGGTGGTGCCCTTGAAGTGCGATATGTGCACGGGCACACCGGCGCGGCGGCCGATCTCAACCGCTTCCTGCACACCTTCTAAGGTCCCCTTTTTATAGCGCACGTGCGTGACGTAAAGGCCGTTGTCGGCGGCCATCGCGGCGCAGGCTTCGACCAGTTCGTCGGTGGTGGCAAAACATTCGGATATATAGTCGAGACCGGTCGACAAACCCACGGCGCCCTCGGCCATGCCGCGCTCGACTCCGGCGCGGATTTCGCCCATTTGCACATCGTCAGGCACGCCGCGGCCCCAGCCCATAGCCATGGTGCGCAAATGGGCGTATGGAAGATGAGTAATGGCGTTCTGTGCGGTTTTTTTGTCGAGGCCTTGCATATAGTCATCGAGGCTGTGCCAACCGTCGTAGTCGCTGAGAAGCAGTCCGTTGAGCGCGCGCATATAGTAGACCCAGTGCGGCCAGGTGCGCTCGTCGACGGGGGCGTAGGAGATGCCGTCGGCCATGATTACTTCGCTGGTAAACCCCTGCATCGTTTTGGGCAGGAAGTTGGCGACCTTGCGCAGCCAGCCGTCCGAGTGATTGTGCACGTCGACAAAGCCGGGAGCGACGACCTTGCCCTCGGCGTCGATGCGTTGACCTGCTGTGGCGGCAGAGAGGTCGCCAATGGCTGTGATGCGGTTCCCGTTAAGTCCGATATCGCCGACAAAACGCGTTTTTCTCGTGCCATCAATCAACGTGCCGTTCGAAATGATCAGATCATAGCTCAAGGTATTTGTTCTCCTGGCAGTAGTTCGAATTCTAAATTGTCAAAGAAAGAGGTGCCAGAACCGTCCTGGCGCAAGATGATACAGATTCGAGGCGATCACTCTGGCGACCGCGCACATTTATAGCAAGTAGCTCGGTCGTGGCGATTGGAGCCATTTTCCAGTAGAGCTGGACGCCGGCTACGAGGGGGCGGCCCCCCGGCTTAAGGCAGGTTTCGCGCAACTCTACTGGCTTGAAGATCTGCTTGAAATAGCGTAAGTTCTGCTCAGGCTCTTCGACGAGATTGTCTTGTAGATGAGCGATGGGTTCGTCGTTGTCGTAGACCCACTCCTGGCCGGCGCAGATGCCGCCGTGGGTCTTTAGGTCGAAATGGGCTACGTGGGACATGGGCTCTCTCTTTACTTACTAAAGTAGAGTCGAAATTACTAAGAGCAGGGGAACATGGCAAGGCAGCAGAGTCGTGGAAAGCTAAGTGCGGAAAAAATGGAAGTGGGCGGGGTTACACTGGCGTTGGGGCATCCAGTAGAAGGGGAGCAGCAGTGGATTGGGCAGGGCGAGACCATTCGCGAGTTGATGGCCTGTTGGATGGTCCTCGACGAAAAGGATTTACCGCTTTCGCCGCGCCTAGTCGGACCGCCTGGAATAGGCAAGACGACGCTGGCGATGGCCGCGGCGCGCCAGCGTCAGCAGCCGCTCTATATCTATCAATGCACCAGCGATACGCGTCCCGAAGACCTGCTGGTGACGCCGGTCTTGGCAGAGTCGGGCAAGATTGCCTACCACGCTTCGCCGCTGGTTTCGGCTATGCTCAAGGGCGGAATTTGCGTGCTCGATGAGGGCAATCGCATGAGCGAGAAGAGCTGGGCTTCGCTGGCACCCCTCTTAGACCACCGCCGCTACGTCGAGTCGATCATCGCCGGTATCTCTATCGATGCGCACGACGACTTTCGCTGCTGCGTGACGATGAACGACGACGAGTCGACCTATGAAGTGCCCGATTATATTCTCTCGCGTTTGCAGCCGACCTTGGAAATCGGTTTTCCAAGCCGCCAGGACGAGATGGAAATTTTGCGCTACCACCTGCCTTTTGCCGAGGCGAAGTTGCTCGATATTACGGTCGATTTTTTACAGCGCGCACATCAACTAGATCTCGATTTTTCACCGCGCGATGGCATCCATATCGTTCGTTATGCGCTCAAGCGTTTGGCGCAAGAGGAAGGGCATCCGCTCTCGGTCGATTCGGCCTGGAGTGATGCTCTGGAGAAAGTGTTGGGCCCCGATGCGCTAGACCTTGATCGTTTGGCGACCGAGCGCGACCAGAGTTTGGGGGGGGCGCTGCCGGCGATGGATTTGCAAGATTTCTTCTTTGACGAAGACGACCCGCTGCATCCCGGCCGCGACGACGATAATCCCACCGTATGAACCCCGTCTTAGATCTGAGCGAACGCCTCTCGGTGCTGCCCATTATATATGGCAGTGGCGATTTTGCGATAGAAGTGCGGCGACGTCTATTGTCCATGCGTCCGGACTGTGTGGCTGTGGCTCTGCCCGCGTCCTTTGCCGATGCCGTCGAAAGCGGTATCGAGCGCCTGCCGGTAATCTCGGCTGTAGTCCAGCGCGAGATCACTTTAGAAAGCGAATACAACTACGTGCCGATCGATCCCTGCCAGGGGATAATCGCCGCCGTGCGCACCGCGATGGATATGGAGGTCGATCGCGCTTTTATCGATCTCGAAGTTGAATCGTATGAAGAGCAGGAACTAGTTCTGCCCGATCCATATGCTCTAAAAGAAGTGGCTTTCGAAAAATTCCTCGCCGCGCTATTGCCTGCCCTACCCCCACCACTGATGGGGGAGCAGCGCCAGGAGCGCATCCGCCGCATGGCCTATGAGTTACACCGGCTCGAACTCGAATACGAGCGCGTGGCTTTTGTCTGCTCGGTCGCAGACTGGCCGTGGGTGCGTCAGGCGTATGCCGAACGGGCGCCTTATATAGATCACCAACGCACGGGCACCTTGCCCGAATGCCGGCGCGTGGCGGCTGATTGTCTCTACTTTGCGCTGGGGGAATTGCCCTATATAACGCATCTCTATGAGTATCGGCGTGCCGAAATGGTTGCAGATGCATCGCTGGCAGTCGATGGTGTCAAAGCGCTTTTGATCGAGGCTCGCGATTTGTGGGCGGCGTCGCTGGAGTTGGAGGACGGTCATTGGTTGGCCCCACAGCAGATGGGGTTGTTATTGAAATACGTGCGCAATCTGACTCTGCTCGACCGGCGTTTGACACCGGATCTCTATAATTTGGCGCTGGCTGCTAAGCAAGTCGGAGGGGACGATTATGCTTTGGTGCTGCTCGATTTAGCCTGCGACTACCCGCCGCAACGCATGGTAGAAGACGACGAAGAAATGGGTATGGGCATCGGCAAGATCATCGATGAAGACGGCCGGCCACAGCCGTGCAAGAACCGTTTGCAAGGCGTGTCGCGCATCTGGCGCAAGCTGCCGCTCAAACCCAATCCACCGGCTCCGCAAAAGCAGAAGTGGGGGCAAGAGTGGGACCCCTATGGTCAGTGCTCGTATCCTTTGGAGGACCAGCGCATAGAAAGCTTTCAGCAACACGTGCGCGAACAGGCGCGGATTCTGGTGGGGGAAGACTTGGCCAAGGTCGAGAAATTTAGTTCGTCCTTAAAAGACGGGCTCGACATTCGCGAGACGCTGCGCAATTGGCATACCGGTGATCTCTACGTCAAAGAGACGCCGCCATCACGTGGTCATATCGAGGTCGTAGTATTCCTCTTTGATGTGCCTGCGGACCCCCGTCGCTATACCTGGCAGAGCACGTGGTATGCCGAACACGCCGAGGAGTCGACCTTGTCTTTCTTTGCCACGCCATTTATCGATAATATGGTGGGACCAGGGATTGGTCAGGCGCTCTATGGCGGCTGTTCTTTTATCTTTCCACCGCGTCCGATAGCCGATATCTGGCACGATGAAAATCTCTCCTTTGCCCAATCCTTAGAAGAACGCTTGTTGGCTGGGGCACTGATGCACTCGCAGGAAAAGCGCGTGGTGTTAGTCTCGCCGCAGCCGCCGGGGGTGCGCTGGCGGCGCATGGCGCGCAAGTTGGGCCGTCAAATCGTCTATATACCCATCAAGCGCTTCTCTGCTCCGACCATAGATCGCCTGCGCCGCTTTCACGTGCTCAATAGCAAAGAGGTGCGTTCTTACGCTGCGCGTTTTATACGCGATATACGCTGAGCCTATTCACCTAGCTCAAGTCATTACTTCGTATTGACACTGCCTGTAGACTTTTTCACTTTTGAGTTCGACTATATCCTGCCCTTTTGAGAGAGAGGTCCTTTTTGCGCTTGGTCGACCCGCACGTCCACGTTTGGAAAAATGATCCGGCTTTTCCCTGGCCTAAAGAAAACGAGAATCCACCCGCCGAAGATCGCAGTGCCGAAGATTTGCTGGCGCTGATGGAAGCACACGGCGTCGATAAAACAGTTTTAGTACAGGTGATTCACTATCGCTGGGACAATAGCTACATCGCCGACGTGATCAAGCGGTATCCCAATAAATTTATGGGCGTTGGGCGCATAAATCCGCAAGATCCGGCAGCGGCCGATCACCTCAGTATGTGGACCGAAGAGCACGGTTTGCACGGAGTGCGGCTGAGCCCGGCGGGCAACGGGGAAAACGACTGGTTTAACAGCGCGGCGATGGATCCGATCTTTGCACGCGCACAGCGTTTGGGCGTGCCTATGCTGATATTGACGGGGCCCAAGCGACTGCCGGACCTCGCGCGCTTGCTCGATAAATACCCCGACCTCGACACCGTCATTGACCATATGGCCGATGTGCACCCGGACGATGCGCAGGGGCGCCAACTGCTGATGGACATGGCGCGCTACCCGCGCGTCTACGTCAAATTCAGCCATACCTGGTCTATCTCCAAAGAAGGCTACCCGTGGGCGGACACGCATGGCCTGGTGCAGGAAGTCTATCAGACCTATGGAGCACAGCGGATCTCTTGGGGTACTGACTGGCCGGTGTGTTTGAGCAAAGCAGAATACGGACAGACGCTCGCTACGGTGCGCGATGAAATGAAGTTCTTTAGTGCCGAGGACCTAGAGTGGGTGCTGGGCAAGACGGCGTTAAAACTGTGGAATTTTGGAGAGAAATAAGATGCCAATGAATATCGGAATTGTCGGTGCCGAAAATAGCCATACGGCGGCCATTGCCAAATTGATCAACGTCGAAAAGCGAATTCCCGGCGTGCGTGTGACACATGTGTGGGGAGAAACGAAAGCCTACGCGAAAGCGGCGGCGGCAGCGGGCCAGATTCCCCATATCGTCGCACGGCCAGAAGATATGATCGGTCAGGTAGAAGCGGCCTGTGTAGACCACCGCCACGGCAAGTACCATCTGCCGGCCGTCCAGCCGCTCTTGGAGGCTAAATTACCGCTCTTCGTCGACAAACCGTTCTGTTATCGCAAGGCCGAAGGCAAGCGCTTTTTGGCACGAGCGGCTGAATTAAACGTGCCCGTGTGTTCCTATTCTGTGCTGCCCAAACAGCAGTCCTTCGTCGACTTTAAGCGCGAGATGCGCGGCTTGGGCACCATTTATTCGCTCGTATCGACTGGCCCCTGCGATCTCAAATCCAAACATGGTGGCATTTTCTTCTATGGTATTCACCAGGTCGATATGGTGCTCAACTTATTGGGCTACGATATGGCATATGGCGAAACGGTGCGCGGCGCAGGCAAGAACCACACGGGCGTTATTACCTATAAGAGTGGTGCCGTCGCAACGATGAATCTGGTCGGTGGGGGCTCGGCGCGTTTTCACTTGAGCGCCATAGGTGAGAAGGGGCGTCTCGATTCTTTTATTCCCTTTGACGAGAGCACCTATCTGACGGGTACGCGGACCTTTTGTCGCATGTTTAAAACGGGTAAGACCAGCGAGACGGTCGAGAGTATGTTGGGGCCCGTTGCGGCGTTAGAAGCATTAGAAAAATCGATTGTGCAAGGTAAAAAGGTTAAAATTTCTATGTAGGAGGGCAGGGAAATGGATACCATTAAGATTCAATTAGAAGACTAAGATATTCCCCAGCAGTGGTACCATATCGCGGCGGACTTTAAAACGCCGATGCTACCCGGGGGGCCGTAAACGAGGCGCTGCGCTGCAAGGAGAGTGGCGAGTCCAAGAGCATTGTATTTAACCTGAGCGGTCACAGACATTTTGATATGGCCGCCTATCAAGTTTATTTTGCAGGTGAGTTGGAACAGCATGAGTTTACGGATGCAATGTTAGAACAGAATATGCAGGCCCTTTCAGGGCAGCCAACTATCTAAGTTATTTCCAGTCATACTATAGAAAGGACACAAATGGCACTTACACTGAAATCAGCAGACGAGACCCGCTACGACGCGATTGCAATGGGCGAAGTTATGATGCGCATCGACCCTGGCCAGGTGCCGACGGCGCGCGCGCGCAATGCGCGCATCTGGCACGGCGGTGGCGAGACCAATGTCGCCGAGGGGCTGAGCTATTGTTTTGGACTGCGCACGGCGGTAGTGACGGCGCTCGTTGACGATGGCATTGGGCGCAATATTGAAAATCAACTGCGCGAAGCGGGGATCGATACGAGCCATATCGTCTGGTTTAACAACGGCGGCAAGGGGGAGTTTAGCACCGACGGTAAGGGCACGCTGCACAACGGCATCAATTTCACCTGGGCCGGTAAGGGGGTATTGCCTTCTGTTACGGAATACTATCGCGCCCACACGCCCGTGCGCGAAGTGGGACCTGGCGATATCGACTGGGACTATATCTTTGGCGAGTTGGGTACGCGCTGGTTTAGCACGGGCGGGATCTATACGCTGCTGTCAAAGAAAACGGCAGATTTGGCGGTAGAGGCGATGAAAAAGGCGGGTGAGCACGGCATTGGCCGTTCCTTTGACCTGAACTATCGCTCGAAGGTCGAACCGAGCAAAGACCGCGCGCGTGAAATCAATAAAGCCATTGTACCACACGTCGAATTCCTCGTCGGCAACCAGGATGACTTTGACGATGCGCTGGGCTACGAGACGGAAAAAGTTCCCAAAGAGGCTTCCTTTGAGGTTTGGTTGGAGATCTATACCAAGATGTTGCGCCAAGTTGCCAAGGATTATCCGAATCTCAAATATATCGGCACGCAGTTGCGCGGTGCTCTTAGTGCCGACCGCATCAATTGGAGTGCGGTGCTCTACGACGTAGAGACCGATGTGATCCACAAGGCGGCCGTGCGCGAGAATATCGAGATTGCCGATCGCACGGGGGGCGGAGACTCCTTTGCTTCGGGCATTATTGCCGCGTTGCTCAAGGGCAAGGGCCCGGATGAAGCGGTGCAGTGGGGTGCGGCGCACGGTATATTAGTCCAGGAGACTATTGGCGATACGTCGATGGTTAAACAGGGCGACGTCGAAAAAGAGGTGGCGCGCGCACTCAAGGGAGGCGGCGTTTCGGCGCTGCGCTAAGGAGAGACTCCATGCGTTTATACGGGATGGTAGGCGGTCTATGCCTGGCGTTAGCTACTGCGGTGGTGGCCAAGGTAGAGGTGCAGAAGGTCGAGTATCAGGGTTGGAAGAATGCGATCGAGATCAGCAACGGCGAAACGAAACTCGTAGTCGTGCCGCAGATTGGTCGTATTATGCACTACGGTTTAAAAGGGAGCGAGAATATTATTTGGTCCGACCCGGCGTTCCACGGCCAAGTCTTGCCAGACGGCAAGCCGAATAAGGACGAAGAAGGGGCGTATGCTTGGACCAATTTTGGTGGCGACAAAGTGTGGTCGAATGAACAGAGTGAGTTCGAGAAGATCAATGGTCATTCTTGGCCACCCGATCATGCTTTTGACGGCGGAAAACACGAAGTCGAATTACTGCCAGATGGCGTCATCATCACTAGCCCAGTCAGCGACTACAACGGTGCGCGCAGCGTCCGCGAGATCCGCCTAGCGGCGCAGGGCACGCGCGTGGAAATTGGCCAGAGAATCGAAAAGATCAAAGAGGCCAGTGTGGAGCCGTTGCGCTATACGATCTGGAATGTCACGCAGATCAAGTCACCGGAACAGACCTTCTATCCGCTCAATCCGCATAGCCATTTTGATATGCGCTACTTCCCCTTTGGTTTTGCCGAGAGTGCGGCGATGCGCAATTTTACGATCAAAGGCGATATTGGCATATTTGTTCCCGATCCCGTCGAATCGCAAAAGACGGGAGCTGATTCCGATCGCTGGTTGGCCGGAATCGTTGGCGATGTTGCCATGGTTGAGTTTTTTCGCCGCGACGCCACCCAGCGCTATCCGGATGGTGGCTTGAGTGCCGAAGTTTATACCTGTGCCGACTATACGGAACTCGAGTTATTGAGCCCGTGGGTTTATCTAGCGGTGGGCGAGGTCTTGGAACATCCGATTGCTTGGGAGTTAAAAAAGTTGCCGGCCGATGCGCAAACGCCCGAGGCGCGGCGTGGGGTTGTACTGGAGTGGTTGGCAAATAAATAAAGCTGGATATTGTTCGTGCTATAGGACCGGTGCCGCTGTGGCGGCACCGGTCTTTTTTTGTAATATCAGCGAATAAATGCGACTGCTACCGTCGTGCAATTCGCGGACTTCATTGCTGCAGGCTTTCCCGATGCAAGCAGATCGCCGTTCTTTTACTCTATGGAAATATCCTGGAAGAGAAATTTTTACACGCTGTGGGTCGCCCAGTTAGTTGCGGTTATGGGTTTTCACGCCGTGCAGCCCTTTCTGGCTTATTACGTGCAGGAATTCGACGTCGAGAGCTTGGATGAAGCGCTGCTGTGGGCTGGGTATATGGGGTCGGCGGCCGGTTTTGCGATGGCGTTATCATCGCCGATATGGGGGGCATTAGCCGATCGTTTTGGGCGCAAGTCTATGGTGGTGCGCTCAATGATTGGTGGCGGCTTAACGGTGCTATTTATGGCCTATGCCGACACGGTGGTAGAATTGCTTATTGCACGCTTTTTTCAAGGGGCATTGGCAGGTACGGTGACGGCCTGCATTACGATGGTCTCGACGACGACGCCCAAACAGCACCTAGGCTATGCTATGGGCATGATGCAGGGGGCTTTTCTGTTGGGGGCGGCGCTGGGTCCGCTCATGGGAGGGCCCTTTATTGAAGCCTATGGTTATTACGCGTGTTTCCTCGCTTCAGGTGCGCTGGTCGTTGCGGCGGGACTGGGGGTACAGCTGCTGGTGCGCGAAGATTTCACGGCCCATCAACGGCAGGGACCAGAGGGAGACCAGGCCGAGGGAGGGTTGAGTCATTTCTTCTCCGATGCGGGGCGTTTGCTGCGCTTGAAGCCATTCTTTATCACGTTGGTCTTCGTGATTATGATACAATTCGCCTACGGGGTAATCATGCCGGTCATACCGCTTTTCTTACAGCAGTTGGCCGGGCGGGACGATATTCTAACGGAAGCGGGTTTGATCTTTTCGCTGATGAGTTTAACGGGGGCGATATCTTCGGCGCTGATGGGGAAATGGACGATGACGATAGGTGTCAAGCGCATGCTCTTTGGTGGTTTGATGTCGTCGGCTGTCGTAATGGGGCTACAGGGGGGAGCGACCAGTGTTATGATGTTGGCCGTGTTGCAGGTGCTGGGAGGACTAGCGACGGGGGCCGTGCGGCCTGTGGCCAATACGATCGTCACTTATGTCGTCGACGAGGAAGACCGCGGCAAGGCCTTTGGTCTGATGACGAGTGCGGCGGCGTTGGGCTGGGCCTTAGGGCCTTCTGTGGGGGGGATTGTTGGTGCTGGGTGGGGTTTTCGTAGCGTGTTTTATATGACGGCAGGGCTCTTTGTATGTGTGGCTCTTTGGGCGAAATGGGCTATGTCGGAGTTGGTTTTGCAAGAGGAGGCTGGTATAAAAAAAATAAATCTGGCGAGTTTGCGTAAACGCTTCCTTCGCCGGCGTTAAATTAGAGCAGACACACCTGGACTAAAACGAAAAAAGGCGGGGGTGTTAAGCCCCCGCCTTTTCCACGCGTCACTATAATATGAGCTATTTACTTTTCTTACTCGCTCCCTTGCGACCGGGGAACGTTAGTTCGGCAACGCCCGATTTGTCGAGCCCGCCTATGCCCAATTTCTTCATGCGTTCAAACTGGGCTTTCGACGCGCTGGCCAACGGTAGGTTGAGCTTCGCTTCTTCGGCTAGTTGGAGGGCGATGCCGGAATCTTTGGCGGCGTGGTCAGCAGAGAAATAACATTCGTGATCGCGGGCGACCATATCTTCGCCGTCCGTTTCCAATACGCGGGAATTGGCACCCGTCTGTGAAAAGACCTTCATCAGCGTTTTCAAGTCGATACCCAGCGCCTGGCCGAGACCGAGTCCTTCGGCTAGGCCGGCCGTATTGATATTCATCACCATATTGACGAGGGCCTTTACCTGGGCCGCCTGTCCCGTGCCGCCGATATAGCGCAGATCGACACTGAGTGCTTCGAGTATGGGCCGGACCTTGTTATAGACGCTGCGCTTGCCGCCGCACATTAAATAGAGCGTACCCTTCCGCGCCTGCGTTATGCTCGATGCCATGCAGCCTTCAAGAGTAGAGGCCCCAACTTTTTCGGCGCGCTTTTCAACTTCGACGTGCATTGCTGGTGATATGGTGGCGCAGTTGATAAAGACGGTGCCCTTGGCTTCATTTAGGAGCGAATCGCCGCGCGTAGAAAATACCGAGCGCATGGCTTTGTCGTCAGTTACTACCGTGATAACGACATCGGAAGCGGCTGTAACGTCTGCTAAGGTCTTGGAGGCTTTGCAGTTGAGCTCTTTGGCAATAGCGTTTGCCGAATGGGTATTGGCGTCGTAGACGGCGCTGATCGTGAAGCGTTTGTCTACGAGGTTGCGCGCCATATTGGCGCCCATACGACCGACGCCGACGACGCCGATTTTAAAGTCCTTTTTTGCGGCAGCCGTTTTCTTTTTAGCCATCAATATTCTCCTTATTGTTGTGTGAGTAGTACGTGGGAACGCCATGAAGATAGGATGTGCCCACGGGATTATCAACTTAAAACTACCGCTATTTAGCGTCGAAATCGGCGTGGGGTAATCTATGGGATCTTCTTTTGGCATTGCAATACTCGTGGTGGCATTTGTCATTTTGCTGTGGACTTTCTTATGGGTGGCTAAGCTGATGAGCCATCGTGAAAAGCCACGAGTTGAGAGTCTGCGGAAGGATGTATCTGCACTAGTGGAAGAAGATGATGGAGAAGCAGAGGCAGAAGAAGAGGATCAGCCCGAGATTATGCGCGGGCGCGGTTCTGGGGCCAATTATGGGTTGCTGTTGGGGGGCGTGTCCTGCGGGCTTTTCTTTTTGACACAGACACCCCTCTTGTTGGCCCTATCTTGCGTTGGGTTTTTTTATAGTGTCCGTGCCTTAGTCCGCGGGTTGCGCTATTTTCGCGTCGTGGTTTGGCGCGCCTTGTTGGGTGTATTGCTCAACGTGGCTTCGCTGGCTATGCACATTTTATTTGCGGTTGGACAATGGCCACTTCCCGTGCTGGACGTGGGAGCGGGGCTATTGTAGGTTCTGTGGTCGAGG
>JBLHGI010000057.1:0-22204 GCA_047616505.1 Planctomycetota bacterium
CGCATTTTGTGTGTCGATTAATATCGCAAGGCATAACAATCCCCAAAGGGGAAAATGGCGATCCATACTTTTCCTTTCACAAGAGGGCGCAGCCGTAGATGTAGGTAGCGCTACGGCCGAGACATCAATTCGAGCGTGATTTTTATCGGCTCATTGGGTGGTACGTGAACGCGGAAAGGTTAGGCGGTCGTTTTGGGGACTTTTTCGGGCATCTCAGTGGGCACCGAGAAGGCTGAGAAAAGGGAGGGGATCGCAAATGACTGGGTAGTTGAAAAGGGGTAAATATTTTCAGGTATACCCTCTAAATGCTTGGGATAGTTGCTATTAGGTGTTGTTGTGTCCGCCCGACCTGCATCGCAGTTGGCCGAGCGCCAACAGAGGCCATCGTCTGTTGGCGCAGGAGAGGGGGCATTACAGCAGCAGGATGTACTGCCGATGGTGCAAGAGGTGCCGCAACAGGCCGTTGTCGCCGGTTGATATACAAAGATAGGGATCGATAGGTGTGTATAAACAAAGAGATAGGTTAGAGCGGGCAGTAGGCGTAAAAGATAGGAGATGAGCTTCAGCAAAATATCTCGGTGTGCAGGAGTGTATACGACCCATAAAACATACAAAGAGCCCTTTAAATGGCAGATCGCCCATGGGCATAGGGTCCGCTCTCGTGTCTATGGGAGCCATCTTGTTGAAACTATTGCTACTTCCGTACGTCTTAGTGGAGTTGTGGGCATTTGCGTCAATGCTCCATTGGGCACTAATTATGAGCTATTACCGGGTTTAAAGAACACTAATGAATAGAACATTGGTCGACAGAGAGCGTCCTGGACCGCCGCGCGCGCGGATTGGGCAAAAGCTAGTGCTCAGCTTTGTGCTACTGGTCATGGTATTAGTGGGGACTTCCGGGTGGGCACTCGTAGAGTTGACGCGGCGCAGTCTAGAGTGGCAAATGCGCGATCATTTGACTTCTGTGGCGCAGTTGGTGGGCACGGGGGTTTCGGGGGATGTATTGCGCATTCTCAGACCTGGCTGGGAACGCGCCGGAATATATCGCACGTTGGCGGCTAAGTTGCGCCGTGCGCAAAAGGTGGTTGGAGCGCGGAGGATTTACGTTTTTGACCGTCTGGGGCGCAGCCTGCTCGATACGGAAAACACCCCCATCGGCCAGCAGTATCACCATATACGCATCCGCGATCGCAGCGAGGTAGAGCGCGCGCTCAGCGGCGAGGCGACCTACTCTGTGCTGTTCTTCACCGAAGACGATGTCGCCTATATGACGGGGTATGCGCCGATCTATGACAGGGGCGAAGTCGTCGCAGCTATAGGGGTGGATATCGGCGCCGGTTTTGTCGACTCGATCCATGTATTTAAACGTTCCGTGCTGGTCTTTGCCTTCCTAAGCGCACTGTTGACGATCGCCGTGGCGTGGGGAATGGCACTGACCCTAACGAGGCCTATACAGAAGCTAGTGCGCGCGGCGCGCGAGATTGGCCAGGGCAATATGAGCCACCAAGTCGTCGCTACGAGCGACGACGAATTGGGATATCTCGGCGATACGATGGAGGAGATGCGGCGCAAGCTATTGGCGCGCGATGCCGAACTTCGGCAAATGTTAGGTGGCGTCGCTCATGAGATTCGCAACCCGTTGGGCGGCATAGAGATATATGCAGGACTTATAGCGGAAGATCTACCCGATGTAGACGAGCGCAAGCAGCATATTTTAAAAGTGATCCAAGAGGTGCGCAAACTAGATCAAGTCATATCGGAATTTTTGAGCTTTGCGCGGCCTGCTCCCCCGGTTGGCGAACAAGTGCCACTCGCTAGTTTAGTCGCCGATGCGGCTTTCCTACTGGCGCCGGATATGGAGAAGACGAAAGTGGATTACCGCGTAGAGATTGCAGAGGGGCTGACCATTTTTGCCGATCCTGAACAAATCAAACGCGCGCTTTTTAATCTTATGAAAAATGCAGTGCAGGCCATGCGTCATGGCGGTCAGCTACAGGTTCGGGCGCAGATGGTGGAAGGCGAGGTCTTGATAGAGGTTGTCGACAACGGGCCGGGCATCGCCGAAGAGGTGCGCGCGCGTTTGTTTGAACCATTTTTTACAACGCGAGAAAAGGGGTCTGGCTTGGGTTTGGCGGTCGTCTCGCAGACGGTGGAGGAGAACGGCGGTCGTTTGGAGTTGCAGAGCACACAAGGCGAAGGGACGACGGTTTGCGTGCATTTGCCGAGTATAGACCGCGTGGGTCACGTGGAAATTGAGCAGGGGGGATAGCAGATGAGTCGGATACTGATAGTCGATGACAACGAAACGCTGGGCAGCGGCTTGGTTTTGATGTTGGGACGCATGGGCCATGAAAGTGCGGCCGTGTTGAGCGGTCCCGATGGATTAAAATATCTACAGGCGCAGGCCTGTGATTTGGTCATTACGGATTATCGCATGGACGAGATGAATGGCATGCAGGTCTTAGAAGAGGTTAAGCGGCAATGGCCGGAGACCGATGTGATGATTATGACGGCTTATGGCACTATTGAAATTGCCGTTGAAGCCATCAAGAAAGGCGCCACTGATTTCATCACTAAACCCTTCCCGCACGAGGTTTTACGGCTAAAAGTTGAGAAAGTGCTCGAGTATCGCAAGGCGCGTCTTGATCGCGAGCGTCTAGGCGAGGAAAATCGCTATTTGCGCGAGGAGATCGGCGGCCGTTACAACTTTGGCGAGATCGTCGGCGACTCAGCGGTGATGCTCGATATTCTCTCGGTGGTAAAAAAGGTGGCGGCCAGTGACTCTTCCGTGCTCATATATGGGGAAAGTGGTACGGGTAAGGAGTTGGTGGCGCGCGCCGTGCACTATCAGAGCAATCGGCACGAGGGGCCTTTCGTCAAGGTCAACTGCGGTGCACTGCCGCACGAATTGGTCGAGAGCGAGTTGTTTGGCCATGAAAAGGGATCTTTTACGGGAGCGGTGCGGCAAAAGAAAGGCAAATTTGAGTTGGCCGAGGGCGGCACTATTTTTTTGGACGAGATTGGCGACGTCCCCCTCGAGACGCAGGTGAAATTGCTGCGCGTACTGCAGGAACGCCAATTTGACCGAGTCGGGGGTGAACAAACGCTGGATGTCGATGTGCGCGTCGTGGCGGCGACGAATCGCCAACTCAGAGAGATGGTAACTGAAGGTCTCTTTCGCGAGGACTTGTTCTATCGTTTAGAAGTGATCCCGCTACATTTGCCACCGCTGCGCGAGCGCAAAGAAGATGTGCCGTTACTCGTTGGGCATTTTATGGAAAAAAAATGTGGGGAAATGAATATCCCCCTCAAGCGTCTCAATGCCGAGGCATTGGCTTCCTTTGCCAATTATCCCTGGCCGGGCAATGTGCGCGAGCTAGAGAATGTAATCGAACGGACTATTGTATTGGCCGATGGCGATGCAATTGGGATACAGGATGTACCGCTGACTTTTGACGAGGGGGCCTTAAGAGAGCCCTCTCTAACGCCACGCAGCGCGGAAAATAGCAGTAATTCTGAGTCGCTACGGCTCAACGAGCGGATGGACCAAATAGAGCGCGAAATGATTGTCCGAGCGATGGAAGATGCGGGGCATGTCAAGACGCGGGCCGCCGAGCTATTGGGCATCAAGACCAGCGCGCTCTATTATAAACTCGACAAATACGGTATAGAATAGATGGCACAAGTGAGAATTTTTTTGGCCCTCTTTTTAATCTTGTTCTTTACACCTCTACTCGCCCGCGGCGATGTTGGAGATCTTGGCGTGCTACGCACAGAGCAGCGTAAGGCTGCCGCTGTGCGCGACTCTTTAGAAGGGCAGCGTCGGAAAATCGTCGCCGGAGCAGAAGGACTCTCTAGCCATATCGACAGCTTAAAGGAAGTAGAAGGAGAGGTCGATCAGTTGCACGAAGCGCTGCGCACCTCACTGGGGTTAGTACAGCGCTTGGTGGCCTTAGATCGGGCATTAGAAGCCGTGCGCGCCCGTGAAGATAGCTTGTTAGCGCAGCTGCGCGTAGGCTACGATTGGGAGATTGGTGTGCTGATACAGCAATTGCAAGAGCAGCCTGATGAGGGCCTGTTGACCCAGCTGATGGTGTATCAAGAGGCTCGTGAATCATTGGGGGCGCGCACGTCGGATGCCATTTTGCGCTTTGACGAAGGCATGACGATCAGTTCTGATGACGGTCCGGGAGAGATTCGTCAAAAGTTGGAGTTGATGGAAGATTTGGGACAGCGTTTAGAGCGTGACGCCCGCAATGTGTCGGACCATTTACACAAAATAGAAGAGGAGTATCGCCTGCGCGTACGCATGCGATCTTTTACCAATGAGATGCGCCTCTTTGACGAGCATTTGCCCGAGGGGCGTGGCGTGGTATCCTTAGCCGATGGTGCTGAATCGGGTCGCCTGGTGTCCGAAGGGGGTATTGCTGAGGGTTTGGCTCCGGCGCTTTTGCGTGGTAGTGAGGTACAGCGACAGGAAGAAGGGGTGGTATTGCGAGGGGTTTCCAGCGACGAGGTGTTATTGGAGATCCATAAGTGGAAGGCGCGTCAGCAGGAGATCCTCCAACTCGAATCGGTCGTACGCGAACGTACGGTCGCCTTTCGGCGCTACCTACAGGAGATGCTGGAGGGCGCTGAGTGAAAGCGCTGTGGGCCTTGGCTTTCTGTGCGCTTCTCGCACGTGAAGGCAGTGCCGAACTGCGCTCGACGCTGAGTTTGCAGCATGATGACAACTTATTTGAGACCCGTCATTCCAAACGCCAGGGCTGGGTGAATCGCCTCTTTATAGAGATGGCGGAAGAGCTTGTAGTGCGGAACTGGGGGCGCGTCTATTGGCGGCATCAGTCCGGCTTTAAGCGCTTGTGGCAAGCGCGAGAACGCGGTGGTCTGGCTGGTGAGGTAATGGCCAACCATGTGGCTTTGGGGGGGGCTCTGCGCTTGGGGGAGCAGTGGACGGCTATCTGGCAGACCGATGGCAAATTGGTCAACGCGCAAAACTTGAGCCACGAACAGAGCTATCTGCGCGGCGGTTTGCGCGCAACGGTGGAGCGCCGTTTGGGAGCTGCAGCCCATATCGGTGCCCATTATGGGGTCGGGCGGGACGATATGCGCGATTTGGATGCCGCCGATGTGACTACGCGCGAAGTGGGGGTAGGTGGTCGTTATGGATACGGGCGATTTAAAGGGCGGTTATCCCTAACTTGGCGTCGCCTCGCAGTAGATCGCGAGATCGTCGGGTTTGCAGGCGTTTCTAAATGGCGCGATCGCATGTTGGAGGGGCAGTGGGGAGTGCGCTATTATAGAAGAGCACTGGTCGATCTGAATTATACCCTTTTACAAAATCGCTCCAATGCTGCGGCCAACCGCTTCCGCGCCCATCGTTTGCAATTTCTGCTGGCCGGGGCACTGGTCGCCAAGATAGACGGCCAAATCTATTGGACCCTCCAGCAGCGGCGCTACGAAGAGTTGGCCATTTTGGCACCGAGGGCTGTGGCGGATGACGAATATGCCCAGAACCTGCTTTCGCTGAAGATGTCGCGCCCGCTCAGCGAACACTATGGTCTTTCTGTGCAGTGGTGGCACGCGCGCAATGGCAGCCGTCAAACCGCTGCATTCTACCGCAAGAATACCCTCTCGCTATTACTCGATATGGCGCTGTGATACCGATTCGCCGCGCTGCTCTTCGCGGGCGGTGCTGCGCGTAGACTGCAGCGCTTCTTCGAGTAGTGGGTGGGCCGGCCACGGGTCTATAGCTCCGCAGCTAAAGAGGTCGACGGCTGCAAAGAGGCGCTCGGGCCAAGTGTGGATGGCTAAATGGCTTTCGCGCAGCGAGAGCACACCGGTGATGCCCTGCGGTGAGAAACGGTGAAAATGGGCGGAGAGAACGCTTGCTCCAGCGGCGGTCGCCGCGCGGCGCAGCGCCTGCTCTAGATGGGCATCGTCATTTAGCAAAAGCGGATCGCAGTCGTAGAAATCCATCAAAAGGTGACGGCCTAGGCTCATTGTTCGCGCCGCCGCAGGGTGAGTAGGGCAATTTCGGACGGGGCGCCTAAGCGCAGAGGAGGGCCCCAATAGCCGCTGCCGCTGTGCACGTAGAGCCACGTTTCGTCGTGGCGGTGTAGTCCGGCTAAATAGGTTTGCTGCAAAGGAACGATATACTTCCAGGGAAAGAACTGACCGCCGTGCGTGTGCCCGGAAAGCTGTAGGTGGGCGCCTTGGGCATGGTGAATGCTGCGCGGTTGGTGGGCTAATAGCAGCACAAAATCGGCCGCGGGTGCCCGGGACAATGCCCCTTGGGGGTCGGAGCGATGTTCGCTGACCATTTCGCCGGCGCTGTGATCGGTAATACCCACTACGGCCATAGTGCGTCCCTGGTAGTTGACTAAGCGGCTCTCATTGAGCAATACTTGGAAGCCCAAGGCGCGCGCTTTGTCGGTCCAGGCGTGCACGTCGGAATAATACTCGTGGTTACCCGTTATCGAGAATAGACCTAAGGGGGCACTTAACTGGGCTAAAGGGGCTACATGGGCTGCCAAACGCTCGACGGGTCCATCGGCCATATCGCCCGTGAAGACAATTAGATCGGCCTCAAGGTGGTTGACGCGCTCGACGATGCGGTGGACAAAGTCCATTTTGATCGTTGGGCCAACGTGTAAATCGCTGATCTGTGCTATGCGCAGACCGTCTAACTCGTGAGGTAGGTTCGCAATGGGGACTTCGATGCGGCGGACCGCAGGTGTTCGCCGCGCTTGGTAAAGCCCCCACAGGGCCAAGAGCGAAGTGAAACCCAAGGTGGCGACATCGATATTGGCCGCTGATAAGGGCAGGGGGATCCCGCTTAGATACAGCGCCCAGCCCGCGGCATCGCGCAGGAGGAGGAAGGTCGTCATCAACACGAAAAAGCCGAGACCGCCATAGGCCGCCCAGCAATAGAGGTCGCCAAGTCTGGCAAAGCGCGGGCTTTCGCGCATGCGCACGGCTAAAAGAGGCGAAAGCGCCAGTCCGACAAGCAAAAACCCCGTGGCCCAACTCCAGGGAGTGGGCAGGTGGGGAATCAGGCGCCAGCCGCTATAGCCATAGACCAGTGTGAGTAGAATCAGTACAATTGAGAAAAACATAGCTCTGTCTTTTAGAATAGGCCGAGAGAATAAATAAGTGTAGGGGACCGATGCGACAGAGGCAAGGTCGGCCGGTTTAACAGAGAGAAAGGGACGCGATGTCGAAGGCATGGATGGTTGTCGCATGGGCTCTTGGGGTGTTATGGATTCAGGGGGCCAGTGCGGCCGAAAATAGGACGGTAGAGGTTTTTGGCGAAGGGCAGGTCGAGGTCGAGCCGGACATTGCTCGCTTGCAGGTTGGTGTGACGACGATGGCAGCCGATGCCGGCGAAGCGGCCGCGGCCAATGCCCATGCGGTGCGCACCGTTTTACGGGCTTTGGCGGAGGCTGGTGTTGAAGATAAAGACATGGCGACGAGTAATTATTCGATCGGATTTGAACGCGCTTATCCCGAACGGGGTCGTGCGGAGGGCGTCTACCGCGTCAATAATATGGTCGAGGTGACGATCCGCAATTTAGACCAAGTGGGCGCCGTGATGGGGGCGGCGATGAAAGGAGGGGCCAACGAGGCGCGTGGGCTGCGCATGGTATTAGAAAATCCGCGCCAAGCATTGGTGCTGGCGCGCGAACTAGCCGTGCGAGATGCGCGCGCCAAGGCCGAACAGCTCGCGGAGTTGAGCGGTGAGAAATTAGGTCGGGTGTTGGAAATAAGTGAAATGGGTGGTGGCGGTGGGGTTGGTCCGATGGTCAAGGCGATGGCTATGAGCGAGAGCTCGGTGCCCATTCGCAGCGGGACGCAGCATATAAATGCGCGTTTGCGCGTAGTGTACCAGCTACAATAAAAAAGAGAAAACGCAGTCATAAGGAGGGCCACATGCAGCTGGAATATTTGCCCGTACTGCCGCAGAAAATGGACTACCGCATCGGTATTTGCGGGGCCGGTGGCATCGTCAACGACGCGCATTTACCCGCCTACCGCAAAGCGGGTTTCAACGTGGAATGTATTTACGACAAGGATCGCACGCGTGCCGAGAAGACGGCCGCTAGGTTCGGGGTTGAACGAGTGTGTACCAGTGTAGAAGAACTGGCTGCTGCCGTTGATATCGTCGATATCGCCGTGCCAGCACAGGAAAATGGCCAGGTCGTCGCCGCGTTAGCTGCGGCAGAGGTCGCCTTGTTGATCCAGAAGCCGCTGGCCGAAGATTGGCAGACGGCGGTGGATACCGTTGCACAGATCCGCGCGAATGGCACGCTGGCGGCCGTCAACCAGCAGATGCGTTGGGAACCGGGAGTGCGCGCTTGTCGCAACCTGTTGGCTAGCGGCCAACTGGGAGAACTTTACGATATCGCTTTTCACATTTATGTCGATACGCCGTGGCACTTGTGGGGTTGGCTCAAAGAGAAGGAGACGATCGAGGTGCTCTACCACTCGATTCACTATCTCGATTCGATCCGTTACTTGACCGGCTGTGAGCCGATCTCGCTCTATTCTAGTGGTAGCACGCGTCCGGGATACGATGCTGCTGGGGAGACGCGGGTTTGTACGCATTTGGTCTTTCCCGGGCAGCTGCGGGCCACGGTGCTCAGCAACCACCACGCCGAATTTGGTCAAGAGGGCCAACAAAGTGAATTCCGCGTCGATGCGACGGATGGAGCCCTGGTGCGCGGTCTCGGGCTATTGCTCGATTATCCGCGCGGAGTAGCCGACTCTCTGCGCTATATTCGGCGCAGCGAAGGAGCGTGGCATCGAGCCGAGTTTGAGGAGAAATGGTTTCCCGATGCCTTCGTAGGGCCGATGAGTTCGCTGATGCGGGCACTTGCTGGTGAAATAGAGAAACCCGAAACCGATGTAGAAGACAACCTAAAGACGCTGCGTCTGGTCTTTGCCGCCTACGAGTCTATGCGCACGGGGCAGGCGATCGAACTACAGAGCGAAGTACACTAGGAAAAGGGGGGATAATGGACGATAACGAGAAGTATCTCTTTGATTTACAAGGATATATAGCGGTGGAAAATGCGCTCGATACGGCGCAAATAGTCGAGTTAAATCGCATTTTCGACGAGCATATAGAGAGTGAATGTCAAAGCGATATGCGCACGCATCGATTTGGCAATTTGCTCCACTGGGACAAGGCCTATCGCAACCTGATCGATAATCGTCCGATCGCACCCTATTTAGAAGTGATTCTCGGTGATAAGTTTCGCCTCGACCACGTATATGCCGATATTATTCGCTCCGGCACGAGCCCAATTGGCGCGACATTGCACGGGGGCGGGGTGCCCTTTGATCCTTCGCAATACTATCATTTTCACGGCGGTCAGATGTATAATGGCCTAACCGTCGTCGCCTATAATTTGGCCGATGTTGGCCCGAATGATGGCGGTTTTGGCTGTGTGCCCGGTTCGCACAAGAGCAATTATCGCTATCCCGGCGAGTGGCGCAATATGGATGAGGGGTTAGCGCCGTGTGTTCGCAGGGTGACGGGGCCTGCCGGAACGGCGGTCATTTTTACCGAGGCGCTGACGCACGGAGCGCTGCCTTGGACGGGGAAGGGCGAACGCCGCACGATATTTTTTAAGTATTGTCCGCATCCGATCTCGTGGTCGGCGGGTTATTTTGACGGTGGGGACTACGAAGGATTGAGCGAACGCCAGCGCGACATCCTCGAGCCGCCCAATGCGCGCTATGCCAAGCGCCAGCGCTGATATACACATCGCCCCGGTATAGCGGTAGGTCGGGGCGATTCGCATGATGCTTTTATGGCGCTGTTTTAGAAGTATTCGATGATATCCGTTGGTAGGCAATTGAGGTCGCGGCAAAGGTTGGACAGCTTATAGGGGTTCATGTTGTCGGCGCCTTGGTCGACCGTTTTTTTGATATGCTGGTAGGTCGTTAGGTTGATATCAGGCTTACGCTCTTCGAGCATCTGCTCAAGTTTTTTTGTTTTGAAGCGTATCATTATCCCTCGCAGTGGGTCTTGGGTAGTCCGGGCATGGGTGGAATTATACCCAATGCCTTGCGTTATAATAAAGCAAGGCAACGCGCGAGTCAAAAAAGGATTATTTGTCGCTATGCGCATCTTTGCCATATCCGATTTACACGTCGATTTCAAGGTCAATTGGCATTGGGTCGAAGCCCTATCGCTGATCGATTATCGCCAGGACACCCTCTTGGTTGCAGGTGATATCGCCCACGATCTCGGGCGGGTAGCGGCGGCATTCGAAGCGCTGCGACAGCGATTTGACCGCGTTTTTTTTGTGCCGGGCAACCACGAATTATGGGTGCCCGGAGAGCAGGGGAATTCAATCGATAAATTCGAGCGCCTGTTAGCCCTTTGCGTCGAATGCGGAGTGGAGACGCGTGCAAATAGTGTCGGCAACCTGCGTGTAATGCCACTCTTCTCGTGGTATAGCGCCGAATTTGACCGCGAGGGGCGAGGAGACGCGGATGCGTTGGCAGCCTGGGGCGATTTCCGCTTCTGCCGCTGGCCCGACGAAATTGAATCGCCCGAGCGCTACTTTTCCGAACGCAATGACCCTCCGCTGCCCACGCCAGCACAGACGATCAGTTTTTCTCATTTTTTGCCCCGTAGCGAGCTTTTGCCATCTATCGAAAACCTGCGTTTTAAGGGATTGCCCATGGTTGCGGGTAGTGTGCTCTTAGAAGAGCATATTCGCGCGGCAGAGGTCGATATACATATTTTTGGCCATAGCCATATCCCCTGTGACAAAATATTGGAAGGCGTGCGTTATATTCAGCAACCATTGGCCTATCCCAAAGAGCGACGCGGTCGCCCCGGCGTGCTCAAACAAGTTGTTTGAGTGCGCCCCGGTCTATGTCTATTCGTAGCGCAGCGCGTCGATCGGGTTGAGCATGGCCGCCTGGCGCGCCGGATAAATGCCAAAGCCGATGCCGACGGCTGCCGAGACGCCGAAGGCCAGACCAATCGTCCAGGGCTGGACGATTGTGCGCCAACCGGCGTAGAGCGTGATCACTTCGGGAATGGCATAACCCAATACTATACCGATAAATCCCCCGAGCAAGCTTACCATCAGCGATTCTACCAGAAACTGCGAGAGGATGTCCTTGCGCCGTGCGCCCAAGGCGCGGCGAATGCCGATTTCGCGCGTGCGCTCTAAGACGGAGGCCAGCATGATATTCATAATGCCAATGCCGCCGACGAGCAGGGATATGCCGGCGATACAGCCCATGACCACGTTAAATATTTGCTGGGTTTTCTGACTCTGGCGCATCAGTTCTTCGGGAATTGCAATTTTAAAGTCTACGATGCCGCGGTGACGGCGGTTGATGATTGTGCGGGTGACAGCGGCTGCTTCGGAAAGTTTGTCGGAGTTCGTTACCTTGATGGTTATCTGCGTCAACTCGGCCTCGCCGGCGTCGAAGTGAAAGCGGCGCAGCACGGTCGTCAACGGCACGTAGATATCTTCATCGGTGTTGCGCACTTCGAGCACGCCGCCGATTTTGCCGCCGGCTGCGCCCTTGTCTGCCAAAACGCCGATGACGGTAAACCACTGGTTGCGAATCTTGACGCGTTGGCCAATGGGGTTCTGAAAGAAAAAGAGGGCGCGCTTGGCATCACTGCCGAGCACGCAGACGCGCCGCGTCTCTGCTAAATCGTCGGCGCTGAAAAATACGCCACTGCCGAGGCTGGCATTGAGCACCGTCAGGTAATCGGGCGTGGTGCCGACGATCATCGTATTAAAAGTACTGCTGCCGGCTAGCGCCTTGCTCTTGAACTCGCGCTGCGGGGTAACGAATTCGGCCAACGGGCAAATGCGAGCAATGGCATCGGCATCGGCCTGCGACAAACCCTGGGATAGGTTGCGCTCGGCGCTGTTGGCTTCGTCGACCCCTTCCTCGCTCTTGTCCCAGTGTTGGACAATGATATTGCTAATGCCCATTTGGCGTATTTGTTCGAGCGATTCTTGTTTGGCGCCTTCGCCGATCGAGAGCATGGCGATGACGGCGGCGACGCCAAAGATGATACCGAGCATCGTCAGCAGCGTGCGCAGTTTATGTGAAGTGAGGCCGACGACGCTCAAGGCGGCGGTTTCGCGCAAATTCATATTAAGGGGCTTTCGGGGCGGAATCACCGCTTGCAGACGAGGTGGTGCCACTGATATCGTCGCCTACTAAAGTCGGATCGCGCAGCGTTACGCGATCCCCAGGCGTTAGTCCACTCTCGATGACGACATAGTCTTCGTTGCGCTTGCCGAGTACTACCACCGCTTCTGTGGGCTGGCCATCGACGAGGCGGTAGACGACGGTGCGGCCGTCTTTTTCAAAGACGGCATCCAAGGGGATATAGAGCGGCATCGGCGCCGACTCGGCGATCACCTCGTCTTTGACCTCTGCCTGCACGGAGTCGGTCACGGCCTGTGGGCGTGGCGGAATCGTTTCAATTATGACATCGGCCGTAGCGGTCATACCCGGTTTGAGCCGTTCGTCTTCCTCGTCGATTTCAACCGTGACATCGAATACCTTGACATTCTTTTCGCCTTCTTTTTCTCTCCCCAACGAGGCGATGGTAGCGATCTTGCCATGGAAGATTGGCTCGGGCAGGGCATCGAGTTTGACCGTCGTCGTCTGGCCTACTTTTAACTTATCGACATCGACCTCGTTGACATAGGTCTTGACCTGCATGCGCGAGAGGTCGGGCAGCGAAATGATATTGACACCGCCCCATATTTCGTCGCCGACGCGTATTTTTTCTGGGCCGCTACCCTTCCACACTTTGCCGTATACCACTAGGCCGGGTTTTTCGGCTTTAATGGTGATATCTTCAATTTCTTTTTTGGTTCGGTCTAAGTCGCGCTGTTGGCGATCGATATTGAGCTCGCGCTTTTTGGTCTCGGTGGCGTTGACGATTTTCTGTGATTCGAGTTTTTCGACTGCCTGTTGGTAGCTCAATGTGGCTTTGCGGGCTTCAATTTGCGCCCTCTCTTTTTCTACCGTTGCCTCAAAGGCCATGCGCTCGACCTGTAGTTCGGCTAAACGCATATTGGCCTCTTGGTTTTCGATGGCTCCCTCTAGTCCAGAAATATCGGCTTTCTGCGTTGCTCTGGTTTTTTCCAGTTCGGCGCGCGCCTGTTCCAATTGCTGCTCGTCATCCATCAGGCGCTTTTGAAACTCACTCGGCTCGAATTGTACTAATAGGTCGCCGACTTCGACCGTTTCTCCCTCTGGGAAGAGCTCGGTGATCTTGAGCTGGCCGCGCACGCGCGGAGCGACGATATTTTCGGCTTTAATCGCCTCTAACTCGCCCCCTTTGAGTTCGAGCGAAATGACGAATTCGCCTTGCTCTACGGGGGATGAGGCGATATCCACTTCTGCTTTGCTGCCCGGTCTAATGGCGAAGTAGGTTGCAATGGCCACCAAGGGCAACGCTAGGAGTAACCAGCGTTTGAGGGCATTTTTATTCTGTGGTATTTCCTGCTCAGCCAAGGTCGTGTATCCTTTCGCAGGCCTTGTATTATGGTCCGCTAATAGAGGGCGTCAGCGTGATGAGATCGCCCTCTTCTAACCCCGATTTGACGATGGCCGCGCTGGAGTTGCGTCGCCCCAATTCGACTTCAACCGGTTTTAATGTACTGCCATCTACGCGGTATATGAGTTTTGTATCACCGCGGTCGACGATCGCTGCCAGCGGCACTGAAAGCACGTTGGACAGGCGTTCGAGCTCGATTTCGGCCTCGGCTGACATGCCGGGCTTGAGGCGTTCGTCCTGTTCGTCAATATCGATAAACATTTCGAAGACGCGGATCTCCTTGGCCTCGGGTTGGGGCGTGGCCATCGGCGCAATATTGGAAATTTTTCCGTGGAAGACCGGTCCTATAAAAGCCTCTAGTCTAATAGAGACTTTCTGCCCCACGCGCACGCGCTTGATATCCATTTCACCGACTAAGCATCGCACCTGCATCTTGGACAGGTCGGGTAAATCAATCAGGGCATGCCCGCCCCAGATATTATCGCCGACGGCCACTTTTGATTCGCCGGAAGAACCGGGTTTGCGAATCTTTCGATAGACGACGATACCGGGTTTAGTAGCCGTTACACGGGTGCGTTCGTAGTTGTCTCGGGCGCGGTCATAGCGTTCCCGCCTGCGCGAGATACTCAGCTGGTGACTTTGGAAATCGACGCGGTTGATCACTTCTTGGGCTATGGAGTCCTCGCGCGCTTGACTCACTGCGCGCTGACCTTTTTCCATGGCTATGCGCGACTGTTCCTGATCGATGGGGGAGGCGAAACGCTGGCGTTCTATATTTAGCTCGGCCAGGCGAAAGGTGGCTTCCTGTAGTTCAATTTTCCGCTTGATGTCGGACAGGCGCTGATTGCGTTGCGCCTTGGCTTTTTCAAAGTTGGACTGCGCTTCGAATAGGCGTCCTTCGCGGTCGCGCATATCGTCTTCAAACTCGGCGGGATCGAATTGGATGATGAGGTCGCCGATCTCGACATGGCCTCCCTCCGGGGCCAAATCCGTAATCTTGAGACGACCGCTAATGCGCGGTGACATAATTACTTCGCCATGGGCCGCTCGCACTTCGCCGCCCTCGAAATGCTTGACGACAAAGTCGCCGCGCTCGACGGTATAGGTCTCGATGTTTAGTGGCAGTTCGCTGCAGGAAATGAGCGTATAGGCCAAGAGCAGGGAGAGGGCGTATTTCACGAGCGCATCTTTTCTGCTACGGGCTCGTCTTTTTCGACGACACCATCGCGAAAGCGCACGATGCGGTGGCTATAGCGGGCGATCTCTTCTTCGTGTGTGACTAATATGATGGTGTTGCCCTCTTGATGCAGGTGGCGAAAGAGTTCCATAATTTCTTCGCCCGTGCGCGAGTCGAGGGCTCCCGTTGGTTCGTCGGCGAGGATGATCGAAGGATCATTGACCAAGGCGCGGGCGATGGCTACGCGCTGGCGCTGGCCGCCGGAAAGTTCGTTTGGGCGATGATGCGTGCGGTCGCCCAAGCCGACCGCTTCAAGTGAGCGATGAGCACGCTGACGTCGTTCACTTGGCGATACGCTGCTATAGACTAGGGGTAATTCGACATTGTTGAGTGCATCGGAGCGTGGCAACAGGTTAAAGGTCTGGAAGACAAAGCCGATCTCCTGGTTGCGGATGCGCGCTAGCTCGTCGTCGTCCATCTCGCTGACGACTTGGCCATTGAGTTCGTAGAGGCCGGCACTGGATACGTCCAGGCAGCCGAGGATATTGAGCAGCGTTGATTTTCCCGACCCAGACGGACCCATAATGGCGACATACTCATTGACGGCTATATCGAGGGAGAGGCCGCTCAGCGCGTGCACTTGAGTCGCGCCCATGTCATATGTTTTGGTCAGATCGCGGATTTTTATAACGGGTGGCATTATTCTACAGATTCCAGAAAAGTTGAGTCCACCCAGCCGCGCAGGGTTGTCGATGGTTGGCGGACCAAAACCCAGTCGCGCCGCCGGTCTTCTACTAAGAGGGCAGTCCCTTTATCGACGCGTAAACCCGCTGCAGGGTTAAGAAAAGGTGCTTCGGTCAATTCAATATTGCTCGTTGCCACGACCATTCTGGCAATAAAACCGTTAACGGTGTGGGTAAAAGTCTCGAGGGCATCGCGGGCATAATCGTTGGCGGGTGCGATGCGCGTGGCGGCTAACGTGCTATAGCGCCACGTAATGCCCACATGGGGCGGCGCTTCTTGGCGCAGAGAGCGGATAAAGGCACGCTCGTCGTCTGCTAAAGCGGTTTCGACGCGGAAAATGGCGGTTACTAGCGTTTCGCTGTCGGGATTTTGCGGGCTGGGTTGAGCTTGCCAGCGCAAAAGGTGACCTTGGCTATAGGTCGCGAGGATGTAGGCGCGAGTCAGTTCGTCGTAAGTGGCTGTAATTCCACGATATTCACACTCGGACTGGCGTAGTGCGGCCAGGTCGCGACCGGTGTCGCGCCGCAGATTAGGGCCAAAGGCTGGCATGAGTATCAGGGCCAGGGCCAAGGTGTTGGCAACTGGGTGGCTCAAAAGGGGCACAGGGCGTATATAAGTTTTTTACTGGTAAGTACTTAATACAATAATATTCACTATCCAATAAGCCTATCCTTTCTGCTGAACGTTGTCAAGAAGGTATAATGTGTCGGTGGAATTTAGTGGGATAAATAGAAATTCAGGCCTGCGCCCAGTGAGAAATTTTGGCGTGTGTAGAGAGCGGAGTCAATACGGTCTGATTGATAGGTTAATTGTATGAAAAAATTAGAGTTATGGTTTTTTTGAACATGGGTTCCTATACGCCATTGCTGCGAATGGCCCGTAGTGGTGCTGTGGTTTAAAGGGTCTTTGGAGTGATTTTGTGTCCAGAATAGGCCCACGCCGAGATAGGGACGCCAGGAAGCAGGGGACGATCTCATATAATAGGTGAGCTCGGGGCCGGCGGCCCATATGGAGCCTATGGGGTCGTCGGCTTTATTATTGCGAAAGAAGATGCGTGTGCCGAGGTCGAACTTAGGAGATATAGGGTGTCCCATGTTTAGTTCGATTTGCACGGGGGCGAGAGGGAGCCCCATGTTTTCGATAATTTCGCGCGCGCCATAGCGCATATTGCCGCCGATACCAAAGGTGAAGTCCGCACTGGCAATAGAGGTTGTGAAGAAAATGAGTACGATACAAACAGCAGGAAAGATACGCATAGAGGGCTCGCGGTATTGGGCGGTGTATTAGTTGAACACCGAATAAAGACGAGCGCGCTACTTATTAGACCCAATAAATATTATTGTCCGTCATCCCCGTAAAAAAATCGATCAAGAGCCAGACGCCGGCCACGGCGAATTGCCCCAGTATAAGTCCCAAAAAAAACGGGCGTGCGCGTTGGAAGAGGGCCGGACCGCCGTAGCGCAGGATGATACTTTTAATAAGCCAGGCGAGAAAGACGCTGAAAGAGATATAGTTGGTCATTGAAATCGTGCTGACTGCGAAACCGAGCGGGTGCAGGGGCCACCATAGAAAGTGCTGGCGTGCCAGCATCAGTGCTCCCATGACCGCTCCGCCCGAAATAGTAGAAATCCAGCCAATGGTATTGGGGCCCTGTGGATCGTTGAGGTGGCCGCTAATAAAGTTGAACGGATAGGTCGGTCCCCCCGCGGGGCCGAAGAACCAGCCGTTGAGGTTGATACCCCCATAGGCATAACTCAGGTGCAGTACGGTGACGATGGAGGTGACTAAGCTGACGATGATGGCCAAGGCTACGGCCCAGAACAGGCTGCGCTTGTTTTTGCCCAAGGTATCTTCGGCTAGTTTGAGTCCATTGGCGCAGGAGGCGAGCACGTAGGTGCGAATATCGGCGGCCCAGACAAAGGTGAAACCGAGGGCGGTGAGCGTGTGCGGCCCCAAGATGGTATTGCCGAGGCTGGAGGTTACGAAGTCGGAGGCAATCAGCGGTGCCCGCGCCGCGGCGATACCGCCCTCGGCGACGACGCGTGTGACGGCGATAAAGAGCAGATACATCGCCGTTAAATAAATGGGCAGCACCCACCAGGCCATGCCCGCCATCCACAGCCAGACAAAAATGATAATATTGCTGAAAATCAAACCCAAGACGGACGTGCGGTAAGAGAGCATTTCGTCGGAGTCGTCGATGTCTGGATCGCCCGTGACTGCCTTGCGCCAGACGTCAGACAGGTGGGAGCGCGCCGCCCATAGGCCCAGCACGGCTAGTACCAACATGGCGCCCATGCCCTGATGGGCGAGTACGGGGAAAGAGGCGGCGTAATAGAGTTTTTGGCTGCTCGTAATACCCAAGACGCCAAAGACGCCTTCCTGCACGCGGGCCAAGAGATTAAAAAACCAGATGGCGAAGGCGATCTCCAGGTTGATGAAATAGGAAAAGCCCAGCATGGGAAAGGAAAGCGCGATTTGCAGAGACGTCGTATTGCGGAAGAGCGGGATGCTCGTTGCGAGATTGACACCGGGAATGAAGTTATAGTAATTGTGCAACGCGCGCATAGAACCCACGATAAATGGCAGGGCAAACCCCACCCACATCAGGGTGCTCTTGAAAAAGGGCTTGAGGATAGAGGGTTCTTCGCCGTCCTCGATCATGGCCATGGGAACCTGCACAAGTGGGAAAGCCAGGCGTTCGCGTTCGACCCACTGACGGCGCAAGACGACGCTAATACAGATCATGGCGAAATAGATGGACAAGATCAACGGCACCCAGGCGGCCAGGGGTTTGAGCCACACGGCCCAGGGCAGGTCGTAGTTGCGCGGTGCCCCTTCATAAAAGTATTTGACGGCTTCAAAATCTTGTGGCACCAACCAAGAGGGTATATAGGGGTGTATTAGCTGTGCCCACTCGTTTTCAGGGCTGGCGTAATAGGTCGCGCCGCTGATGATGGGCAGTAGGTATTCGGTCAGGCCCATGGTCGGAATAGAACAGCCGACGATACCCATGATATAGACGACTACGAGTTCGGGGCGACTGAAGGCCAGGCGGGGGTGAATAAATCCAAGTAGCGTGTGGATGATGAAAACGAAGAGAAAGAACAGAAAAATGGCGCCGGCCGTGCTAAAGTCGAGCGCCAAATAGGAACCGCGCAAGACCATATTGCCATAGGGTGCTCCGACGCTGATACAGAAAGCAATCAGCGCGCCGGCCAATAGCGAGCGGAAAGTTACACCGGAGCTAGATTGGACAGGTTCAGTATCGGTCATTTGGGTTTCGTGTCCCGTCGGTGACGCTCGTCGCGCATGCACATCAAATGGGAAGCAAACGCGGTGAAGATAAGAGTTGGAGCAGGGCAATTCAATATGAGGAGTTGTAAAACAATATGAAGTATCGAAGTCTGGGACGCACCCAGCTCGAGTGCAGCGTGGTTGGTTTGGGCACTTGGGCTTTTAATTCTGCCGTCTATGGCGATGTCGACGAGCGCGAGGCGCTCGCTAGTATTGCCGCCGCGCGCGAGGTGGGTATAAATTTTTTTGATACGGCGCCGCTCTATGGCAACAAAGAACGCGACGGCATAGCAGAGGAGATTCTCGGCAAGGGATTGCGCGGCATTCGCCACGACGTAGTGGTATCGAGCAAATTTGGACGCAAACCTACAGAGGGGAACAAGGCCAATTTCTATGGCGCCTACGCGCGTGAGTCCGTCGAAGAGAGCCTACTGCGCTTGGGGACGGATTATATCGATGTGCTGTTTTTTCATTCGCCTTTTGGCCCAGAAGAGATCAACGATGATGTCTGGCAAGTTTTAGAGGCGCTAAAAACGGAGGGCAAAGTGCGCTTTATAGGCCATTCGATATCTAAGTTTGCCGACACCCAGGATATGGCCAGAGCATGGGCACAAGAGCGCAAGATCGATGTAGTACAGGTGGTCTATAGCTTGCTCAACCGCGAGGCGGCCACACTGATTGCGGATCTGGGCAAGGAGGGGGTGGGCGTAGTGGCGCGCGAATCTTTGGCCAATGGGTTTCTTTCGGGACAGGTGCGCCGCGATACTATTTTTCCGTCCGGAACACTCAATGCGCGCTATAGTAGAGAACAAGTAGAGGCGCGAGTAGAACGAGTTAAAGCCCTGTCATTTCTAGTGCGTGCACCGATTGAGTCGATGCCGCAGGCGGCGCTGCGCTGGGTACTAGACGATGCGAATATATCGCTCGTATTGACGGGGGCTAAAACGCCGGCAGAAGTGCGCGATGGGGCTGAGGCTGGATCTATGCCATCCTATAGCCGCGAGGAATTGGCGCGTGCTGCCGCCGTGCATTCCAGCGATTTTCCTGCCGCTTGATCAAGGGGATAACGAAATGGGAATACCTAGAATTGCCGTAGTGGGCATGGGCGGTTTTGCCCGCACCCACCATCAGTATGTACAAAGTGTCGAAGAAGCGGGGCTGGGACGTCAGGTGGCACAAGTGGCCATAGCTGCGGATCAAGCGGCCTATGCAGACGATTTAAAAGACTTGGAAGGGCGCGGTGTCCACGTCTTTGCTAGCTTGCGCGAGATGTTGGCACAGGCGCGCGAAGAGATCGATGTGGTGTGCATCCCTACGGGTATTCCATTGCATCGTCCTATGGCCATTGCAGCGCTTGAGGCTGATTGTAATGTGCTCGTCGAAAAACCGGCGGCCGGTAGCATACAAGACGTCGATGCGATGTTGGCGGTCGAGGCTAAGAGCAACGGTTTTTGTGCCGTAGGTTATCAGCACGCCTATAGCCCCGACTATCTGCGGGTTAAAGAGCTGGTCTGCTCGGGAAAGTTGGGACGCATTAAAGAGGTGCGCGCTTTTGGCTGTTGGCCGCGCGATCCGTCCTATTATGGGCGCAATGGTTGGGCGGGACAATTAGCAGTGGGGGATACTTGGGTATTGGACAGTCCGCACAATAATGCCTTGGCTCACGCCGTTAATATAATGTGTATCATGGCTAGTGCGCAGGAGGGCAAGGCGCTACAGCCATTGGCAGTACAGGCCGAACTTTACCGCGCCAACGCGATAGAATCAGCGGATACGGTGGCGCTGCGCGCAGAGACGGACGAGGGAGTCAATCTATTCTTTGCCGTCAGTCACTGCACGGAGGAGACGGTGCATCCGATCTTTGTCGTCCGCGGCGACAAGGGGGAAGTGGAACTGGATTATTTCGGGGGAGCCCAGGTGCGTTATACCGATGGAGAAACAGAAGAATGGAAGAGCGCCGATGCGGGGCCGTTGGTACTGGAAAACGTGGTAAAGGCGATTGCTGGACAAGGCGATTTACTCTGTCCGTTGGCACTTACCCGGGCCCAAACTCTTTGTGTTTGCGGCACTTTCGAATCTTCGCCAATACACCCGCTGCCGCAGGAGTTGCAGCGGGTTGAAGAGGGCGGGCGCATTGCCGTCGAAGGTATGACGGCGTTGGTCATGAAGGCGTGGCAAGAGGCGGCGCTCTTTTCGGAACTCGGCGTCGAGTGGGCGCGCGCTGGCAGGCGAATCACAATGGATGACTACGCGTATTTTCCGACTTTTCGCCCGGCTGTAGGACTGCCTATGGCGGGAGATAGTTAAATGAGTCCGGTTTCAATGTCGCCATCGCAACGGAGTGGCTCAACGGGGGGGCGCGTGCGGATCCAACTCGTTGCTACCAGCTAGGGCAGACGCCGAGTTGAGGATGAGTTTGTTGGCGGGCGATATCGCTGATGCGGATCCCGTTTTCGCCGAAGTTGATAAAGGCGAGGTTTTGCCGCCCGATGCGGGATTCGGTCAAGTCGACGGTCGAGCTAAGCATGTTGACGTTGGCCGCCGCGTTGACTGCGATCAGGTCATAGAGTGCGTCGATGAGGTTGCGTCGCCGCACGCGCCGCTCGTTGGCCTGCTGGTTGTGCGCGTGCTGTTTTAGAGCCTGCTTCTGTTGCATATACGTTCGGTCGCGGGATTCGGGCAAAATCTCGGTAGTGATAAATACCCAATCGAGCTCGGGAGACTCCTGCACGAAGAACGGTTCTGTGCGTAATTTGAGTGCTACCTGCTGTATATTTTCAAAGAGCTGTGGATAGGCGCGCAATAGGTTGGCTCCCGTAACTTTGAAGAGTTGTCCCTCGCGGATAAAGCGAAAGAGGCGGGGGAGCATAACGAGAGATAAGCCTTCATCTTTGGCGTTGGTCAGCAGAGCTTGTATGCAAGGTTCGCGCAATTTCTTGACCAACTGGCGGTCTAGGCGCAGCCGGTCTTCTGGTATGATTTGGATACCGAGTTTTTTCTCCAAATCGATTAACTCAATATGGTGAGTCAGATTGGCTAATAGCTCTTCGCTATTGGCTGTCTCATCTTCTGTCTTTTCTGTTTCTTCTTCGCGTGCTTTCAGCTGGGCTTCTCTAGTCTTTTTGCGACGTTCAAGCTCTTCTTTTGCATTGGCCATGCGCTCGCTCGCGCTCGGACGGGATGGTTTGTCTGCATCGGTGGGCTCATCTTTGCCCGCGTCTTTTCTGCGGCCTATTTTGCTCTCTGGAGGAGTAAGTTCTCTTTTTTTTCTTTTCTTACCGATTTTGCTCTTTTTCCCCTCTACTTTTTGCGGTTCAAACCCCGGCGTGTCCTGATCTTCGTGCCCTTCGGTTGGTTCAAAACCGGGCGTGTCCTGTTGTTGATGCCCTTCGGTTGGTTCAAAACCGGGTGTGTCCTGT